>NZ_QJSA01000004.1:0-298642 GCF_003586265.1 Pseudomonas jilinensis | reverse complement strand
GATCCAGGGTGTCGTGTACCAGCAGTACGTTACCAGCCAGACGCGCCGGGGCGTTTACACGCTGCTTGAAGAACAGCAGGGTGTTGGGCATGGCCGACTCGTCAACATCCGGCATGTACTGCGGATAACCGACTTCTTCTTCCAGCTTGATCAAGGTGTAGGAACCGTTGGTCTGCGGCATTGCCTGCATGTACCAGCGCTTGATGTTTACCCGGTAACGGGTGTTGTGGTTCCAGATTACCTCGGCGCCAGCCTTGGGAATCGGGAAAGCAAACACGCCATGACTGAAGTTTTCGATCCCATCACCGTTGTTGACCAGACGCGCCTGACCAGCAGTTGCCTTGACCTGATCATAGACGTACTGCGGATAGCCTACGGTCCGCTGCGACTTGTAGATCGGCATGCGGAAAGTTTCCGGATAGCGCTCGAACATGGCGATCTGGCCGGGGCTCAGATTGTCGCGATACTGCTGATAGTTCTGAGCAGTAATCACGAATTCCGGCTGTTCACCCGCGAACGGGTTGGTCTGGAAGTTGTCAGCCAGAGCCTGACCGGCATCCGGACCCAGACCACCAGTCCACTCGGGAATGGTGCCTGCAGCATTGCCGGCACGCTCGGCGCCAACCGGCGTCAGGGTATTGCCCAACTGGGCAATTTCCGCAGAAGTGACGCCCTGCGCCATGACGCTGGTTGCCAACAGGCTCAGAGCCAATCCACCGGCACCCAGAAGAGTTGTTTGTTTACGCATATTATGGTCTCCAGTGGCCAGTTATCAGAAGCTTACGCCAAAGCTGAGGGCGAGGAAGTCGCGATCAACGTTGGTGTTGTACTTACCATCAAAGAAGTTGGTATAGCTGATACTGGCATTGTATTTGTTGGCGTAATCGGCGTTCAGACCCAGGCTGACGGCCTTGGCGTTTTCCGAGAAGTTCGGGCCATAGCCATCGATATCATGCGACCAGCTGATGCTCGGGCTCAGGTTGATACCGGCGAACACGTTGCTGTAATCCAGCGCAGCACGCAGACGGTAGCCGGACGACCAGCGAGTCATGAAGCCATCGTTCTCACACCAGCTTGCAGCCTTTGGCGAACCACCAACCGGAGTTCCCTGGAATGAAGAGCACTGGCCGGCAGGCAGTACACCAGCACCGCCGTCACCTTCCACGAACGGGCTTTGGCCGAACAGTGAGTCACGACCGAACTTGAGATCACCGATACCTGCGATGTAGTTGACGCCCACTTCACCCACGAGTGACAGGCGGCTGGCACCCATGACGCGCTCAATGAAGTGAATTGCGGTGATTTGCGCCTGATAAACCTCTTGACGCTCATAGCCGCTGATTTCATCACCAATCCCAACCTGCAGGCCGCGGTGAGTGTTGTCTTGGCCGGTTGCCGGGTTAACCAGTGCGGTACGGCTCATATCCCCAGTATTGAGCTGCAGCGGCATGTTCGGGCGATAGCTCAACTCACCGCTGAGCGCAGTGCCGCCAACGTTGGTCTGGAAGCTGACGCCGTACAGACGGATATCTTCCGGGTACTCAAAGAAGTAACCAGCCGGACCATTGACACCATCAAGACCCAGAATCGGGTTGCCTACTCCCGGCGGCAAACCTGCAATGTTGGAGTAGTACGGCGCACGGCTGTGATAGTTCATGGCAAAGAACCCGAACTCGGTATCATTCAGAGCCGGTACGAACCAACGCAGGGCAACACCGAATTGGCCGCTATCGGAAGCGTCACGGTCTTTTTTCGCGCGGACGATATAGGTTCCCGGAGGCTGCTGGCCCTGCGGGAAGTCTTGACCTGCAACAACCAGGCGGTCAAGACAGCCAGTTGCCAGGGTATCAGCACCGAAGAAAGTACCGCAGTTATCGATTGCCGAAGCATGCCACTTGAGCTGGTAGAAGGCTTCCAGGCTCAGGCTGTCGGTCAGGCCCTGGGAGAGATAGAGCATTTCAACCGGCATCAAGCCTTCTTTGATTTCCGCGCCAGGGCGACGAAAAGCGGCTACGTCGATCGGGTTGATCGAGTTGATCGAGTTGCCGATGAAGGTACTTTCACCCCAGCTTACGACCTGACGGCCGATACGAATGTTGCCTGGGTTATTGCCGATAAAATAGTTGTGATAGAAAAATGCATCCAGCAGCGCAACACCTGATCCTTTGACCAGCGGCGGACGCCCCCGATCACTGATATCGTAGAAACGCTGACTGCCGTCTTTGGTCTCGAAGTCGTACCAGTACTTGCCGCGGAAAAATGCGCCAGAGTTCTCGTACTTCATTTCCAGGTCATGAACGCCGCGGAAGATCTTGGAGAACCAGTCACCAGACTTGTAGTTCTGACGACCATCATCCGAGGTCCGTGCCGCAGCCTGACCACCATTGGCGACCCCAATGAAACGTTTGTCCGCATTTTGGGTGGACATACTGGCACCAACCGACAGGGTGGAGTCGAATTGGGCGTCAATCGGGCCGATGTTGAAATTGGCGGCGTTCGCTGAGCCGCTGAAGCTGGCCAATCCAATTGCCAGGGGCAATGCCGCGAGCGACCAAGCATGCATTTTTTTTGTCATTGTGCTGCTCCGTTAGAGTGAATCATGGACGCCAGACCTCTGGGAGGCGTCTGGCATCGGGATTTAGTCTGTCACGGCGCGCGGAGTTGTTTTGACCGATTAGGACGAATATTTTGGCCTACAGGGACATTCACACGCTGAATAGGCATCATCCACAGCGCGGAATAATCTGTTGCATCCTTTTGCATAATCAACTGGATTGCACTATCGTGGAGTCCATGAAGGCAGCAAGAGACTGCCAATCTCCACAATAAAAACAAGAGAGTCTCAGGCATGAATCAGGTTTTGCATCCCCTGCCCTGCCAACGGTTGCAGGAGCGGGCATTCTGGGCAAAGGCTATCAGCAAGACATTGGAGCAATACGGCAAATCAGCGAAGGATCTGCCGGCAGATCTGCGTCATCATTGCTCACCTGAAGATCACAGTCTGGCCCAGATCAGTCAGACCGACATGAATCGTTTATGGCATTCGGCAGCGGTGCTGTCCGGTGATGAGTGCTTTGGACTCAAACTGGGCAAGACCTTCTGCTCAAATACCCTCAAGGTTCTGGGTCTGGCCGCTACCTCAAGCGAGACCATAGGCACCGGGGTCCGCCGGATCATCAAGTACATTTCCGTTTTCAGCACCCAGGTACAGCTCTACTCGGTTGAAGACGATCAATATTTGACCATCTACTTCGAGCCCAAGGGCTCTCCGCACCCCCTGCATCTGGAAGCACTGGTGGGGCAATGCTCAAAGATCTGGAAAGCATTGGATCAGGGCCCCTCTTCTCTGGTGCTGGAAACCCGGCTGGTCGGCGATCATGAAAAAACCCGCCAGCGGGTGGAGGATGCGCTTAACGGGCGAGTCCGGCTTGGAGCAAAACGCATTGCCGTGCGCCTGAACCAGCAACTGATGCGGGTGCCACTGGAAACAGCCGATGCGTTCCTGAGCAAGCGGCTGGATGCTTCGCTGGAAGATATGCTGGGTGATCTGCCGAATGTCGACTTTGCCGAGCAGGTAAAACAGAGAATTCGGGTGCTGGTTGCCGAGCGCGAGATATCTGAAGAGCTGGTGGCCACGCCGTTCAACATGAGCCCGCGGCATCTGCGGCGCAAGCTGAGTGAAACCCACACCACCTATGAGAAGCTGCTGGACGAGGTGCGCATGGAGCTGGCCATTCGCCTGATTCAGGATGGCAAGCTGAACCTGGGCCGCATTGCGTTTGAGCTGGGTTTTCTCGATCCCAGCAGTTTCACCCGCGCCTTCCGCCGCTGGACCGGTATGAGTCCGACAGCATTCAGGGATCAAGGGCTCAAGAAGGCCTGACAGCAACAGTACGAATAGCTTTATACAAAAAAGGGGGCGCCAGGCGCCCCCAAACCCAAACGATCGCAACCGCGATCATCCGCTCCCAGACAATTAGCGCACGCCGGATGCTCTGAGCGCCGCCGGGGTGAACTGGTTATAGGTCGGAACAAAGTCGAACTGCGGTGCAGACACCTCTTCGGTATACATACCCAGCGCGATGTAACGACCGGCCAGCAGGTCATACAGGGTTTCGATGGTGTAACCCGGCAGCTTGACCCTGTAGTTGAAGGCAATGTGCCCCTCACCAACACGCCACAGCGTGCCACGGCCATCGTAGTGGTCAGCCAGGGTGATCATCCAGGAATCCTCATCCACGAAGAAGTTACGCTGAGCGTAGATGTGGCGCTGGCCCTGTTTGACGTTGCCCTGTACTTCCCAAACCCGGTGCAACTCGAAACGGGTGTGCTCCGGGTTTATGTGACCTGCCTTGAGCACATCTGCGTACTTCACGTCACGCTGGGCCATCTTGTAGCTGTTGTAGGGAATGTAGACTTCCTTCTTGCCCACCAGCGTCCAGTTGTAGCGATCCGGAGCACCGTTATACATGGAGAAGTTGTCGGAAGTGCGCATGCCGTCCGAAGCAGTACCCGGGCCGTCATAAGCCACCTGCGGGGCGCGGCGTACACGACGCTGGCCAGCGTTGTATACCCAGGCCATGCGCGGCTCTTTCAACTGATCCAGGCTGTCGTGCACCAGCAGGACGTTACCGGCCAGACGCGCCGGGGCGTTCACCCGCTGTTTGAAGTAGAGCAAGGTATTGGGCACGCTGGCCTCGTCGACATCCGGCATGTACTGCGGATAGCCAACCTCCTCCTCCATCTTGATCAGGGTGTAGGAGCCGTTGGTCTGCGGCATGGCTTGCATGTACCAACGTTTGACGTTCAGGCGATAGCGGGTGTTGTGATTCCAGATTACCTCGGCACCGGATTTGGGGATCGGGAAGGCAAATGAGCCGTGAGTGAAGTTCTCAATCCCGTCACCGTTGTTGACCAGCCGCGCCTGGCCGGCAGTAGCTCTGACCTGATCGTAGACTTCCTGCGGGTAACCCACGCTCCGGTGCGATTGGTAGACCGGCATGCGGAAGGTTTCCGGGTAGCGCTCAAACATGGCGATCTGGCCAGGGCTCAGATTGTCGCGATACTGCTGATAATTCTGGGCCGTGATCACGAATTGCGGCTGCTCGCCCGCGAACGGGTTGGTCTGGAAGTTATCGCCGACGGTCTGACCAGAATCCGGCCCCAAACCACCTGTCCATTCGGGAATGGTACCAGCGGCATTGCCGGCACGCTCAGCACCGACAGGTGTCAGGTTACTGCCCAGTTGGGCGATTTCCGCCGGGCTAACGCTTTGCGCCATGACACTGGTAGCCAACAGGCTCAAGACCAGTCCCCCGGCTGCCAGCAGGGTGTGTTGTTTGTGCATCGAATATTCTCCAGTGGCTGCCATCAGAAGCTCATTCCAAAGCTCAGGGCCATGAAGTCACGGTCCTTGAGGGTGTTGTACTTGCCGTCGAAGAATGAGGTGTAGCTGAGGCTGGCGTAATACTTGTTGGCGTAGTCGGCATTCAGGCCAAGGCTGGCCGATTTGGCATCCTCAATGAAGTTGGGACCATAGCCTTTGACATCGTGGGACCAGGCCAGGCTGGGCGACAGGTTGATACCGGCAAACACGTTGCTGTAATCCAGCGCCGCGCGCACTCGGTAACCCCAGGAGCTGCGAGTTACGTAGCCGTCACTTTCGCACCAGCGCTGGGCATTGTCGCCGGTATGCGCCAGACACAAGCCGCCCACCACCGGAGTGATCGGACTTTGCCCGAACAGTGGGTCACGGCCATAACGGGTAGTGCCGTTCTTGCCGCTTTCCAGCGCGCCGATGTAGTTGTAACCGACCTCACCTGCCAGGCTGAGGCGGCTGGCGCCCAAGACCCGGTCGATAAACTGGATCACCGAGACCTGCGCCTGCCAGAGCTCCTTGCGCCGGTAACCGGTAATTTCGTCCTCGGGCTGCAGCCCTACATTCTGGCCGTTATAAACCGGGCTGAACGAGCCATAGTCAAAGCCCCCCAGGAAGGCGCCAGGCAAGGCTGTCAGACTCAGGTCGGAAGTATTGATCTGCAGGTTGTAATTGGGCCGATAGCTCAGTTCACCCGCTACCGTAGCGCCGCCGATGCTGGTCTGGAAGCTGACACCATACAGACGGATGTCTTCCGGATACTCAAGGAAGTAACCGCCGGCACCTCGCGCACCATCAATGCCCGACACACCTGGCAGCAGGGTCGCATAACCCTTGACCGTGGAGAACGCCGGCGCCCGACTATGGTAGTTCATGGCGTAGAAGCCGAACTCGGTATCGTTCAGTTGCGGCACAAACCAGCGCAACGCCACCCCGAACTGGCCATCATCACGCGCTTCCCGATCCTTGCGATAGCGCACGTTGTACATGGCCAGCCCGGCCGGCCCGCCATTGACCAGCGCCGGGTCACGGTGCGGCAGGTCCTGGACAATGGTCAAACGGTCATTACAGCCCTTGGCCAGGGTGTCGCTGGCGGAGAAGAAGGTACCGCAATTGTCTACCACACTGGGCGCCCACTTGAGCTGGTAGAACAGTTCGGCGGTCAGGCTCTGGGTCAACCCCTGGGACAGGTAGATCATTTCAACCGGGATCAGACCTTCCTTGACCTCTGCGCCTGGCCGACGAAAGGCCGACACGTCGATCGGGTTGATGCTGTTGATCGAGTTGCCGATAAACAGACTCTCGCCCCAACTCACTACCTGACGCCCGAGCCGGATATTGCCCGGGTTATTGCCGATAGAGTAGTTATGGTAGAAGAAAGCGTCCATCAGCTCGATGCCGGAGCCTTTTTGCAGGCGGTCACGACCACGGTCGCTGATATCGTAGAAGCGCTGGCTGCCATCCTTGGTTTCAAAGTCGTACCAGTACTTGCCACGCAGGAATGCCCCAGAATTGGCATAGCGCAGTTCCAGATCATGACTGCCCTTGAAAATCTTTGAAAAGGCATCGCCTTTCTTGAAATTCAGCCGCCCGTCGTCCGTGGTCCGCGCTGATGCCCGGCCGCCGTTGTCGGGGTGAATGAAGTTTTTATCGGGATTCGACATTGCCCAGCTTGCGCCGATGGACAAATCGCTATCGAACTGGCCCTCCACCTCTCCCCAGGTGAAGCTGCCTGCCAATGCTGCTGGAGCAAAGGCCAGGGCGACCGCCAACGGGAGTGCGGCCAGCAACCGCGGATCACGTGTTCTTGTCATTGTTGTTGTCCTTGTGTGTGAAGATCACTGAACCCAGCTTACTGAGTCGGAAAGCAGCCTACCACACAAAGGAATGAACGTTCATTTATTTTTTGATCAAAAAGAAAGGGAGTCATAGACTCCCTTTCTCAAGCTCACCCGAACGGGTGAGCGCTTGCCGATTTAGCGAACACCAGCGGCGCGCAGGGCGGCCGGGGTAAATTCGTTCATCGACGGGCTGGTGCCATACACAGGAGCCGAAGACTCCTCGTTGTACATGCCCAGAGCAATGTAACGGCCTGCCAGCAGGTCGTACAGGGTCTCAGCGGCATAGCCCGGCAGTTGCTCGTTGTAGGCATGGGCAACGTGCCCTTCACCTACACGCCACAGGGTGCCACGACCGTCGTAGTGGTCAGCCAGGGTGATCAGCCAGGAGTCCTCATCTACGAAGAAGTTACGCTGAGCGTAGATGTGGCGCTGACCGTCTTTGACGTTACCCTGCACTTCCCAGACCCGGTGCAATTCGAAGCGGGTATGCTCCGGATTGATGTGACCGGCCTGCAGGATGTCCGAGTACTTCAGGTTCGGATCCAGCAACTGGTAGCTGTTGTAGGGAATGTAGACTTCCTTCTTGCCCACCAGCGTCCAGTTGTAGCGATCCGGCGCACCGTTATACATGGAGAAGTTGTCGGAAGTACGCATGCCGTCCGAAGCGGTACCTGGGCCGTCATAGGCGACCTGCGGGGCGCGACGTACACGACGCTGACCAGCGTTGTATACCCAGGCCATGCGCGGCTCTTTCAACTGATCCAGAGTGTCGTGTACCAGCAGTACGTTACCGGCCAGACGTGCCGGGGCGTTAACACGCTGCTTGAAGAACAGCAGGGTGTTGGCGGCCTTGTCCAGGTCCACGTCGGGCATGTATTGCGGGTAAGCGGCTTCTTCCTCGAACTTGATCAGGGTGTAGGAGCCATTGACCTGCGGCATCGCCTGAACATAGAAACGCTTGATGTTCTTGCGATAGCGGGTCATGTGGTTCCAGATCACCTCAGCACCGAC
The DNA here is from genome assembly GCF_003586265.1 of Pseudomonas jilinensis. Taxonomy (NCBI): domain Bacteria; kingdom Pseudomonadati; phylum Pseudomonadota; class Gammaproteobacteria; order Pseudomonadales; family Pseudomonadaceae; genus Pseudomonas; species Pseudomonas jilinensis. Next base: position 290,413 of record NZ_QJSA01000004.1, on the reverse strand, counting down.
CTTGGGAATCGGGAAGGCGAAAGTGCCATGGGTGAAGTTCTCGATGCCGTCACCACCGTTGACCAGACGAGCCTGACCAGCGTTGGCCTTGACCTGATCGTAGATCGCCTGCGGGAAGCTGACGCTACGCTGGGTCTGATAGACCGGCATGCGGAAGGTTTCCGGGTAGCGCTCGAACATCGCTACCTGACCAGGGGTCAGGTTATCGCGATACTGCTGGTAGTTCTGGGCAGTGATCACGAACTGCGGCTGCTCACCCTTGTAGGGGTTTTCACGGAAGCCACGCTCCAGTTGAGCACCGGCGTTGACCGGCAGACCGCCAGTCCACTCCGGGATGGTGCCCGCAGCATTACCGGCACGCTCGGCGCCGATCGGGGTCAGAGTGGTACCCAGCGAATCGATTTCAGCCTGAGTGAGGCCTTGGGCCATGACGCTAGAGGCAATCATGCTCAGTGCCAGACCACCGGCACCAATTAGGGCTTTCTTGAGTTTCATTATTCTTGTCTCCAGAGTCCTGATTTAGAAACTTACGCCGAAGCTGATGGCGGCAAAGTCGCGATCAACCAGGGTGTTGTACTTGCCATCAAAGAAGTTGGTGTAGCTGATGCTGGCGTTGTACTTGTTGGCGTAATCGGCGTTCAGACCGATGCTGACCGACTTGGCGTTCTCGTTGAAGTTGGGGCTGTAACCCTCAACGTCGTGCGAGAAAGCAACGTTCGGGCTTAGGTTGATACCGGCGAACACGTTGCTGTAATCAAGGGAAGCGCGCATGCGGTAGCCCCAGGAGAAGTCGGTGAAGAAGCCGTTGTTTTCACACCAGCTGGCAGCTTTGGGAGAGCGATCAGCAGCTGCGGTCCCCTGGTTGGAAGAACAGGCTCCATTGGCATCCGGACTCTGACCAAACAGCGAGTCACGGCCAAACTTGGTTTTGCCATTGCCGCTGTTAATGCCGCTGATGTAGTTAGCGCCTACTTCACCAACCAATGACAGACGGCTAGCCCCAAGCACGCGATCGATGAAGTGCACGGCACTTAACGAAGCCTGCCAGAACTCTTTACGCTCGTAACCGCGAATTTCGCCGGTAGCCGGATCCCAAGCGGAATAGTCGCGATGACTGTTGTCATAGCCAAGATTCAACGCTGCCCGGCTCAGGTCACCAGTATTGATCTGGACCGGCATGTTCGGGCGATAGCTCAGCTCACCGGCAACAGACATGCCGGCGATATCAGTGCCGAAGCTGACACCATAAAGGCGGATATCTTCAGGATACTCAAAGAAGTAACCCGCCGCACCCAGACTGCCGTCGTAGCCGGGCACGATACCTGCCTGGGCTGCAGCTGCGGCAGCCTGCGCCTGCTGAGACAACTGCTGAGCAAGTGCCAAGTCACCATTGGCTGCGGCAGCCTGAGCTGCTGCAGCCAGGGCTTGAGCTGTCGCACCATTCACAGCGAAGTCACCACGAACGTTCGAGTAGAACGGGTTGCGGCTGTGATAGTTCATGGCAAAGAAGCCAAACTCAGTATTGTTCAACGCTGGAACAAACCAGCGAAGGGCAACACCAAACTGGCCATCATCACGGGCTTTTTGGTCTTTCTTCGCCCGAGAAATAAAGGTCAAATCGGGTTGCTGGCCATGCGGCAAATCCGGTCCATTGAACACAAGGCGATCATTACAGCCTCGGGCGGCAACGTCGGTAGTAGAGAAGAAGGTGCCACAGTTGTCAGCAACGGTTTCATGCCACTTGATCTGGTAGAAGGCCTCCATGCTGAGGTTTTCGGTCAAACCCTGCGACAAGTAGAGCATTTCGACCGGCAGCAGACCTTCCTTGATTTCCGCGCCTGGGCGACGGAAAGCGGATGCATCGATCGGATTGATCGAGTTGATACCGTTCTGGATGAACAGACCTTCACCCCAGCTTACTACCTGGCGGCCAACACGGAAGTTACCCGGGTTATCGCCAATGAAGTAGTTATGGTAGAAGAAGGCATCCAGCAGTTGTACGCCTGAACCCTTCTGCAGCGGGTGACGACCGGAATCGCTGATATCGTAGAAACGCTGGCTGCCGTCTTTGGTTTCAAAATCGTACCAGTAGTTGCCACGGAAGAAGGCGCCCGAGTTGCCGTAGCGCAGCTCAAGGTCATGGGAGCCTTTGAAAATCTTGGAGAAAACGTCGCCTTTCTTGTAGTTCAGACGGCCGTCATCGGAAGTCCGCGCGGTAGCTTGACCCTGACCGAAGTCGGTGTTGGCCGGATTACCAAAATACAGGCGAGAGTCACGACCAGCAGTGGACACGCTGGCACCAACCGACAGTTGAGAGTCGAACTGCCCTTCCAGCTCACCGATGGTGAAGTTTGCTGCGTTTGCCGAACCGACAAAGCTGACCAGTCCAATAGCCAGGGGCAAGGCAGCGAGCTGCCAGGCTTGTTTTGTTTTTGTCATTGTGCTGCTCCGTTTGGGTAACTTGAACCTGTTGTATCATCCGATACCTTCAGGACCATGGCAGTCTGTCATGAGCAGCGCAATTCAGACTTGCCCCTGAAGGCCAATTTACTTGACCAAAACGGCCATTCACAAAGTGAATCAAAGACAAAAACGCCTAGTCCACTAATGACCATGGGTTCACTTTGCAACCCTGCGGACAGCTCGCTCTATTCTTCCATGAATTAGCCTAACTCGCGTCAAAACGCTATTATTGGCCTGGGTAGCAGCTATGGAAGCAGAGAAAGGCGATCTCTCCCCAGCGCCCATGCGTCCTCGGTCTTGGCATAAATGCCATGATGCCAATTACAAGCCCTACGGGGTATTCAGCACCGTGTAACATTTCGCAATGCGGAATCCCATTTCAGGTAATTGACGCCCCCTGGCCGCGTCGATAGTCTGCGCAGCGAGACAAAGAGTTTTTTTGTCACTCATAATTACAAGGACCGACACCCGCGATGCTCAATAACCAAAAGGCGTCCAAAACCGCAAGGATTCGTGAACGTGCCTTCTGGCTGCCGGTCATCGAGCAGGCTCTGCACCACTACGAGCGGACCCTCAAACATTCCGGTATCGTCCAGAATCTGTTCAGTGACAGCCAGGAACGCAGCCACTTCATCGAACAAGCCTCTTGCTCATTGGTCTGGTCCGAAGCTTCCAGACTGGCAGAAGATGACCTGCTCGGGCTGCGCATCAATCGCCTGTTCTGCCCTACCCCGCTTAATGCTCTGGCCCTGACAGCCCAGGCCAGCAGTAATATCGGCGCAGCAATCAACAACCTGACCCGCTTCTTTCCGATTGTCAGCACCCAGGTAAAGCTGGAGATGCGCCTGCTGGACGCTGAAACCGAAATTCGCCTTCAACCACAAGGCACGCCACATGCCCAGCATATTGAAGCCATTCTCGGCTACCTCGCTCGGCTACTGACCCAACTGGACCTGGATAACCAGGGGCTGGTGACTCGCGTCAATCTGATTCGTCCGGATAGCGAACTGGTTGCCTGTGCCCGCCTGCTGGATGGCCCGGAGGCTGTGAGTGCTGAACATTACAGCCTGATCATCAGCCGCGACCTGCTCGACAAACCGCTGGCCAGTGCCGACCCTTTTTTGTTGCCGCGCCTGACCGAAGCGATGCAGGACCTGCTGGCCAATCTACCCAGCAGCGATCTGGTGGAGCAGGTAAAGCGCCGTATTCAGCTATTACTCGGCTCCGGCGATGTGTCGGCCGAACGGGTAGCCGTACCTATGAACATCAGCCCGCGCCATTTGCGGCGTAAACTGAGTCAGGAAGACACCTCCTACGAACAGTTGGTGGATGAGGTGCGCAAAGAGGCAGCGGTACGAATGATCAGCGAAGGCCAGCTGTCGCTGACCAGCATTGCCTATGAACTGGGCTTTCTCGACCCCAGCAGTTTTACCCGGGCATTCCGGCGCTGGACCGACATGAGCCCCACCGCATTCCGGCGTAAAGTTACGCAGAAGGATTAGGGTCTGGTAGGAGCGCTCTGCGAGCGCGAATGGGCCTTGCAATCACCGGCAACCCTTCGCGGCCGCGGGCCGCTCCTACCCAATATGCCGCATGTGGCCTGGGGAGATTCGCGGGTGACTATTTGACGAACAACAAGGTCATACGGTCGCTTTCGCCGATAGCCAGGTAGTGTGCGCGGTTCTCGTTGCCCAGGCGCAGAGTGGGCGGCAAGGTCCAGACGCCCTCAGGGTGGTCGGTGCTATCCTGCGGGTTCTGATTGACCGGGCTGCGTGATACCAGGGTAAAACCGGCCTCCTCGGCCAACTCGATCACCAGATCTTCGCTGACGTACCCGCTCTTGACCATGTCTTCAAGGCTGGTGCCGGGGCGGGCCCGATGCTCGACCACGCCCAGCATGCCGCCGGGCTTGAGCGCGGCATGAAACTTGGCGAAGACCGTGCGGGTTTCATCCATGCCGGCCGCCAGCCAGTTATGCACATTGCGGAAGGTCAGCACCCGGTCGGCGCTTTCCGGCTCGGCAATCGGTCGCGGCGGGTCGTAGTCGAGCACCGTCAGCTCGACCCGATCATACGCGCGCGGGCGTCTGCTTAGTTTGTCTTCGAATTCGCTGCGCGAACGGCGGAAAAACGCCACCTCGCTTTCCGGGTCGAAATGCGCGGCAATCAGTTTGCCATCCTCACGTAAAAGCGGCGCCAGTATCTCGGTGTACCAGCCAGCCCCCGGCCAGATTTCAACCACAGTGTGATCAGGCTGGACGGCGAAGAAATTCAGCGTCTGCTCGGGATTACGGTGAGCATCACGCATGATATTGGTGATTGAGCGGTTGTTGCTGCCAACCGCCTGGCGCAGTGCCTCCTGGTGTTCCAGTGACAATTGAGGTGGCGCAACCGTCTCCTGCGCCGTTACCCATCCGGCCATCGCCAAAACGACGGCACCTGCCAGCATTTTCAGCATGTGCGTTTCCATGTTGATGAATTCCTTAACTACCCTAACAGTTGGATACATTAACGTCATTGAGGATTTTTAGCAGGGTGTAACATCAAGGTTTGCACTGACTCCAAGAAGCCAGCCCAGACTGACAAACATAGGACAAGGCTCGTGCATAACATGCTTGCGTTATTAGACCAACTCAGCTTCCCTGCGATTCGACGCGGGCATCTGGAGATCCTGCAGGTCAATCTGACCTACCGCTGCAACCAGCGTTGCCTGCACTGCCATGTCAATGCCGGCCCTACCCGCACCGAAGCCATGAGTGACGAGCTGGTTGAAGTGTTATACGCCGTGATCGACCGCCATCCGGTAGCCACTCTGGACCTGACAGGCGGCGCCCCGGAAATGCATCCGCGCTTTCGTCAAATTGTCCAGCATGCCCGGGCACAGGGTCTGGAGGTGATCGACCGCTGCAATCTGACCATTCTCAACGAGCCTGGCTATGAGGATTTGTCGGAATTTCTGGCAAGCCAGGCAGTACGCATTTCCGCCTCACTGCCGTGCTATTCCCGCGACAATGTCGACCGCCAGCGCGGCGATGGTGTGTTCGAACGTAGCATTCAGGGCCTGAAGCAGCTTAACCGGCTTGGCTATGGCCAGCCCGGTAGCGGGCTGGAACTGAATCTGGTCTATAACCCGCTCGGCCCCTATTTACCCCCACCACAGGCCGCGCTGGAGGCCGACTACAAACAACACCTGCTGGAAGACTTCGGCATTGTCTTCAACCATCTGCACACCATTACCAACCAGCCAATTGCCCGGTTTGGCAGCACGCTGGTCAGCAAGGGGCAGTTCAACGATTACATGCAACTGCTGCGCGACAACTTTAGCGCCACCAACCTGGCCAGCCTCATGTGCCGCAACACCGTCAGTGTTGACTGGCAGGGCTATCTCTACGACTGCGATTTCAATCAGATGCTTGATCTGCCCATGCGTCTACTGGCTCGTGATCGCAGCCATCTGCGTGATCTGCTCACCGACACACTGGACAACAATCCGATCGTCACCCGCGACCACTGCTTCGCCTGTACCGCTGGACAGGGTTCCAGTTGTGGCGGTGCTCTGGCATGAAGATCGCAAGACTGCTGCTGGGCCTGTTGGTCATCACCCTGGTCATAGGGTTTTTCGCGTCGGATGCTGCTCAACTGTTAACGCTGGATAACCTCAAAACCTACCAGAGCGCGCTCCAGGGTGGCGTCAATGCCCATCCATGGCTGGCTGGCGGCCTGTTCTTCGCAATTTATGTGCTGGTTACCGCCCTATCCTTGCCCGGCGCGGCGCTGATGACCCTGATAGCCGGTGCGCTGTTCGGCCTGTGGTGGGGCACCCTGCTGGTGTCCTTTGCCTCGACCCTGGGCGCCACATTGGCCATGCTGATCAGCCGGTTTCTGCTACGCGACTGGGTCAAGGCCAGACTGAATCAGCGCTTGGAAGCCCTGGACCGTGGCATTGCCCAGGAAGGTGCCTTTTATCTGTTTGCCCTGCGCCTGGTACCGGCCTTTCCGTTCTTTCTGATCAATCTGGCGATGGGGCTTACCAAGCTGCCGGTACGGACCTACTGGTGGGTCAGCCAGGTGGGGATGCTGCCCGGAACAGTAGTCTATGTGAATGCTGGCCGCGAGCTGGGCCAGCTTGAGTCTCTGGCTGGCATTCTGTCCCCGGGCCTGATTGGTGCCTTTGTGCTGCTTGGGTTGTTCCCACTGCTGGCACGCCGCTCGCTCGCCCTGCTCAAGGCCCGTCGGGTATACCGTGGCTGGCCAAGACCCAGGCGTTTCGAGCGCAACCTGGTGGTTATCGGTGCCGGTAGCGCAGGACTGGTGAGCGCCTACATCGCCGCTGCGGTCAAGGCTGATGTCAGCCTGATCGAAAAACACGCCATGGGCGGCGACTGCCTGAATACCGGTTGCGTACCATCCAAGGCATTGATTCGTTCGGCCCGGTTGATCGCCGAAGTCAACAAGGCTCACCAGCTCGGTTTCAGCGCGGCAAGTGCCACGGTCGATTTCGCGGCAGTGATGGCGCGGGTGCAACGGGTCATAGGCCAGATCGAACCTCATGACTCGACTGAGCGTTACACCGATCTCGGCGTCGAAGTGATCAAAGGTTCAGCCCGTATCAGCTCACCTTGGACTGTCGAGGTCAACGGTCGCAGTATAAGCACCCGCAACATCATCATCGCCGCTGGGGCCAAGCCTTTGGTACCCGACCTGCCGGGCCTTGATGCAATGCCGATGGTTACCTCTGACTCAGTATGGGAGTTACGCCAGCAGCCCAGGCGCCTGCTGGTTCTGGGCGGAGGTCCGATAGGTTGCGAACTGGCTCAGGCCTTCCAGCGTCTGGGCAGTCAAGTCACTCTGGTTGGCCGTAACCCGCGCCTGCTGCCTCGCGAAGATCCGGATGTCAGCGCGCTGGTAATCAGTAGCCTGCAGCAAGAAGGTGTGACCTTGCATCTGCATTGTCAGGCCGAGCGTTTCGAACACATGAACGGCCAGCCGACCCTGTTGGCCCGCTCACTGGATGACGACCAGGCCCTGCAGATTGCTTTTGACTGCGTCTTGGTAGCACTGGGACGCACGGCCAATACCGCAGGCTATGGTGCCGAAACGCTGAAACTGGCTCGTCGCGCCGACGGCACTCTGGAAACCAACGAGTATCTGGCCACCCGTTTTCCCAACATCTATGCAGTAGGCGATGTCACCGGCCCCTACCAGTTCACCCACGCTGCGGCACATCAGGCCTGGTATGCCGCAGTAAACGCCCTGTTCGGCAGTTTCAGGCGCTTCAAGGTCGATTACCGGGTGCTGCCACACTGTACCTTCACCGACCCGGAAGTGGCGCGGGTCGGGCTGTCCGAAACTGAAGCTCAGGCCCAAGGGATTGCCTGTGAAGTTACCCGCTACGGCCTTGATGACCTGGACCGGGCCATTGCCGACGAAGCGGCCGAGGGTTTCGTCAAAGTACTCACGGCACCGGGCAAGGACCGGATATTGGGGGTTACCATCATCGGTCAGCATGCTGGCGAGTTGCTCGCCGAGTTCGTGCTGGCGATGAAGCACAACATCGGCCTGAGCAAGATTCTCGGTACTGTCCACAGCTACCCGACACTGGCTGAGGCCAACAAATACGTTGCAGGCCAGTGGAAGAGAAACCACGCACCACAAAGGCTACTGGCCTGCTTGACACACTATCACGCCTGGAGGCGTCGGTGAGGCTGTCGGTTATCATGCCCGTGCGCGACGAGGCCGCAGGCATCGTTCAAGCCCTGCTGCCCCTGCAGGAGCTGCGCGGCGAACTGGAAATCATCGTCGTCGATGGCAACAGCAATGATGCCACCCGGGTGCTGGCAGAACCGCTGGCCGATCAGGTTATCGTCACCGAGACGGGACGTGCACGACAGATGAATGCCGGGGCATTGCTGGCCAGAGGCGAGTGGCTGCTGTTTCTGCATGCCGATACCCGATTACCAGAAGGTTTTATGCAATTGCTGCCATTGGATGCTGAAGCGAACACGGCCAACCGCACCTGGGGCCGGTTCGATGTGCGCCTGCAGCCCTCGTCACCGCTACTGCGTCTGGTCGCCTGGATGATGAACCGACGCTCGCGCCTGACCGGCGTGTGTACCGGGGATCAGGCGATTTTTGTGCACCGCACTCTGTTTGAGCAATTGGGCGGCTACGCCGAGATTCCGCTGATGGAGGATATTGAGCTGAGCAAACGTCTGCGCCGCCGCAGCCCGCCCCTGTGTATCAGCACACCACTGACAACATCCAGCCGACGCTGGCAACAACACGGCACGCTGTCCACCATACTGCTGATGTGGCGGTTGCGACTGCTGTACTGGCTGGGAGTGGCGCCTGAAAGGTTGGCACAACTGTATCGGCAACCGTCCAGGCACAACGGCCGATAGCTTGCCAGGAACCAGAACCATGCCCCGCCCCTCGGATACACCGCCCCTGCCGCTGCTGATCTTCGCCAAGGCGCCGGTACCCGGTCAGGTCAAGACCCGGCTGATACCCGCGCTCGGAGCCAAGGGCGCTTGCGCGCTATACCGTCGCCTGCTGGTGCTCACGCTTGAGCAAACCCGCGACTGGCCTGGCCCACGCGTTCTGTATTGCGCGCCAGACACTGATGATCCGCTGTTCGCGGCACTGGCACGTGAGCAGCATCTGCAACTTCGCCCCCAAGCTACCGGGGATCTGGGTCAGCGCATGGCTCAAGCTTTCAGTGAACACCCCCAAGGCGCCCTGTTGGTTGGCAGCGACTGCCCAGTGCTGACCAATGCCCATCTATTGGCCGCAGCCGAGGCTCTGCAAACTCATGATTGCGTCATCCTGCCCAGTGACGACGGCGGCTATGTGCTGATCGGCCAGCGTCAACCACACCCAGCGCCCTTTCGAGACATGAGCTGGAGTCACGCCCAGGTTCTGGCTGACACCCGCCAGCGCCTGCAAGAGGCCAACCTGAGCCTGTGGCTCGGGCCTACATTGTGGGATCTTGACGACCCCGAGGATCTGGCACGCTGGCGTTGAGCGCAGGCGCGAATCTCGCTGACGCCTATAGTAGTACCTCACTACCATTACATCTGTTTATGAGCATGCATTCCACCGCCGGGACTTGGTTCTCCGCCCCGGAGGATGACTGTATGGTCAGTTCATCGGTCAGCCCCGGCTGGCCGCCCGGCTCAACCAACTCCAGCAAGGAACCACCATGTTCGAACTCAGCCCCCGCGTGCAGGAACTCAAGGACCAGCTCAACGCCTTTATGGATGAGCACATTTACCCTAACGAAGCTCTGTTCTACGAGCAGGTCAAACTGAACAAGTGGGGCCACCCGCCGATCCTTGAAGAACTGAAAAGGAAAGCCCGCAGCCAGGGTTTGTGGAACCTGTTCCTGCCGCACTCCGAGCGTGGCGCCGGACTGAATAATGAAGAATACGCCCACCTGTGTGAAATCATGGGTCGCGTGTCCTTCGCCGGTGAAGTCTTCAACTGCAGCGCGCCGGACACCGGCAACATGGAAACCATCGAGCGCTACGGTAACGAGGCGCAGAAAGAACAGTGGCTCAAGCCTCTGCTGGCTGGTGAAATCCGTTCCTGCTTCTCCATGACCGAACCCGATGTCGCCTCCTCCGACGCCACCAATATCCAGTGCGAAATTCGCCGTGAAGGCGACGAGTATGTGATCAACGGCACCAAGTGGTGGTCCTCCGGCGCTCTGAATGAACACTGCAAGATCGCCATCGTCATGGGCAAGACCGACCCGAACGCGCCCAAGCACCTGCAACAGAGCATGATTCTGGTGCCGCTCGACAGCCCCGGCGTGACCATTGTGCGTGACCTGCATGTATTCGGTTACGACCATGCGCCACACGGCCATGCCGAAATCATTTACGACAACGTCCGCGTTCCGGCTTCCAACATGCTGCTCGGCGAAGGCCGCGGCTTTGAGATTGCCCAGGGTCGCCTCGGGCCAGGCCGTATTCACCACTGCATGCGCAGCATCGGTATTGCCGAGCGCGCACTGGAAGCCATGTGCCGCCGCGCCGCCGAGCGCGTTGCCTTCGGCAAGCCGCTGTACAAGCACGGCAGCACCGCCGAAGCCATCGCCAAATCACGTTGCGAAATCGACCAGGCCCGCCTGCTGACCCTGCACGCTGCTCGCAGCATGGACCTGTACGGCAACAAGGTCGCCCGCCAGCAGATCGCCATGATCAAAGCCGTCGCACCGACTATGGCCTGCAACGTGATTGACCGTGCCATTCAGGTACACGGCGCCAAGGGCGTTTGCCAGGACAGCTTCCTCGCCTCCGCCTACGCCAAGGCCCGTACCCTGCGCCTGGCCGACGGCCCGGACGAAGTACACCTGGGCACCATCGCCAAGCTGGAAATGGGGCAGTATCTGTAAAACAACTGGATCGCCACGGGCCTACGGCCCTCGCGATGACGGTGGTGTGGTGGAGTCGACAAGGCCCATCCACCCCCTCGTCATTGCGAGTCGCGCAGCGACGTGGCAATCCATAGGAGAGCAGCATGAGTAAACTGTTTGACCTGACCGGCAAGGTCGCCATCATCACCGGCTCGACCAAGGGCATTGGCAAGGCGATTGCCGAGGAATATGCCAAGGCCGGCGCCAAAGTAGTCATTTCCAGCCGCAAGGCCGATGCCTGTGAACAGGTCGCCGGCGAGCTTCAGGCTCAGGGTTTCGACGCCCTGCCGGTGGCCTGTCATGTCGGCGACAAGGCGCAGTTGCAGAACCTGGTCGACAAGACCCTGCAAGCCTTCGGCAAAATCGACATCCTGGTCTGCAACGCCGCGACCAACCCGGTCTATGGCCCGACCCACCAAGTCAGCGACGAGGCCTTTGACAAGATCATGGGCACCAACGTCAAGGGTACTTTCTGGCTGTGCAATATGGTCATCCCGCACATGGCCGAACAAGGCGGCGGTTCCATCGTATTGCTGTCGAGCATCGCCGGCCTGCGGGCCAGTGCCAATATCGGTGTGTATGGCATGTCCAAGGCCGCTGAAGCCGGGCTGGCGCGCAACCTGTCGCTGGAATGGGGTCCCAAGGGTATTCGGGTCAACAGCATTGCTCCCGGCCTGATCCGAACCGACTTCGCCCAGGCGCTGCTGGAAGATCCCGACCGGTTGCGCAAGGTCGAGGAAAAGCTGCCGCTGCGCCGGGTTGGCGAACCGGTTGATATCGCCGGGGTGGCATTGTTTCTGGCCTCGGCGGCTGGTGCTTACGTCACCGGCCAGACCATTGTCGCCGATGGTGGTGATACCATCGCCTGAGGGACATCTGAAACCCCGTCATTGCGAGGAGCAGGGGCGGCCATCCGCCAACGTGACAATCCACAGTCCCACGCATGGATTGCCACGGGCCTGCAGCCCTCGCAATGACACAGAAAGCATACCCAGAGATTCCCTAACAACCTCCAAGAAAATGGGACCTTCTACATGAGCGAAGCCACCCTGATCGACGTACTGCCCGCCCATCGCTTCGATGAAGCCAAGCTGGCTGCTTACCTCAAGGGCCGTCTGCCCGACGTGGAAAAAGGCATCGGTATCAAGCAGTTCCAGGGTGGCCAGTCCAACCCGACCTTCCAGTTGCAGATTGGTGAGAAGCGCTACGTGCTGCGCAAGAAGCCGCCGGGCAAGCTGCTGCCCTCGGCACACATGGTCGAGCGCGAATATCAGGTGATCAACGCTCTGGGTGAAACTGGCGTCCCGGTACCCAAGGCCCGACTGCTGTGCGAAGACCCCGAGGTGATCGGCACCAATTTCTACATCATGGATCACGTCGAGGGTCGGGTGTATTCGCACCCGTTGCTGGAGAAAGTCGCCATTGAGCAACGGCTGCCAATCCACCGCTCGATGATCGAGACTATGGCCAAGCTGCACAATGTCGACTGGCGCGCGGTGGGCCTTGAAGGCTACGGCAAGCCCGAAGGCTACGTGGCGCGCCAGATCAAACGTTGGGGCGGTCAGTTCGAAGCCAGCCGTACTGGCGACATGCCGTCGATGGATGCACTGATGGCCTGGCTGCCCGAGCATGCACCCAAGGATGACTTCACCACCATCGCCCATGGCGACTTCCGCATCGGCAACCTGATTCTGCATCCGAGCGAACCGCAGGTGGTGGCGATTCTCGACTGGGAGCTGGCAACCCTCGGGCATCCGCTGTCTGATCTGGCCTATTGTTGCCTGCCCTATCACCAGTCGGCGGCGCTTGAAGGCATGCGCGGGCTCAAGGGTCTGGATCTCAAAGCCCACAATGTACCCGAGGAGCAGCAGGTACTGGACTGGTACTGCGAGTTTACTGGCCGCAGCAACGTGCCGGACTGGAACTTCTTCCTGGCCTTCTCGCTGTTTCGTTTGGCAGCTATTGTCCAGGGTGTCTATCACCGCGCCCTGCAAGGCAATGCCAGCAACGCCGATGCACTGGAAGTCGGCAAGCGCGCCAGTCTGCTGGCTGATATCGGCTGGGAAATCGCCCAGAAGGGCTGAACACTGTTGAGGGTTGTATGAGTAAACCAATCAAGCGAGTACTGCTGACCAATGACGACGGTTGGCGTGAACCCGGCCTCAAGGTGCTGGAAGATATCGCTCATGAAATCGCCGAGGAAGTCTGGATCGTTTCACCGGACCTCGACCAGAGTGGTGTCTCCATGTCGATCTCGCTACACCAACCACTGCGCGTGCATCACTTTGGCGAACGGCGCTTCAGTGTCAGCGGCACTCCCAGCGACTGCGTGATGCTCGGGGTCAGCGAGCTAATGCCAGAACCACCGGATCTGGTGCTATCCGGCGTCAACAACGGCGCCAACATCAGTGACTCGGTGGCCTATTCCGGCACGATCGGCGGCGCCCTGACTGCCACCCTGCTGAACATCCCTGCCATTGCCCTGTCGCAGGCCTACCATAAAGGCAGTGACACCCACTGGGAAACCGCCCGCCAGTATGGCCCCGGCGTGGTCAGGCAATTGCTCGAAAGCGGCTGGCCGACCGACTGCGCTATGAACATCAACTTCCCGGCCCGCGCCCCGGCTGAGGTCACCGGCGTAGCCATCTGCCGCGCCCGCGCCGGCAGCATTGGCGGCATCAATATCGAAAGCCGCCGCGATACCCGCGATGTGCCCTACTTTTGGCTCGGTTTCCAGCGCCAGACTGAACGTATCATCGGCCTGGATACCGACGTCGGCGCCCTGCGCGCCGGGCGCATCAGCATTTCGCCGCTGCGGTTTGAACGCGATATCGCCAGTTGGCAGATCGACAGCGATGCTCTGGCGCGCAGGCTCGGTATTGAGCCGCGTGACGACGATACCGCTGCCGTCCCTGCCGACGACCCGAGCATTGACCACTGACCCCTTTCAAGGAGCGCCACATGCAACGTTTCGAAAACCGAATTGCCCTGATTACCGGTGCCGGCAGTGGCATTGGCCGCGCCACCGCCAAACGCCTGGCCGCCGAAGGCGCCCGGCTGATGCTGGTGGATCGCAACGAAGAAGGCCTGCAGCAGACTGTAGAGCAACTGCCAGCCGGCACCGAAGTGTTGCAGCGCGCTCTGGACGTAGCCGATGAAGCGGCCGTCGAGCAGTGCGTCGCTGACACCATCACCCACTTTGGCCGTCTGGATGTACTGTGCAACAACGCCGGCATCGCCGGTGGTGACTACAGTACCGCCCAGGATCAGAGCCTGGAAACCTGGCAAAAGATCATCAGCGTCAACCTCTACGGCGTGATGCTGTTCACCAAGTACGCCTCACGGCAGATGGAAAAGCAGGGCCAGGGCGCCATCGTCAACACCGCCTCAGTGGCCGGAATTCGCTCCGGTGCCGGCGGCAACGCCTACAGCGCCTCCAAAGCCGGGGTGATCAACTTCACTATGACCAGCGCCTGTGATCTGGGTGCACACAATATCCGCGTCAACGCTGTGTGTCCGGGCCTGATCGAAACCGGCATGACTGCCCCGGTGTTCGACTATGCCCGCGCCAACAACAAGGAAGCCAAGCTGGGTGCGCGCTGCGAGCTGCGCCGCTATGGTCGCCCGGAGGAAATCGCCGCGACCATCGCCTTCCTCGCCAGCGACGATGCCAGCTACATCACCGGCCAGGCCCTGGCGGTAGACGGTGGCAACACCGCCTCGCTGAACCTGCCGGGGATGAAGGTCTAGGGTCTGTTGACTGACTTCCTGAGCGGGCTGACGCTTTAAGCACCGAGGTGCTGCCAGTTTCAGCATCGCGCGGGCGCTGGGCGGCACTCCGACGACGCTCCCCAGGTCATACACGGCCCATCAGGCAATCGCCTGGGAGTGTCGCGCCCCGGTCCGCGTTCGGGCGCGACACAAAGCCAGCTCACAGCCACATCGACCGCAAGCGGACGCGCAATCCCCAGGGCATGGCCGAGCCATGCCCGACAGTGCTAGCCTAACCTCTCAGCCCTCAACACCTGAATACCCATGCAAGGCTCACTGGACTTTCCGCCCAACACCGAAGATCGCCACTGCCTGGCTGATGGTGCCTGGCTGCTCAAAGGTTTTGCCCTTGTCCAGGCAGAGGATCTGCTTGCAACCATCGCCGAGATCAGCGCGCAAGCGCCCTTCCGTCACCTGCTGACTCCCGGCGGGCAACGCATGTCGGCGGCTATGAGCAATTGCGGGCGATATGGCTGGACCAGCGATCGTCTGGGCTATCGCTATAGTGAAACAGACCCACTCAGCGGCGCTCGCTGGCCAGCCATGCCCGAGTCTTTCCGCGCACTGGCAGTCAACGCCGCAGCGAGCTGTGGCTATCCGGACTTTGAACCCGAGGCCTGCCTGATCAACCGCTATGTCACCGGCGCACACATGGCGCTGCATCAGGACCGAGATGAGGCGGATTTTTCCGCGCCGATTGTATCGGTGTCGCTTGGCGCGCCTATCCGCTTTTTGTTTGGCGGCCCGCAGCGTGGCAACAAGCCGGCAAGCTGGCTGCTGGAGCATGGTGATGTGGTGGTCTGGGGTGGTCCGAGCCGGCTGTTCTTTCACGGCGTTGCGCCGCTGGGCCAACGCGCAGCGCACCCGTTGACCGGGGCACTGCGGTATAACCTGACGTTCAGGAAGGTGGGGTAAGGCGTAGGCGCTGCTGCAAGCCCTTGAGGCTTCCCCCCCGGGAGGCGGGAGCATCCGCTCCCGCTGCAAGCCCGCTGCATCCCCATCCTGGAGCAGATGCTCCAGGCTCCCAGGGAAAGCAGCCTAGAAACACTCCACCGGCATATCCAGCGTGGTGCGGTCGGCGTCGCGCAGGACGTTGGCCAGGGCCAGCGGCTTGGGCAACTCGTAGCGCAGGAAGTAGTCGCAGGCGTGCAGTTTGCCCTGATAGAAGGCCTTGGGCCGCTCACCACCACTCTGCAACGATGCCAGTGCGGTCTGTGCCTGGCGCAGCCACAACCAGCCGACCACTACATGACCAAAGCACTCCATATACAGGTAGGCATTGGCCAGGGCCCGTTCCGGATCGCTCTTGCGCAGGGCTTGCAGGGCGGTGGTGACCTCTTCCAGGGTGGCCAGGGCATTGCCGAGCAACTGGGCGCCGTCCTTGAGCTCTGCCAGCGCCTGACACTCACTCAGGGTGGTACGGATACGGCCCAGCAGCGCCTGGTAGTACTTGCCGTCGGCCATCGCCACCTTGCGCCCAAGCAGGTCCTGGCCCTGAATGCCGTGGGTACCTTCGTGGATCGGGTTGAGGCGGTTGTCGCGGTAGAACTGTTCGACCGGGTATTCGCGGGTATAACCGTAGCCGCCATGCACCTGGATCGCCAGGCTGTTGGCTTCCAGACAGAACTGCGAAGGCCAGGACTTGACGATCGGGGTCAGCAGGTCATTCAGGCCAGCCGCCTCTTCACGCGCCAGCGGATCTTCGGCGTGCTTTTTCTCATCGATCAGGGTTGCAGTGAACAGGCACAGTGCCAGACCACCTTCAACGAAAGCCTTCTGCGCCAGCAGCATACGCCGCACATCGGCATGCTCGATGATCGGGATCATCGGGCTTTGCGGATCACGCTCCTTGAGCGGCCGGCCCTGATTGCGCTCACGGGCGTATTCCAGCGCGTGCAGGTAGCCGGTGTAGCCGAGCATCACCGAGCCCAGACCCACGCCGATGCGCGCCTCGTTCATCATGTGGAACATCTGCGCCAGGCCCTGATGCGGTTCACCAACCAGATAACCAACCGCCCCGCCCTTCTCGCCGAAGTTGAGCATGGTCGAGGTGGTGCCGCGATAACCCATCTTGTGGATCAGGCCGGCCAGTTGTACATCGTTGCGCTCACCCAGCGAGCCGTCTTCATTGACCAGATACTTGGGCACGATAAACAGTGAAATGCCCTTTACCCCGGGCGGCGCGTCGGGCAGCTTGGCCAACACCAGATGCACGATGTTTTCGCTCAGTTCGTGGTCACCGGCAGAAATGAAGATCTTGTTGCCGCTGATCCGATAACTGCCGTCCTCTGCAGGTACCGCACGGCTCTTGATGTCTGCCAGCGAGGAGCCGGCATGCGGTTCGGTCAGGCACATGGTGCCGAAGAAACGCCCGGCCATCATCGGCTCAGCGAAGCGCTTTTTATATTCTTCGCTGCCGTGAGCCATGATCAGGTTGCTGGCGGCGATGGTCAGGCCGGCGTAGGCCTGGGTACTGACGTTGGCGCCCTTGATAATGCCGATGCAGGTCTGGGCGATCACCGACGGCAACTGCATGCCACCACGTTCGTAATCCTGCGAGGCGGCCATCAGACCGGTGTCACGCAGCACGTCCAGCGCAGCTGACACTTCTGGACGAATTACCACCTTGCCATTTTCGAAGGTTGGTTCGTTGGCATCGCACAGGGCGTTATGCGGGGCGAAGGTTTCCGCACCAACCTTGAGTGCCAGCTCAATAGCGGCATCGAAAGTATCGCGGCTATGGTCGGCATAACGCGGGAATTGGACAAAACGTTCGACATCCAGCAGCTCATAGAGCAGAAACGCCAGATCATCGGTAGATACGATTTTTTGTGACATGACACGGACTCCTGCGGGTAATGCAGGGACCCGCATTGAAACAGGGATGGATCAAATACCAGCCCCGCAGCTAGCTGCGGGGCTGGGCAGAGAAAACTCGGCGCGGCTGCCACTCACTGGCAACCGCACCGCTGCCGGGTCAGACGATCTCGAACAGACCGGCTGCACCCTGGCCGCCGCCGATGCACATGGTCACGACCACGTACTTGACGCCACGACGCTTGCCTTCGATCAGCGCATGGCCGGTCAGGCGCGAGCCGGTTACACCGTAGGGGTGACCAATGGCGATCGAACCACCGTTGACGTTGAGGTTTTCAGCCGGGATACCCAGCTTGTCGCGGCAATAAACGACCTGAGAAGCGAAGGCTTCGTTCAGCTCCCACAGACCGATATCGTCCATCTTCAGGCCGTTGCGCTCGAGCAGGCGCGGAATAGCGAAGACCGGGCCGATACCCATCTCGTCGGGCTCGCAACCAGCCACGGCAAAGCCACGGAAGATACCCATGGGTTCGATGTTCAGCTGTTCGGCAACCTTGCTGTTCATCACGGTACAGACGGAGGCACCGTCGGACAGCTGGCTGGCGTTGCCGGCGGTGATGAACTGATCCGGACCACGAACCGGTTGCAGCGAGGCCAGGCCTTCCAGGGTGGTGGACGGACGGTTGCACTCGTCGCGATCCAGAACCACTTCCTTGTCGGAAATCTCGCCGGTTTCCTTGTTCTGAACCTTCATGGTGACCTTGTACGGCACGATCTCATCGGCGAACTTGCCGCTTTCCTGGCCGGCGGCTACGCGCTGCTGGCTGAGCAGCGAGTACTCATCCTGCGATTCACGGCTGACGTTGTAGCGCTTGGCGACGATATCGGCAGTTTCGATCATCGACAGGTACAGCTCAGGCTTGTTCTTCATGATCCACTCATTGGTGCCGTGGAACATGTTGAGCTTGTCGTTCTGACACAGGCTGATCGACTCGACACCACCGGCGACGATGGCCGGGATTTTCTCGCTGACCACGCGCTGGGCGGCGATGGCGATCGACTGCAGACCGGAGCTGCAGAAACGGTTCAGCGACATGCCGGCAGTGGTGACCGGCAGGCCGCCACGGATGGCAGCCAGACGCGCCATGTTCTTGCCCTGGGCACCTTCGTGGAAGGTAGCACCCAGGATCACGTCCTCAACCAGGGCCGGATCGATACCGGCACGCTTGACCGCCTCGGCGATGACGAAACCAGCCATGTCGACACTGTGGGTGTTGTTCAGTGCGCCACGGTAGGACTTGCCCAGGCCGGTACGGGCCGTGGATACGATAACTGCATCAGTCATGGTTCTGCTCCTGTTTCCAATTAGCTACGCCTGCAGGCGAAACGGTTTCGGTTAAACGGCTGGGGCCGCCTTTTGTTCTTGTCGGTCTCCCCAGGCTGCCAGGGTTTCACGGGCTTCCAGATACCGCTTGAGCCCTTTCCACAACAACACAATGGAGCCGAGGGTAATGAGGCTGGCTACCCAGAAGATCGAGTAACACACAGCATAGTCATCCTGGAACACGTAATCGGTTACCAGGGCCACGGCGTCCTCCGTTCGGGCTGGTAAAGACCAGTTAACGGAGAGTATCAGGTTCGCACAGCGAAAGTCGATTCCGAAAAAGCAGCATCACCGATCAACATGCGGACCTATCATTCTAAGCAATCGTGTCCACCATCGATGCAAAACAGGCCGCCCGTCACTTGGCCAATCGACCAGCAACAGCTAGCCTTCAGACATGACCCAACCGCCGCTACAGAGCACGCCGCTGGCCCTGGTCGGGGCCGGACACGCCCACCTGGTGGCCTTACGCTGCTGGTATGACCGCGACTTCAGTCCACCAGTTGGTACTGTGCTGATCAATCCCGAGCCAGAGGCCTGGTACTCAGGGATGATGCCCGGACTGCTGGCCGGACGTTACCGGCCTGACGACTGTGCGATAGCCCTGGAGCCCCTGTGCGCGAGCCTGGGCATTGAGCTGGTGATCGGCCGACTCGCCGAACTGAATGCCGATCAGCGTCTGCTGCGGCTCGACGACGGTCGCCAGTATCAGGCCGAACTGCTGTCGCTCAACATCGGATCCAGCCCCGCCTGTCTGCTGCAGGACGGCAGCCTGCCAGTCATCCCGGCCAAGCCCTTCGCTGCGTTGTATCAACAGTGGCGCCTGTGGCGCGACGGCCGTGCACCCGTCAATCTGGCATTGGCCGGAGCCGGCCCGGCGGCCTTTGAACTGGCCCTGGCATTGCAGGCCAGCCTGCCCAACAGTCGAATCAGCCTGATCGGCAGTACTCCGTTACTGGCTCGGCACCCATCGACTCTGCAACGCCGGGCACTGCGACTGCTGCATGAGCGCGGTATCGACTATCAGCTCGACCAGCTCACGGGTATTCGCCAGGGTCGCCTGCTGTTGGCGTCCGGCATCGAATTGGAGGGATTCGACGCCCTGGTTCTGGCTACCGGCGCCCAGCCGCATGCCTGCCAACAGACCAGCGGCCTGCGCTGCGACCCTCTGGGTTTCATTGCTGTCGATAGCTGCCTGCGCAGTCTAAGTCATAGCGCCATCCTGGCCAGTGGCGATTGCGCCAAGGTACCGGACAGTCACCACTGCGGCGTGCATGCGGTCCGCCAGGGCCAGACTCTGGCGGACAATCTGCAGGCGCTGCTGTGCCAGCAACCGCTGCAGCGCTACCAGCCTCAGTCACGCACTCTGGCGTTGCTGGATACCAGTGATGGCCGAGCCCTGCTCAGCTATGGCCCGCTAGCCGCCGCCGGGCGCTGGGTGCGCTGGTGGAAAACCTGGCTGGATACCCGCTTTATCAGTCGTCACCGCGCCCAGTAGCCAGGGTCAGCTACCCCAACCCCGACCAAAGACCAATTGTCTCGCCTTGCGACAACTGGCCTACTGCCCGCATGGCCTGACGGCCCGAAAACAATAACGTCATTCAGGAGAGGCGCCATGACCCACGGTATCGCCATCCGCTCACTTTGTGCATCGATTCAGCTCGGCGCCGGCCTTTGGCTGCTGCTGCAGTACGGCCCCATGACTTTGCCTTTCAGCCTGCTGCTGGCCGCCCTGCCCTGGCTGCTGACACGCAGCAAAGCTCCCCAGGCCAACACTCAGAACACTGATCAGAGATTGGAAGATCTGGCTCGCGACTTGTCGCGTTCGACCAGCCGCAATGCCATGGCCGCAGCGGAGGTGTCGTTCTCTGTTGAACAACTGGCTGCTCGCCTGCACTCCCAACTCAGCGCCATCACCCAGGTGGCTCAGAATGCTGAGCATATCGCCCATCAGGTGGAAAACACCTCTCGCTTCGCTGAACTGGCCGATCAGGCCGCCGAGTCTGCACGCAGCAGCAGCCAATCGGGCAAGCAGGCGCTGGATCAGGCCGTCGATGTCATGCAAGGGCTGTCACGCCAGGCCGATGCCAGCCTGATGATGCTCAACCAGCTCAATGACAAGGCCAGCAAGATCGTTCAGGTCACCCAGGTCATTGAAACCATCGCCAGCCAGACCAACCTGTTGGCACTCAACGCCGCCATCGAGGCGGCCAGGGCTGGGGAAATGGGGCGCGGTTTCGCGGTAGTCGCCGACGAAGTGCGTGGTTTGGCCGCTCGTACAGCCACCTCAACCTCTGAGGTCGCCACCATCATCGATGAAATGCACCGGGAAACCCAACGGGTCACCGAAGGGATTGGCGAACTGGTCAGCCAGGTCCAGACCAGTGTCAGTCTGATCGAACAGGCCAGCAGCCAACTGCTGGATATCAACCGTCATGGCGAGGCGGTGAAACAGGAAACAGCCCAGATTGCCGAGAGCAGCGCCGCCAACCGCGATCAGTTGAGCAGTTTGTCCTGTGCCGTCGAGCAGGTACGTGCCGATCTGGCCGGTAGTGATCAGCAGACCCGTCGGTTGGGTCAGGAGGCGGACAATCTGGTCGAGTTGGCCGAGCAGGTCAGCGAGATGCTCGCCGAAGTAGCTCTGGCGCCCTACCACCAGCGCCTCTTCGACGCGGCCCGGGAAGCTGCCGAGTCGATCAGCCAGCGTTTTGAACAGGATATCGCCAGTGGCCGAATCAGCCTGGAAGATCTGTTCGACCACAACCTGACGCCCATTCCCGGCAGCCGTCCACAGCGCTACAAGAGCCGTTTTGACCAGTACACCGACAGCGTGTTGCCGGCCCTCCAGGAACCACTACTGCAGGCCCATCCGGAACTGGTGTATGCCATCGCCACTACACCCGAAGGCTACGTGCCGACCCATAATCAGGCCTTCAGCCGCCAGCCGACCGGCGACCTGGAGCACGACACCCGCTACTGCCGCAGCAAACGCCTGTTCAACGACCGCACCGGTGGCCGTTGCGGCAGTCACCAACAGTCATTGCTATTGCAAACCTATAAACGCGATACCGGCGAGATCATGCATGATCTGTCGGTGCCGCTGTGGATCAAGGGCCGGCACTGGGGCGGGTTGCGCCTGGGTTACAAGCCCGAGCACTGAAGACCCCTCCCGGGAGGCGGGAGCATCCGCTCCCGCTGCAGACCAACGTGCATCCCCAACTTCGAGCAGATGCTCGGGGCTCCCAGGAAAACCCGAGCCATTAGCATTACCTAGCCAAGTTTTCAGCCCAACCGCCCCAGATACTCCGCCAAATCCTGCTGCTGCTCCGAGCTCAGGCGCAAGCCCAACTTGGTCCGGCGCCAGAGGATATCCTCGACGCTGCTGGCCCACTCGTGCTGACGCAGATACTGCACTTCCCGTTCGGTGAGTCCGGCGCCAAAATCCCGCCCCAGATCACGTTGGCTATCGGCCCCCTCCAGAAATTGCTGGCACAGTCGCCCGTAGCTGCGTACATAACGCCAGCGCTGGCGATCATCGAGCCAGGGATAATCGGCCTGCAGCTCGGCATTGAGCGCAGCCTGGCTGATGAAATCGCCCCCCGGCAGGGCATGCCGACCGGTCCAGGCAGGCCCCATGCCAGGCAGCCAGGGCCGCAGCTTTTCCAGCGCCGCCTCAGCCAAGCGGCGATAGGTGGTCAGCTTGCCGCCAAATACATTCAATAGCGGTGCCTGCCCGCGTCCACCCTGTACGGTCAGGGTGTAATCCCGGGTTACCGCTGCCGGGTTACCATCCTCGTCATCCAGCAACGGCCTGACTCCGGCAAACCGATGCACAATAGCCTCGGCACTGAGCGGCTGACGAAAATGAGCATTGACCACCGACAGCAGGTAGGCCTCTTCCTCGGCGGTAGGCCTTACCGCTGCCGGGTCTCCTCGATAATCCAGATCAGTGGTGCCAATCAAGGAGTAGTCACCCTCATAGGGCAACACGAACACGATCCGCTGATCCTCGTTTTGCAGGATGTAGGCCTGCGAGCCCTGGTACAGACGCGGCACAATGATGTGGCTGCCCTGAACCAGACGCATCCCCTGACTGGGGCGCTCGCCCAGGATCTCCTCCGTGGCACGGGCCGCCCAGGGCCCGGTGGCGTTGACCACCGCCCGCGCACGAACCTCGCTGCGACCTTCAGCCGAAGCAATCTGAACCTGCCAGAAACCGGCTTCACGGTGAGCCGAGACGCAACGGCTGTGCAAGCGGATATCAGCCCCCAGCGCGCGTGCCTGCATGGCATTGAGCACCACCAGCCGGGCATCGTCGACCCAGCAGTCAGAATATTCGAAGGCGTAATGAATATTTGCCTGCAACGGGCTCTGGCCGTTGAGCCGCAGGCTGCGGGTGGCTGGCAAGGTAGTCCGCCGCCCCAGGTGGTCGTACAGAAACAGACCGGCCCGCAGCATCCAGCGTGGGCGCAAATGCGGGCGGTGCGGCAGGATGAAGCGCAACGGCCAGATAATGTGTGGCGCCTTGGCCAGCAATACCTCGCGCTCGCCCAATGCCTCACGCACCAGCCGAAATTCGTAGTATTCGAGATAACGCAGTCCGCCATGGATCAGCTTGCTGCTGGCCGAGGAGGTATGCGCAGCCAGGTCATGCTGTTCACACAGCACGACCTTGAGCCCACGGCCGGCGGCATCGTTGGCAATCCCTGTGCCATTGATCCCTCCTCCGATCACCAGCAAGTCGCACTCGCTCAAGGCCGCTGGGTTGCCTTGGGGCCGTTCATTCGGATGAACTCTGAACACGCTAGTCACCCTCCCTGGGTCTAGAAAACGTGGTATTTCATATGAGCATACACTGTTGCCGTTTTATCGCGCGCCCAGCAGAATCGCATGCAGACAATTACATGGACATGTCAGCATGACCCCCGCCACCAAACAGCTCGACAAGGCCCGCATCAGCTACCAGTTGCATCGTTACGAGCACGACCCCAAGGCCGAATCTTATGGTGGCGAAGCCGCCGACAAACTGGGGCTCGACCCAGGCCGGGTGTTCAAGACCCTGCTGGCCAGCAGCGAAAAAGGCGAGTTGCTGGTAGCTGTGGTACCAGTCAATGGCCTGCTCGATCTCAAGGCCCTGGCCCAGGCCGCCGCGGTGAAGAAAACCGACATGGCCGATCCAGCCGCCGCCCAGCGCAGCACCGGCTATCTGGTTGGCGGCATCAGCCCGCTGGCCCAGAAAAAGCGCCTGCGTACCTTCATCGACGCCAGCGCTCGCGACTGGCCTAGCATTTTTATCAGCGGCGGACGCCGGGGGCTGGAAATCGAGCTGGCACCCGAGGACCTGGCAAGCCAGACTCAAGGTCAGTTCGCCGCCATCGGGCGTGGTGATTGAGTTAGTTTTAATCCATTCAAAAAATGCAGGACAAGCCCCATGCCAGACCATCTACTCGCCATCGACCAGGGCACCACCAGCAGCCGAGCCATTGTGTTTGACCGTGACGCCCAGCCACTGGCAACGGCCCAGCAGGAATTCGCCCAGCACTTCCCCGAGGACGGCTGGGTCGAACACGATGGCGAGGAAATCTGGTCCAGCACGCTCAAGGTCTGCCGTCAGGCGCTGGAGAATGCCGGTCTCAAGGCTCAGGACATCGCCGCTATCGGCATCACCAACCAGCGGGAAACCACCCTGCTCTGGGATGCCAACAGCGGTGAGCTGTTGCACCACGCCATCGTCTGGCAGGATCGGCGTACCGCCGACTATTGCGCCCAACTCAAGGCCGACGGCCATGAGGCCGTGGTCAGCGCCAAAACCGGGCTGCTGATCGACCCCTATTTCTCCGGCACCAAACTGCGCTGGCTGCTGGACAACGTCGCAGGTGCCCGGGAGCGAGCCGAGCGCGGCGAATTGCGCTTCGGCACAGTCGACTGTTTCCTGCTCTGGCGCCTGACCGGTGGCCAGGTGCACCGTACCGACGCCACCAACGCCTCACGCACTCTGCTGTTCAACATTCACACCCAGCAATGGGACGACGAGCTGCTGCGGCTGTTCGAGATTCCCGCCAGCCTGTTGCCCGAGGTGATGGACAGCGCCGCTGAGTTCGGCATCAGTTCTCCGGATCTGCTAGGCGCAGCGGTGCCGATTCGGGCCATCGCCGGTGACCAGCAGGCAGCCCTGATCGGCCAGGCCTGCTTCGAGCCTGGCATGGTCAAGAGCACTTACGGTACGGGCTGTTTCATGGTGATGAATACCGGCAAGACCCCGGTCAAATCGCAGAACCGGCTGCTGACGACTGTCGGCTATCGACTCAACGGTGAAGTCAGCTACGCCATCGAAGGCAGCATCTTCGTTGCCGGGGCCGCCATCCAGTGGCTGCGCGACGGCCTCAAGCTGATTCAGAGCGCCGGTGATACCGAAGCCCTGGCCGAGCAGACCGGCGAGCAATGTGGCGTGTATCTGGTACCGGCCTTTACCGGCCTTGGCGCGCCCTACTGGGACCCGAAAGCGCGCGGTGCCATTTTCGGCCTGACCCGCGATACCGGCATTGGCGAAATCGTTACCGCCGGATTGCAGTCGGTCGGATTTCAGACCCGTGATCTGCTCGAAGCGATGACCGCTGACGGCGCCACCAGCACTGCGGCCTTGCGGGTTGACGGTGGGATGGTGGTGAACAACTGGGTAGTGCAGGCGCTGGCCAATATTCTCGGCGTCCCGGTCGACCGTCCTCAGGTCACCGAAACCACCGCGCTGGGAGTCGCCTACCTGGCCGGCCTGCAAAGCGGCCTGTTCGCCAGCCTGGAGGATATCGCCCGGCACTGGCAGTGCGAGCGTCACTTCACCCCGCAGATGAGCGCCAGCCAGCGCGACAACCTGTATCGCGGCTGGCTGGATGCGGTGGAGCGAGTCAGACGTCAGGCTTGACCCACTGGATTGCCACGGGCCTACGGCCCTCGCAATGACGGGGTAGGTGAGGCGCAGCACGTAGGCATCGCTCACTGCCTTTTCTCGTCATTGCGAGGGCCGTAGGCCCGTGGCAATCCATGGGCTCAGTGCAAAGCCCCCAGCAGTTTCTCAGGATTTTTGAGCGAACACGGTTCCAGACAAATAGCGATGAACTTGGAGGTCGGGGTGTAGCTGCCCTCCCCCACGCTCTCCAGCGGCACCAGCGGGTTGATCTCCGGGTAATAAGCGGCGGCCTGTCCTGGTGGGATGTCATAGGCCAGCAGAGTGAAACCTCGCACCCGCCGCTCAATGCCGTCGGCCCAGAGCGAGACAATATCGACCTCTTGCCCAGCTTCCCAACCCAGACGCTGAAGATCCAGCGCATTGACCAGCAGCACGTCGCGCCGCCCGCGCACGCCCCGATAACGATCATCGAAGCCATAAATGGTGGTGTTGTACTGATCATGTGAGCGCAGGCTTTGCAGGATCAGGTCGGGTTGCTGGCCAGTTTGCCGGATGCGCCTGTGCAGCAGGGTCGGCGGCAACGGATGGGCGGCAAATTCAGCCTTGCCCGATGCGGTCTGCCATTGCCGGGTACTGACCGGATGCTCCAGATGGAAACCACCCGGCTGTTCAAGACGCTGATTGAAATCTCCAAACCCCGGCAGGGTTTCGGCAATCAGTTGCCGGATGACCTTGTAATTGGCCACCAACACGCTCCAGTCCACCGGATGCTTACCCAGCGTCGCTTCGGCAATCCCGGCAATGATTGCCGGCTCAGAGCGCATCTGCGTCGATAATGGCGGCAACTGCCCGTAGGACGCATGAATCATGCTGAACGAGTCTTCGACCGTCACAGCCTGCGGGCCGCTGGCCTGGCGGTCGATATCGGTACGGCCCAGGCACGGCAGGATCAACGCCTCGTGGCCGGGCATCAGGTGGCTGCGATTGAGTTTGGTGCTGATTTGCACGGTCAGTTCGCAGTTCATCAGCGCCTGATGCGTGCGCGGGGTATCGGGCGTGGCCTGGGCAAAATTGCCGCCCAAACCGATAAACACCCTGGCCTGCCCAGCCAGCATGGCCCCGATGGCCTCGACGGTATTGTGTCCGTGGTGGCGCGGTACGGAAAACCCGAAGCGCCGTTCCAGAGCATCGAGAAACGCCGCCGGGGGGCGCTCGTTGATGCCCATGGTGCGATCACCCTGCACGTTGCTATGCCCGCGCACCGGACAGACGCCGGCGCCGGGGCGGCCAAGATTGCCGCGCAGCAGTTGCAGGTTGACGATTTCACGGATGGTCGCCACCGAGTGATGGTGCTGGGTGATGCCCATGGCCCAGCAGACGATCACCCGATCGGCCTTGGCATACAACCGGGCGGCCTGCTCCAGCTCAGCCAGAGGCAGACCCGACTGCTCGACCAGCACCGCCCAGGGCGTAGCGTCCAGCTGCGCCAGATACGCCTCGACCCCCAGGGTCTGAGTAGCCAGAAACTCACGATCGAATACCGCCGCAGCGCCACTGGACCGCGCTTCGCGCTCCCATTGCCACAGATACTTGGCCATGGCTCGCACAACCGCCAAATCGCCGCCCAGAGCCGGGCGGAAATAGGCGGTATTGAGCGGTTCGGCCCGATTGCCCAGCATGGCAAGCGGTTCCTGCGGCGGCTGGAAACGCTCCAGCCCGCGCTCACGCAGCGGGTTGAAGCACACCACCTGAGCGCCACGATGCACCGCCTCGCGCAGAGGTTCGAGCATGCGTGGGTGGTTGGTACCGGGGTTCTGGCCAAACACCAGAATGGCATCGGCCTGGGCAAAATCGGCCAGGGTCACACTGCCCTTGCCAACCCCGATGCTGGCATTGAGCGCCACGCCACTGGCTTCGTGACACATGTTTGAGCAATCGGGAAAGTTGTTGGTGCCATAGGCACGCACAAACAACTGATAGAGAAACGCCGCCTCGTTGCTGGCCCGCCCGGAGGTGTAGAACTCGGCTTGATCGGGACTGTCCAGCCTCTGCAGATGCTTGGCGATCAGAGCAAAGGCTTCATCCCAGCCAATCGGCTGGTAGTGATCGCTGGCCCGATCATAGCGCACCGGTTCGGTCAGCCGACCCTGGTATTCCAGCCAATAATCGCTTTGCTCGCGCAACTGACTGACGCTGTGACGGGCAAAGAACCGGGCATCCACGGCCCGCCGGGTAGCTTCCCAGTTGACTGCCTTGGCACCGTTTTCACAGAACTTGACCGCGCCGTTGCCCGGCTCATCGCCCCAGGCACAACCTGGGCAGTCAAAACCACCATGCTGATTGGTTTTGAGCATGGCCTTGAGATTTTTGATCGGCTGGCCACTGTCGAGCCAGGCCCGGGCGACACTGCGCAGCGCGCCCCAACCGGCGGCCGGACCTGAATAGGGTTGATAGCGTAGCTTGGTGTTGTCAGACATGACTGTAGACCCGTGGCGCGCTGTGATGCGGCAGGTGAATCAGATTGAGTTGGTGCTGGCGCGCCCAGTCGACGCTCAGGGTAGTAGGTGCCGATAGGCTAACCAACGTACCAATCCGCGCCCGCACCGCCTTGTGGATCAATTCCAGACCACAACGGCTGGTGATCAGGACGCAACCCTGACGCGGATCAAGGCCCTGCCGGTAGAGCGCGCCAATCAGTTTGTCCAGCGCGTTATGACGCCCGACATCTTCACGGCAGAGCCGGATCTCACCCTGGGAATCAAGATACAGCGCGGCATGCAGGGCACCGCTGTCACGTGCCAGCGATTGTGCGGCGCTGATACGCTCGCGCAAACCAGCGAAATGCTCATATGGCGGTAAAGCCACTGGCGTCAACAGCGGCAGACTGGGCAGAGCCTGCTCCAGCGCCTCTACCCCGCACAGGCCACAGCCGGAACTGCCGGCCAACTGGCGACGCTGCCGTTTAAGTGCCTGGAACGCCCGGCTACTGATGTTCAGTTCAACCTGATAGCGTTCGCCGGAGCCGGACACCTCAATCCCATAGACATCATCAATCGATGAAAGCAGCCCATTACTCAGACTAAAACCCAGGGCAAAATCTTCCAGGTCACTCGGTGAGGTCAACATAACCGCATGATTGAGGCCATTGAAACTGACCGCCAAGGCGCATTCACTGGCCAGCGCTGCCGGGGTTTGCAGCATCGGCGAGTCGAGCAGGGTATAACTGTGGGCGGGAGTTGCAGCGACAACCTGCAAAGCGTTGCTTGACATGGGACACCTCCGGTACCAACACCGGCCTGAGTTCGATACCGCTCAGGTTAGGAGGCTTGGCTGGCACAGTCCAATCACTGGTTTTGATGCCATCATCGACAGTATCTATCAATCACTCTCCAGCAACTCCCGGGCGGATTCGAAGCATGCCTTGGCCAGGGCTGAATGCGGCACCTGGCGACGCATTACCAGCCCTGGCCGCGACAGGGTGCCAGCCCCGGTTATCGGCAATAATCGAGCCTCGCTACTGAAGTTTTCCAGGCCAGCATCCAGCGGCACCACCGCGCAGCAAAGGCCGGCAGCGACCGCCTGCAACAGCGGATGAACCGAGTCGACCTCCAGCACTGGCCGCAGCCGTACGCCTCGGCTACGCAGGCCGTGATCTATCGATTGGCGAAAGTGCATACCGCTGGTCAGCAGTCCAAGCGGTAGTGCCTCAAGGTCAGACCAGTCCAGTTCGGTCTGCTCTAGTAGGAAATGGCGGCTGTCATGCAGTAACCCCATATGGGTTTCCGGCAACGGCAACCAGTCGAACTGAGCCGGGTCAGGATGCTCCAGATAGCACAGTCCCAGATCGAGCTGGTTACGCGCCAACTGATCGAAGATCTGCTCACTGCTGAGCGTATGCAGATGAAACTGCAGACCCGGGTGAGCCTGGCGAAAGCGCGCCAGCAGATGCATGGGATCCACCCCGGCCAGCGGCACCAGCCCTAGACGCAAGGTCCCAACCAATTGCCCCTGACAGGCCGCAGCCTCGGCCCGCAAGCCATCATGGGCCGCCAGCAGGCTACGCGCCCAGGCCAGAATCCGCTCCCCTTCCGGGGTAAAACCCTCGAAACGCTGGCCCCGATTGACCAGCGTCAGGCCCAGCTCCTCTTCCAGATTGCGCAAGCGCATCGACAACGTCGGCTGGGTGACATGGCAGCGCACCGCCGCCTGGCCAAAGTGGCGGGTTTCATCCAGCGCGATCAGAAAGCTCAGTTGTTTGATGTCCATGCCGGCACTTTAGCGCGTGAGCTGATGAAACACGACCAGTTCCACTATTCGGAACACGAGACGATAAATTTTAAAACCAAGACAATTGACAATCACTATCATTTACATTTAGTTTTGCCCCGGCTGATCGACCTGCCTTCAAGGGAAAGGCAGATGCAGCCCCGCATCCCGGGGAGCAGTTCGGGTTATGGGGCATGCCACTACCGTACCGCTCCAGGAGCATTCGGCTATTTCAGACCAGCCCGGTACATGCTTGCAGCCTCTTTGCGGGGAGCAGAAGAGGCAACTGAACCCAGGAACAAGAATGAAGCCAACACCAGTATTTACACCGCACCTCCTTGCCATGGCCATCGCTGCCGCCACTCTGCCCGGCGCCGTTCTGGCTCAATCGGAAAACACCGTGCGCCTGCCGTCCATGGAAGTCGTAGGTTCCCAGCAGGACAGCATTTCGCGCCAAACCGGGGCTGTGGTGGTCCTTGATCGCGAGCAAATCGAGCGCATCCAGCCGACCTCTACCGAAGACGTCCTGCGCCGCGTAGCCGGTGTTCACACCAAAACCGAAGAAGAATCCGCCATCGTCAGTAACATCGGTATTCGCGGGTTGTCCGCCAGCGAAGCCAAGTCGCTGGTACTTGAAGATGGTGTACCGGTAGCGCCCGGCCTGTTTATTGGCAATGACCGCTACTTCAACCCGCGCATCCAGCGCATGGAAGGCATTGAGATTCTCAAGGGCTCGTCTTCACTGCGTTATGGTCCATCCACCATCGGTGGGGTTATCAACTACAAGACCAAGACGCCAGAGGGCGTAGCCGTCTCCGGCCGCGTTGGCTCGTTTAACACGCGTGAAGCGGTGCTTGAAGCCGGCGGCCGCAACCCGTCCGGCGACGCCTATGCCGGTATCGTCGCCACCCATGCCCGCAGTGACGGGTTCATGGACAAGGACTACGAAATGACCGACATCATGGTCAAAGCCGGTACTGCACTGGGCGACAACCAGAACGTGTCGGTCAAATACTCCTGGCACGACAATGAAGCCAATATCTCCTATCGCGGCATTTTTCTGCAGGATTACCGGGCCGGCAAGACCTACAACCCGGCACCTGACGACTACTACCTGACTGATCGCAGGGCCTTCGACATCAACCATGAATGGCACCTGAATGACCGCGCCACCCTACGCACCCTTGCGTACTGGAGCGAGATGACCCGAGACTACTGGCGTTACGATGTCGATACTCCGGCCTCCAACGCTGCTGGACGCTGGGTTTATCGCGATACTCTGACTGGCAACAACCGCAGCTTCGAACGTTATGGCCTGGAGTCACGCCTGAGCCTGGACCATGACCTGTTCGGACTGATCAACGAAGCTGAGTTCGGCCTGCGCTTCATGAAAGAAGAGTCGGATGACAAGCGCATCCGTGCCACCCGCGCCCAGGATCGCACCGGAATCAATGATCGTCATATCAAGGACTCGGCCGAAAGCATCGCCGGCTATGTTCAGAACCGTTTCGTCATCAATGAGCGACTGGCGATCACGCCCGGTCTGCGCTTCGAGTCCTATGAACAGACCCGCAAGATCCTGACCCAGAACGGCGACTCCGAAGACACCTCAAACATCGAGTGGCTGCCGGGTATCGGCTTTACTTACCAGTTGGTGCCTGCCGCCCAACTGTACGGTGGTGCCTACCGGGCCTTCTCGCCGGCTTCTAACGGCGTTGCCCTGGACGGCCTGGTCGACCAGAAGCTCGATGGTGAGCGTTCGGATAACTACGAACTGGGTCTGCGTGGCGCCAATGGTGCTTTCACCTACGACGTCACTGCGTTCTACATGAACTTCGACAACCAGGTGGTCACCGGCAACAGCGATCCGAACCTGTCGCAGTCCAACGCCGGCAAGACCCTGCACTATGGTCTGGAAGCGGCACTTGGAGTCGAACTCGGCGGTGGTTTCAGCCTGGACACCAACTTTACCTGGGTGCCCGAGTCGGAATTCCGTACCGGTGACAACAAGGGTAACCGCCTACCCTACGCGCCCAAGTACCTGGCCAATGCAGCACTGAATTACACCTACGGCAGACTCTCCACCGCGCTGAACGCTCACTATCAGGGTAAGCAGTATGGTGATCCGAGCAACACCAAGGACATCCCCAACAACGCCGCTGGCGGCATCTGGGGTGGTCAGATGCGTTCCTACACTGTCTATGACCTGCTGGCCCAGTACCAGCTCAACGACAACCTGCGGCTGCAGGGTGCAGTCAAGAACCTGACCGACAAGCGCTACATCACCGGCTTGCGTCAAGGCATCTACGTAGGGCCGGAGCGCTCCTTCGAAGTGGGCATGAACTACCGGTTCTGAGCCGATCAGAACTCATCAGGCGGCAGGGAAGCCGCACCTCAAGCACAGCGGCAGAGCACACACTCTGCCGCTGTTTTTTACGTGATCAACGCGCATAAAAAAACCCTGACTCAATGAGTCAGGGTTTTCGTATTGGTCGGAGCGACTGGAATCGAACCAGCGACCTTCTCGTCCCGAACGAGACGCGCTACCAGGCTGCGCTACGCTCCGTTAGTGAGGCGGCATTTTACCGAAAAGTCGTTTTTGCACAAGGGGCAAATGAAAAATTCTTTGCTGCGGCAGGGAGTTATACCTACTGCCAGTCTTCCAGTCGGTTGGCATTCAGCAATTGCGGATCATCCGCGGGCAACTCGAGCACACTGGCATTCTCACCCAGCAACCAGCGCAACGGGCTGCGCTGGCCGGCCTGCCAGGCTTGCTCCAAGGCCGGCAGACAGGCTTTGGGGATAACCGCCAGCAATGGCTGCCAGGCCTCTGCAGAACGCGCCAGAACCGGCCGCTCAGGCTGCTCGCGGGCCAATTCACACAACTGCACCAACAGCGCCTGCTCCAGGCGCGGCAAATCACAGGGCACAATCAACAAATGACTGCCACTGCACGCCTTGAGCCCCGCCAGAATACCGGCCAAAGGGCCGGGATAATCCGCTTGCGCATCGCCGACCACAATGTCGGCCCACAACTGATAGCGCTGCTGGTTGCGATTGCAACTGATCAGCACCTCGCCAACCTGGGTACGCAGCAGCTCGACCAGATGCTCGGCAACCGGTCGACCGGCCCAGGGCATCAAACCCTTGTCGCGCCCACCCAGGCGGCTGCCCTGCCCGCCGGCCAGCAACAGGCCGGATAATTGGAATTTTGTGCTCTCGCTCATCAGGTACCTCATAGCAGCCCGGTTACAGGCGGCTCTGTGTTATAACACCCGCATGCATCACCCGCCAAAGGAATCGAGCATGGCTCACGCCCCCCGAGAATTCACCCCACTCAACATTGCCGTTCTGACCGTCAGCGATACCCGCAGCCTGGAAACTGACACCTCGGGCCAATTGCTGGCAGACAGCGCCAGCGAGGCTGGTCACCGGCTGATTGACCGCCAGCTACACCCCGATGACATCTATCGGATTCGCGCCGTGGTCTCGGACTGGATCGCCCGCCCGGAGGTTCAGGTTGTACTGATCACCGGTGGTACCGGCTTTACCGGCCGCGACAGCACCCCAGAAGCCGTAGCGCCGCTGCTGGACAAGCAGGTCGATGGTTTCGGTGAGCTGTTCCGCCAGGTGTCTTTCGAGGAAATCGGCACATCTACCCTGCAGTCCCGTGCCCTGGCCGGTCTGGCCAATCGCACTCTGGTGGTCTGCATGCCGGGCTCAACCAACGCCTGCCGCACCGCCTGGACCCGGATCCTGCGCGAACAACTGGACAGCCGTACCCGGCCCTGCAACTTCGTTCCGCATCTGGAACTGGCCGACGCCTGCGAGAGCCGCGCATGAGCCTGATGCCAGTCGAGCAGGCGCTGCAGTTACTGCTGGAGCACGCCGCCAGTCAGCCCGCGCTCGGCACTGAACAGGTATCCCTGAACGCCGCTCTGGGGCGCATTCTGGCCGAGCCGGTTGAGGCAACCCTGGATGTGCCACCCTGGGACAACAGCGCGATGGACGGTTACGCCCTGCACAGTGCCGATATTGCTACAGCACTGGAGCAAGGCTTGCCGATCAGCCAGCGGATCACCGCCGGCACGGCGCCGGCACCCCTGCAACCGGGTACCTGCGCACGGATTTTCACCGGTGCGCCACTGCCCGAAGGGGCCGATACGGTGGAGATGCAGGAAAACACCCAGCTCAACAGCAACGCCCTGATGCAACTGCTGCAACCGCTGACGCCTGGAGCCAATGTACGCCCACGCGGGCAGGACATTTGTGTTGGTAGCCGGGTGTTGGAAGCCGGCACACGTCTGCGCGCTCAGGATCTTGGGCTGTTGGCCTCAATCGGGATTGCCGAACTCAAAGTGGTACGCCCGCTGCGGGTAGCCGTGGCCTCGACGGGTGATGAGCTGCGTGAACCAGGCGAACCACTAGGGCCAGGGCAGATCTACAACAGTAACCGTTACACCCTGATCGGCCTGCTGCAGGCTCTTGGACTGGTCATCATCGACGCCGGCATCCTGCCCGATGACCCCGAGCAGACCCGTGCGCGTTTGCGGGCCCTGGCCGCTCAGGCCGACCTGATCATCACCTCCGGCGGCGTCTCGGTTGGGGAAGCGGATTGCCTTGGCCAGGTATTGCGTGAACAGGGCCAGGTCAACCTGTGGAAGCTGGCCATCAAACCCGGCAAGCCCTTCACGCTGGGCAGTTTCAACAGCACCCCGGTTATTGGTTTGCCTGGCAATCCGGCAGCGGTGCTGGTGACCTTTGTGCTGCTGGTCAAACCCTGGCTGCTGCGCCGCCAGGGGGTCACCGACGTAGCCCCGCTGAGCCTGTCACTACCCGCTGGTTTTGACTGGCCCAGAGCTGGCAAGCGCGATGAATACCTGCGCGCCCGGCTGGAAGCAGGCCAGGTAGTACCCTCCGGCAACCAAAGCTCCGGCGTACTGAGCAGTGCCAGTCAGGCCAGCGGCCTGCTGCTGATCCCGGCTGGCCAGACACCCCGGCGCGGCGAGGCAGTACAGTTTCTGCCGTTTTCCGGGTTGTTGGGCTAGGGTCGGCCTCCGCAAGCCCCGCTGCATCCGCAACGTCGGCATGCTGCTCGAAACTCCCAGAATCAGGCACAAAAAAGCCCGCGCGGATAAACCCGGCGGGCTTGGTGAAAGCGGCACAGTTACTCGACGTTGGCCGCCTTGACCATGGTCTGCAACTCACCTGACTCGAACAGCTCCAGGATGATGTCACTGCCACCTACCAGTTCACCCTTGACCCACAGCTGCGGGAAGGTCGGCCAGTTGGCGTAGCCCGGCAGGGTCGCACGGATATCCGGATTCTGCAGGATGTCGACATAGGCGAACTTCTCGCCGCAGGCCATCAACGCCTGCACGGCACGGGCGGAAAAGCCACACTGGGGTGCATTCGGCGCACCTTTCATGTAGATCAGCACCGGGTTGTTGGCGATCTGTTCTTTGATGGTATCGATGGTATCCATGATGCTCCTCTTGGCCGGCTGGACAGGCCTTGGGGCATACGCCGTCAGTCAGCGCCCCTTGGCTCTCAATCCGACATTCTACCGTAAAACAACCAACCTTTTCACTCGGAGACTCAACCGAGCGCTTCCACTCGGACCGGTACGCCATTAAGCGCAGCATTGCCGGTTACCGGATCGAAATAACGCTCATCGGTCAGATCATTGACACTGACCCCGGCATGGGCACGGGCGACATCCATAGCCACCCCGGGGCGATCATGCCCCCAGCCATGGGGCAAACTGACTACCCCGGGGCTGATCTCGTCACTGGCCTGGACAGTCACTGTCACCGCTCCCACCCGGGATGATAGGCGCACTTGCTGCCCGTCATTCAAGGCGTGACGGGCCAGGTCATCGGGGTG
This sequence comes from Pseudomonas jilinensis, assembly GCF_003586265.1. NCBI lineage: Bacteria > Pseudomonadati > Pseudomonadota > Gammaproteobacteria > Pseudomonadales > Pseudomonadaceae > Pseudomonas > Pseudomonas jilinensis. The sequence continues at coordinate 254,504 of NZ_QJSA01000004.1, read as the reverse complement.
CATCAACAACTGGTCTCGCGGTTTGCCTTTGACCAGCCGCTGATAGTTGTGCATCCAGGAGTTGTTACTGCGCACATGCCGGCGACCGATCAGGCGCAGCTCGCCAGACTTCGCAGCGCCGCCAGTCAACTCGCCAAGCACCCGCTGAAGGTCATCAAGCATGGCTTGCGGAGCGCACTCAATCCGACCGCTGGCGGTTTGCAACCGTTTCGCCAGGCTGGGTTGCAGAGGCCCAAGATCAATACCATGCGGATGCTGCTTGAGCACGTCGAGGCTGAGCCGCTCAGCATGAGGCCCGGCGCGCAGGGCCAGATCGACCATCTGATCTGGTGCCAGCACAGGCCGGGGCTCCTGCCCGGTCAGCCGGGAAAAGGCCTGGCCCAGACCGACGAAAATCTCCCAGTCATGCAGACTACCTGCTGGCTTGGGCAATACCGGCTGGTTGTAGCGGGTCACATTGCGCACCGCGAAGTTATTGAACACGATGTCGTAGTGATCATGTTCCAGACTTGAGGTCGGCGGCAGGATGACATCGGCGTGCCGAGTGGTCTCATTGATATACAGATCGACACTGACCATGAACTCCAGCCCTGCCAGCGCCTCGTCGAGCTGCCGACCATTGGGAGTGGACAGCACCGGGTTGCCGGCGGAGGTCACCAGCGCTCTGATCTGCCCCTCACCCGGGGTCTGGATTTCTTCGGCCAGCACCGCCACAGGCAGCTCGCCATTAAACTCTGGCAAACCTGAAACCCGGCTCTGCCATTCGTTGAAATGACCAGGTTTGCCCTTGGTGACCGCAAAAGCCGGCTCGGGGAACAGCGACCCGCCGGGCTGATCAAGATTACCGGTCACCAGATTGATCAACTGGATCAGCCACTGGCACAAGGTGCCATAACGCTGCACCGAAACGCCCATACGTCCATAGCACACGGCCCGCTCGGCAGCGGCGAATTCACGCGCCAACCGGCGAATTGCACCTGCCTCGATCCCACAAAAGGGCGCCATGCGTTCAGCGTCGAACTCAGCCAATGCCTCGCGCACCTGGTCGAGCCCCACGCACAGATCCAGCACCGGGCTTGGACGCTCCAGCTTCTCGGCAAACAGGGTATTGAGCATACCCAGCAATAACGCCACATCCGTACCGGGCTGGATAAACAGGTGCTCGCTGGCGACCTCGGCGGTTTCGCTGCGACGCGGGTCGATGACCACCAGCTTGCCGCCACGGGCTTTAAGATCCTTGATCCGCCGGCCGACATCCGGCACGGTCATGATGCTGCCGTTGGATGCCAATGGATTGGCACCGAGCATCAGAAAATGATCGGTGTGGTCGATATCTGGAATCGGGATCATCGACATGTGGCCATACAGCCAAAGTGACACCAGGTGATGCGGCAACTGATCAACCGAGGTGGCAGAGTAGCGCTGGCGAGTGCGCAACTGCCCGAGAAAGTAATTGCTATGGGTCAGTGAGCCATAGTTATGGACATTGGGATTGCCCATGTACACCGCTACGGCGTTGCGCCCATGTTCGCGCTGGATCTGGGACAAACGCCCGGCCACCAGCTCAAAGGCTTCGTCCCAGCCGATCGGCTGCCACTGATCGCCAACCCGGCGCACCGGCTGGCGCAAACGCTGGGGGTCGCTCTGGATATCCTGCAAGGCTACAGCCTTGGGACAGATATGGCCGCGGCTGAAGGGGTCGTCAGGGTCGCCCTTGATCGACAGGATCTGCTCGCCCTCGGTAGTGATCGCCAAGCCACAAATGGCTTCGCACAGATGACAGGCACGGAAATGAGTCTCAGGCATGGCGCACCTTTTTATACGCTTGTTTTAATCGTTCCACTCTAGGCCGGTATGCGGTGCAGAACAAGCCGGCCAGCACGGGCTCCAGCCCAGGAATACGTCAGCATTCAGTGACTGAATCCCAACAATCCGACCCCACGTGGGCTGTGGCTATTTGCCTTGCGACGGATTTTACCTATAAGATCGCGGCTTCTCTTTTTTGACATGGCTTGTACCGGGCCGTCAGGCTCGCGGTATGGCTTACTGTTTCCGCTCGCCGTGCGAGCGAGGTAGCACAGGTAGCACGACATGACAGTACGGCACTTTCTCTCCTTGATGGACTGCACTACTGCAGAACTGACCAGCTTGCTCAAACGAGGCATTGAGCTGAAGTCTCTGCATCGTCAAGGCGTGATCTACGAGCCGCTGAAAAACCGGGTCCTGGCGATGATCTTCGAGAAGGCCTCGACCCGGACTCGGGTATCCTTTGAGGCCGGCATGATCCAGCTAGGTGGTCAGGCCATCTTCCTGTCGCCACGCGATACCCAGCTTGGTCGCGGGGAACCGATCGAGGACAGCGCCCGGGTACTGTCATCCATGTGCGATGCGGTAATGATCCGCACCTTTGCCCACCAGACTCTGGAAACCTTCGCCCAGTATTCTCAAGTCCCGGTGATCAATGGTCTGAGCGACGATCTGCACCCCTGCCAATTGCTGGCTGACATGCAGACCTACCTTGAGCACCGTGGATCGATTCAGGGCAAGACCGTGGCCTGGATCGGTGACGGCAACAACATGTGCAACACCTTCATTCAGGCAGCCATGCAATTCGACTTCCAGCTCAAAGTCGCCTGCCCCGAAGGTTATGAGCCCGACCAGCAGTTTCTGGCTGCCGCAGGTGATCGCGTCACCCTGACCCGCGACCCACGTGAAGCGGTTGCCGGTGCCCACCTGGTCAATACCGACGTCTGGGCCTCGATGGGCCAGGAAGATGAAGCCCAAGCCCGACTCAAGCGCTTTGCCCCCTATCAGGTCACCCCTGAGCTGCTGGATCTGGCCGACAAGTCGGTACTGTTCATGCATTGCCTGCCTGCGCACCGGGGCGAGGAAGTCAGCGCCGAACTGATGGATGACCCGCGCAGCGTTGTATTTGATCAAGCCGAAAACCGTCTGCACGCGCAAAAGGCGCTGGTGGAATTTTTGCTGGTCGACTAAGCCGGAGCCCACCAATGACCAATTCCCACGGCATTCTTCTGGAACTTAACCAGCTGGCCTGTGGCTATGCGGGTCATACCGTGGTCGCCAATCTGGACATCCATCTGCGGGCCGGCGACATCGGTTGTCTGCTCGGCCCTTCGGGCTGTGGTAAAACCACGACTCTGCGCGCAATTGCTGGGTTCGAACCGATCAGCGCCGGCAACATCCGTCTGGATGGCCGCCAGCTTTCCTCACCAGGCAAGCGAATCCCGCCTGAACAGCGCCAGATCGGCATGGTTTTTCAGGACTACGCCCTGTTCCCGCACCTGACTGTCAGCGAGAACATCAGCTTCGGCATTGTGCGTCACCCTGAGCGCCAGCGGATCGTTAATGAACTGCTCGACCTGGTCAAACTGAACCACTTGGGCAAGCGCTACCCCCATGAACTGTCCGGCGGCCAGCAACAACGGGTTGCACTAGCCCGGGCTCTGGCGCCAGCACCCAAGCTGCTGCTGATGGACGAGCCCTTCTCCAATCTCGATGGTGAATTGCGCCGCCGGCTGTCGGCCGAGGTGCGTGAGATTCTCAAGCATCGGGGCATTAGCGCCATGCTGGTGACCCACGACCAAAGCGAAGCCTTCGCGGTGTGCGATCACGTCGGGGTGCTCAAGGAAGGTCATCTGCAACAGTGGGATACGCCCTACAACCTGTACCATGAGCCGGCCACACCCTTTGTTGCCAGTTTCATTGGCCAGGGCTACTTTATCCGCGGCCAGTTGCTCTCACCCGATACGGTGCAAACCGAACTGGGGGTAATCCGCGGTAACCGCGCCTATCAATTGCCCGAAGGCAGCTCGGTGGATGTGCTGTTGCGCCCGGACGACATCGTCGGTCAGGAAAATAGCAGCCTGCGGGCGCGGATCATTGGCAAGACATTCTTCGGCGCTACCACGCTGTACCGCCTGCAACTGCCGACCGGCAGCATTCTTGAGTCGATCTTCCCCAGCCACGATGATCACGCCATGGGCGAGATGGTCGGCATCCGCATCGCCGCCGACCACCTGGTGGTGTTTGCCGCCCAGGGCAGCGTCAATACCCATGCCCAGCTCCCGCTGGAGCAGGTGCTGGATGCCGGGCCCGCCGCCAGCAACTAGGGAACACCTGAAAACTACCTGCGTTGGCAATACTGCGTTAAAAACAGCCTCAAAATGCTCATTTACACCACGTAAACTGCGCTTTTTCGGCTGTTTTTGCCTTGTCTTGCCTGCCTCGCCTACGTTTTCAGAGGCTCCCTAGAGTAGGGTTAGCGCTGGCGATAGAGAATCTGGCTGATGGTGTTATGCACCACCCGTGAGTGACGGTAATCAGTATTCTGCATCATGCCCAGAATAACGGTATCGTTGCTCGGATCGACCCACATCCAGGGTCCCTGAATCCCCCACCACCAGAAAGTACCCACTGGCAGAAAGCCGGCCGGCTCCGGATCGTTGACCACAGCCACATTCAGGCCAAACAGGTTGCCAGGTGCCCAGTTCGGACCAGCCACACCCTCGGGCAGTTGGTTGCTGGCCATCATCCGCACGCTTTCCGGCTTGAGCAAACGCACTCCATCAAGTTCGCCCTCATTGAGCAGCATGCGGGCAAAACGTAGATAGTCATCCATGCTGGAAATCAGGCCACTACCACCCATAGTCAGTTTGGGTGACAAGAGATAGCTATCGTTGGGCAGTGGCTTGAGCCCCTCACCCGCCACCGGATGATAGGAGGTAACCAGGCGCGGGGCCTGCTCTGGCGTAACCTGGTAAGCGGTTTCATGCATACCCAGCGGCTGGAAAATACGCTCAGCAAGAAACTCGGCGTACGGCTGGCCGGTGACGACCTCAACTATGCGTGCCTGGATATCGACCGATATGCTGTAATGCCAGAGCGTCCCGGGCTGCTGACGTAGCGGCAGGGCTGCCACCTTGGCAACCATCTCTGCCAGGGTCTGATCGGTGCTGAACAGGTCAGCCTGTTCATACAGCGTATCAACCTGTGACTGACTGAACCGACCATAGCTGAAGCCGCCGGTGTAGTTCATCAACTCCCGCAGCGTGACCGGATGGCTGGCCGGCTCGGTCACCGGGCGACCACCCTCACCGTCGGCTATTGCGACTTGCAAACCCTTGAACTCCGGCAGGTAATGCTCAACCGCCTGATCCAGCGCCAGTTTGCCCTCTTCCACCAGCATCAGCACTGCCACAGCGGTTACCGGCTTAGTCAGGGAGAAAATCTTGTACAGGCTGTCTTCAGCCAGAGGGGTTTGACTGGCCAGATCCTGATAACCAACCTCGCGCCGATAGACCTGTTCGCCGTCACGCTCGATCAACAGGGCTATGCCGGCCAGACGCCCCTGCTCCACTTCGGCCTGCAGCGCCTGGTCCAGCATGGCCAGGCGCTGAGGGTCGAACGGTGCCCCAAGCGCTGGCGTGGCCAGTAACAGGGCGACAGCAAGACATAAAAAATCTTTGACTCGAAAAAGATGCATTCTTGTTTCCTCTATCGGGTATGCACTGATCGCAACATTAGCGCCAAGCATTATCAATTGCCACTGCCGCACCTGCCATACTTATGATCTGGCAACCAAACCAAGGCAGCGCGGTCAAATCAGAACCCCCGCTGCGACAGGAGCAGTCCATGAACCGCAGAACCCTGTTGACAGGTCTGGCCAGTCTGCCGGTACTGCCGCTGTTCAGCGGTTTTACCCTGGCCGCAGACTCGCCCTTGTCCGCCCAGCCCCCTACGCGCCTTGCGCATCCACCCAGCTATTGGCGCGACAAGGTTTCGGCCGAGGCCTGGAAAGTCTTGTTCGAAGAGGCCACCGAGCGACCCGGCAGCAGCCCGCTGGATCAGTTCTACGAACCTGGCAACTACCTGTGCGCGGCCTGTTACCTGCCGCTATTTCGCAGCGAAGACAAGTACGACAGTGGCACCGGCTGGCCCAGTTTCACCCAACCCATTGAGGGTGCACTGGGCACCAAACTCGATTTCAGACTGCTGTGGCCACGTACCGAGTATCACTGTGCCCGCTGTGGTGGCCACCAGGGTCATGTGTTCAACGATGGCCCCGCACCGCTGGGTAAACGCTGGTGCAACAATGGCGTGGCGCTACGTTTCGTGCCTGCTGACCAGCCCCTGCCGCCACTGCGAGGCTGACCCATGCCCTGGCTAATGCTGATCCTGACCCTGCTGTGTATCACCCCGACCCACGCCAACCAGGCCCTGACGGAAGGTCCGCCTGGCACCCAAATGGCAGTCTTCGCTGGCGGCTGCTTCTGGTGTACCGAAGCCGATTTCGACAAGCTGCCTGGCGTGGTCGAAACCATCTCCGGCTATATCGGCGGCGACGCCCAAAGCGCCAACTATCCAATGGTCTCGGCCGGCCGCACCGAGCATATCGAAGCGGTAGCGGTGTTCTACGATCCGCAGCAGACCAGCTTCGCCAGCCTGGTCGAAGCCTATTGGCCGACCATTGATCCGTTGACCGCCAACGCCCAGTTCTGCGACCGTGGCCGGCAATACCGCAGTGCGCTGTTCTATGCCAACGAACACCAGCGTGCAGTGCTGGAAACCTCGCGCCAGGCCCTGACCGACTCGGGACGCTTTGCCCGCCCCATCGTGACCGAAATCCTGCCGCAAACGGCCTTCTACCCGGCCGAGGAGTACCACCAGGACTACTACCTGAAGAACCCCTTGCGCTACAACTTCTATCGCAGCCGCTGCGGGCGTGATACCCGCCTCAAAGAGCTCTGGGGCGAACCCGCCAAGCGCTGACTTGGCATTCGCCGGCCGGCACTGGATAATTCGCCTTTTCAACCAGCCAGCGAGCAGGAACGATGCAGATCGCCAACAACACCGTTGTCCAGTTTCACTACACCCTGTCCGATGCCAGTGGCGAGATCGAAAGCTCGTACAAACATGAGCCAGTGCTCTACCTGCACGGCCAGGCCGGCCTGATTGACGGTTTGGTCGAGGCCCTGGAAGGCCGCCAGGCCGGCGACAGCTTCAGCGTCACCATTCCCGCTGAAAAGGCCTACGGCCAGCCGCGCGAAAACGCCACCCAGAAAGTCCAGGTCAAGTACCTGCAAGGCGCCAAAAAGTGGAAACCCGGCATGGTCGCCGTTCTGCAAACCGAACGCGGTCCGGTCCAGGTTACTGTGACCAAGGTCGGCCTCAAGCAGGTGGAAGTGGATACCAACCACCCACTGGCCGGCAAGGAGCTGACCTTCGCCATCGAGATTCTCGATGTCCGCGCCGCCACCGAAGAGGAAATTGCCCACGGGCACGCCCATGGCGTAGGTGGACACCAGCACTAAAATGGTCTGCCGGACAGCCGCCTGTCCGGCTTTTACCGTGAATCCGGGCTTTATTGCCGCAAAACCTGTATGGTGGTGGGTCTTATTCCAAAACCGGCAGGTTCCCATGTCCGCGAAAACCACTGCAAGCAAACGCAAGAACGACGCCGCCATCGCTACCCATCAGTCGATTCAGGACCAGATCGATGCTTTCCTGAATGCTGGCGGGGAAATCCAGAACATCCCCAACGGAGTCAGCGGCCAAACCTGGGCCAATCCGCACCGGGCCAGCAAGGGCACCCGCTGAACCTGCTCAAAACGGCTGTACGGTGGGACGGATAATGATTTCGTTGATATCCACCGCAGCCGGCTGAGCCAGCGTCCAGGCAATCGTCTGGGCCACCGACTCTGCGGGCAAGGCAATCTGATAGGCCTGTTCCAGCGCCCTGACGGTCCTCTCGTCAGAACTGCCGTAGGGCAGCTCAGTGGCGATGGCGCCCGGCGATATCAGACTGCAGCGAATGTTCGGGCACTCCTGACGCAGCCCTTCAGTCAGAGCCCGGACAGCAAACTTAGTGGCGCTGTAAACTGCTCCGCCAGGCGCCACCTTGTGCGAAGCCAGTGACCCCAGATTGATCAGATGCCCGGCCTGTTGCTGCTGAAAGACCGGCAATGCCGCCGCCACCCCATGCAACACCCCCTTGAGATTGATATCAACCATTCGCTCCCACTCATCAACTGCCAATTTGTGGATCGAACCAACCGCCATCAGGCCGGCATTATTGATCAACACATCCAGCCGGCCGTAGCGCTGTACGGCCAGTTCAACCAGAGCGCGAACCTGATCGCGATTGGTCACATCGGTCTCTTGCCACAATGCTTCACCACCGGCCTGGTGAATATCGGCGGCCAGCGCCTCCAGCCGTGCCGCGCGCCGCGCGCCCAGCACGACCCGGGCCCCGAGGCCGGCCAGGCGGGTGGCTGTTGCTGCGCCTATACCACTGCTGGCGCCGGTGATCACGACGACCTTGCCACTGAGTTCCATGGTTTATCTCCTGTTCAATCAGTAGCCTTACCATAGAACCAAAAACCAATAAACAACAGCAAGATACAAACAAGAATGACCATTCATTCATAATTGTGATCAAATCGACAACAGAGACTGCCACGCTCAGCGCTGGTTGCTGCCGATCAACTCCAGTTCGGCATCATAGAGAGCCTGCAGCAACGCCGTTCCGTCAGCACGCACCCGGAAGCCGCCCCAGCGAGCCGTTTCATAGCGCTCGGCCGCTCCTTCCTGAAAGAAGAAGGCGTTGGGGCCTACGCTATAACCACCATCCTGACGCCGTATGCGCATAGCCAGGAGCGCTTCGGTTTCGGGTAATTCATCAGCCACGGCCTGTAACCGCCCACGCTGCTGCTGATCAAGTACAAGCCAGGCAAACCGTGGCGCCACACCCTCCTCATCGGGCCAACCATCGGCCTGATGAAGCTGCAGATCAACTGCGAAGCGCAGCGCCATATAGTCGCCCTGCATCAGCGAGCGCGGGTCCACCGGGGCCAGTTCAAGCAAGACAAAATGTCCGTCACGCAAGGTACGCTCATGCCCCCACACCGCAGCCAGAGCTACCGCAACCACCAGCAGCCAGACAGCAAACATACCCAGCCGTTGCCAGCTTCGAGTCATGACAGCCTCCCGATCCAGCGCAACGCCAACCAGCGCAGCACCAGTAACCCCATGCCGCTGAGCACCAGAACCAGCGACTTATCCAGCAAGCTCAGATGCAGGCTGTAGTACAGCTCCCCCAGATATCCCAGCGCAAACACTGGTGCCACGACACTCCAGAGCCGGCTTCCTGCCTGCCAGGCCGCCAGACCCAGGGCAGCGCTAACCAGCAGGCCCGGCGCCTGGTTGAGCAACAGACATAGCAGCAACAGTGGCACCAACAAGAGCAGCCGCTGGCGCCCGCTGTTTCTTAGTAACCACAACCCCACCCCGAGCAACAGCAGCCCTGCACCCAGACGATAGAACAGTGGCAGCCAGTGATGCACCGTACCCGCGCCCAGGCGTTGCCAGAGCATTTCCATGACGCTTTGATGGCCGAACAGCATTAGTACCAGAGCAACCAGCGTGGCCGCATTGAGCAGAGGCCTGAGCCATTGCGCCAGACCAGCCAACGCCCAATGCGCGCGGGCCAACCAGCCAACCACCGCTGCGCTCGCCAGTAGCAGGCCGTATAGCGCCAGCGCTGGACCGGCGCCAATCAGCACTGCGGTGTTTCCCAATACCAGCAAAGCGCAAAGCATACGGTGCAGCGCTGTTGCAGGCATCCAGAACAGAGCTGCTGCCAACAGCGCGCTGATCAGCGCCGGGTAACTCAACCGGTATGTTGGCAAATCCAGTCCTTGCACCAAGGCAATCACCACAATCAACTGACCGCTAAGAGAAAAGGCCAGGGCCAACTGGGCGGAGAACAAGCCCGACTGACGAAACAGCCAGACACTCGCTCCCAGCATCAATACCCCAACCAGCATCTGCCCCCAGGGGCCATCAGCCAGCAGCATCACCGGCATGAAAAAAGCACCACCGATCATCAGCGCCGACAACCAGGCGGCAGCACCGAGCAACAGCGACAACCACCAGGGCGAGCCCTCCAGCTCCAGCAGCCCCTGGTGTTGGGCAGAATCAATCAGGCGCTCACGCCCCATGGCCTTGAGCAAGTTATCCAGCCAGGCCTGCTTCATCCCCGTCCCTCCCGGTACAAGCGATGTAACCAGATCGAAGCCAGTGCACTGCTGAGCAGCAGATAGCCACCCAGGATATTGAACAGCATGAAGCCATCCAAAGCCTCCAGCCCGCGTGCCAGCCCCGAAGCTCCGACAATGATCAGGCAGAACAGCTGCAAGGCCAGCAATGGCAGATCCCGACGCAGATACAGATAGCCCACTATCCCAACCGCGCACACCACCAGCAAAACCAGCAACACCGCAGCAAACCCACTTTCCCACCAGCCTAGCAAGCCCCCTGGTGTCCAGGCCGCCAGCAACAGCAAGCCTGCCAAGCGCTGAATCAACCGCGCAGGGCGGCAAAGCAGGTACGGTTCAAGCCACTCGAACAGCAGCAGTACCGCGAGATTGAACAACCCCAGCATCAGCAAGCCGTCAGCCTGGCCAAAACCCCAGAACAGTTGAAACATCGGCATGCTGATGAAGAAACGCAGCAACGCCAGATTACAAACCAGCAACCACAGCCCCCAACAGACTGCCGAACGCGACAGCAGCGCCCAGGGCAACATCAACACAGCCCAGGCAGCAAACAATTGCCAGATATCAGCCCCGGTCTGATAGGTCTGCCCGATCAACGCCAGCAAGGCACCGCTGGTCAGGGCGCAGCCCAGCAGCATGGCACGTTGCAACGATGAATAGGGCGCGGCGTAACCAGCTAGTGCAGTGAACGTTGTCAGCGCCCCGACAGCCAGCCCCAGCTTGGCAAACCGGTGCAGGTCATCCCAGTTCCAGGCCAGAAAGAAAATCAGCCCGACAGCCAGCAGCAAAACCCCGGCCAGCGCCAGCAGACGATCAAGCAGGTTGCGCCATTGTCGGGAGTCCGGCTGATGCCAGCCCAGGCGCTCCAACTGTTGCCACTGCTCGGCTCCGAGCCGGCCGCTCTCGACCCAGCGGTGCAACTGATCACGCTCGCGCAACCCCATCATTTAGCGTCCCTCGCCACGCAACTGGCTGACCTGTTGTTGCAAGTCCTGACTGGTGACCTGCTCCGGCGCCAGAGGCACACCCGCCACCAGCCCCACTCGCGACCAGAAGCGGCGAAAAAAGCCTTTGTCCGGGGCGCGGCTGAAGAAACTGCCCCACAGCCCACGCAGAGCCATGGGAATCACCGGCACCGGGTGCTCTTCAATGATGCGCGCGATGCCATTGCGAAACTCATTGATCTCGCCGTTACCGGTCAGCTTGCCCTCCGGGAAGATGCAGACTACTTCCCCTGCTTCCAGATATTCACCAATACGCCGAAAAGCCTCTTCATACACCTGCTCATCCTCATGCCGGGCCGCAATCGGCACAGTGCCGGCGGTGCGGAAAATGAAGTTCAGCACAGGTAAATTGTAGATCTTGTAGTACATCACGAAGCGCACCGGTCGGCGCACTGCGCCGCCGATCAGCAAAGCATCAACGAAAGACACGTGATTGCAGACCAGCACGCAAGCTCCGTCGTCCGGAATCGCCTCCAGATTGTCATGCGAAACCCGGTACATGGAGTGGCTGAGCAGCCATACCAGAAAACGCATGGTGAACTCGGGCACGACCTTGAAGATGTAGACATTGACCGCCACGTTCATCAGCGAAATGACCAAAAACAGCTCAGGGATCGACAAGCCCGCCTGGGTCAACAACGCAATCGCGGTAACCGCCGACAGCACCATGAACAAAGCATTGAGGATATTGTTCGCAGCAATCACCCGGGCCCGTTCTTCATCGCGGGTACGGGCCTGGATCAGCGCATACAGTGGAACGATGTAGAAACCACCGAATACTCCCAGACCGAGAATGCAGCTCATCACCCACCAGGCGGCTGGCTGGCTCATCAGACCCAGCCAGGTGTACTCGACGCTGGCAGCCTCAACACTCCCGGCGCCCCACCACAGCAGCAGGCCGAACAGGGTCAAGCCCAATGAGCCGAATGGCACCAGACCGATTTCCACCTTGCGTCCGGACAAGCGCTCACACAGCATTGAGCCCAGCGCGATACCCACGGAAAACACCATCAAAATCAGGGTTACCACACTTTCATCGCCGTGCAGATAATCCTTGGCGAACCCGGGAATCTGGGTCAGATAGGTCGCCCCGAGAAACCAGAACCAGGAGTTGCCCAGCAGCGAGCGCGATACCGAAGGCACCTGCTTGACCAACCCCAGATGCATGATGGCCCAGGACTGGCGCAAAATATTCCAGTCCAGCTTCAGCCCCGGTAAGGCTGCCGCAGCCCTGGGAATACCCAGGCTGGTCACAAACCCGAAAAGTGCTACCGCCACTACCGACCCGCCGACCCAGACAGCCCAGCCATCGCCAGCCATGAGGATGCCGGCATACAGGGTGCCGCCCAAAATCGCCAGAAAGGTGCCCATTTCCACCAATGCGTTCCCGCCAACCAGTTCCTCTTCTCGCAGGTGCTGAGGCAGGATCGAATATTTGACCGGGCCGAACAGGGCTGACTGAGTCCCCATGGCGAACAGTACCAGCAGCATCAGTGGCAGACTGCCAAACAGCACACTGACAGCCCCCAACAGCATGATCAGGATCTCGCCGCCCTTGATTACCCGGATCAGGGCATCCTTGGCAAACTTCTCGCCGAACTGACCTCCCAGTGCCGAAAACAGGAAGAACGGCAGAATGAAGAGCAACGCGCACAGGTTGATCAGTAGATTGCTATCACCCGAAAAACTGAGCTTATACAGGATCGCCAGGATCAGCGCCTGCTTGAACAAATTATCGTTGAAAGCCCCAAATAACTGGGTGAGGAAGTAAGGCAGAAAACGCCTGCTGGCCAGCAGGGAGAATTGCGAGGGTTGTGCCATGTGCAGGGTGGTCCTTGTTCAGCGAGTCCTTGTTATAGGATGTCAGCATAAACGAATCAGGACACATGCAAGGATACTGAGTTGTCATTCAGCACCTTTTTTAGACTTTTCTCATACCAGCGCCCGCTAACCCCGGGCGCTGGTTAGCCCACCGTCAGTGCGAAGCCAGCCCCAAACGACGGTTACGCCGTACAATCCATTGATGAATCCGCTCCTGACGATCCGAGGTCAGCGGATAGCGCCAGGAAATAGCGAAAGCGGTCATATACAACATGACCGGCCCAAGGATATACAGCACCCGCAAGGCCATCAGTTGCCCGTCGCTATGCTCAGCAGCCTGGGCATCGAAACCGACCAGCGCCAGCAGCCCAAGCGACAACCCCAGACCGATCGCCATCGCCAGTTTATGGGCCATGCCGGACATGGCGAAGAACAACCCGGTCCGATGCTCCTTGCTACGGGCTGTATCCAGATCAACGATATCCGCCAGCATCGACAGCGGCAGGAACTGGAAGGCGGCAAAACAGAAGCCCTTGAGCGCGAACATGATGGCGAACGGCAGCAACTGGCCGGCCTGCAGAAAGAACATACCTATGATGCTCAGGCTCGACACTGCTACCGCGACACAAAACGCCCGGTGCTTGCCGATACGTTTACCGGCGATCAGCCAGAATGGAATCCCCAGAATACCGACCCCGAAGTACAGCAAGTACATCATGCCGATATGGGCCTGAATCTGAATAACGTGCTGCATGAAAAAACCGACAGTGCATTGCGGAATGACTCACCGGTTACCACGATCAGCAGAATCAGCATCATGCGCTTGAACGGGCCGTTATTCTTCAGTACCCGCAACCCCTTGCGCCAGTCGGTGCGCTGCACTGACTTAGGCGGTGCTTCCTTGACCGTAGTAACCACCAGCAGCACGGTCAACGGCAGCAAAATCAACAGCATCCAGGCCATCGCTGCCAGAATCGGACCATAACCGATACTGAGCTGACCATCACTGCCCAGCAGCCAGACCGCAAACTGCATGACAGCCCCGTCAGTCTCGCCGGCCTGAAACTTGGCCCCCAGGCGCTGAACGATGGCCGGAGCCAAGGCGGCAAGAAACAGGCCTACCAGCACAAATCCCTCCCGTGCAGCAGTAACCCGACTGCGCTGGTGGTATGCAGGCGAAAGCTCAGCGCCCCAGGCACCATAGGGCAAGGTAACCATGGTCCACCCCAGATACATGATCACGGTCCAAACCAGCAGATGGCCAATCCCAGCCCCCTCGGGTGGCATGAAAATCATCACCGTACCCAGCAGCATCAGCGGCATCCCCATCAGCAGCCAGGGTTTGCGCCGCCCCAGCCGGGTTTGCCAGCGATCACTGAGAGTGCCGATCAACGGATCGGTGATGACATCGGACATGCGGGCGATGACCAGCACTAGCGCCATCAAGGCCATGTTGAGCCCAACTTCCTGGGCGTAAAACGGTGGCAGGTAAACCACCAGTGGGTAACCGATCACTGCCAATGGCATGCCCACGGAACCGTGAACCAGGATGGTGGAGCGCTTGAGAACGCCAGACTGACTCATGCTTGTCTCCCGCTGAGATACGTGCAAGCTCCCGCAGGGCTTGCCTTGTTTTCATTGTTCGTCTCGTCGCGGCCGCGCCGGTAGCAAATGGTGCAAGACAATCAAGCCATGCCCCAGCCGGCAATCAACCGCCGTATAGCCTGACCGATTCTAGGCCCCCATAAGCGCATTACAAGCAGCACTGACTGAATAGTCATTCGCCCCTGCAATGAACTGTGTCGTCAAGCTCTTTGAGCTACGGTAGAACGCCGGAAAATAAAGGGGCCCAGCCATTATCGATCGGCCACCATGGGCCACATTCAGTTCACTGATGGTTCTGGAGCAAGGTTCAATCAACAGCATGACGGAACCCAAAGACCACAGTTACACTCAAACGACAAAAGGAGAACAACCCGTATGCCCGTGAACAAACTCATGACCGCGCGCCATTGCACCCTGTTTCTAGCCCTCAGCCTATGTGCCGGCAGCGTATTGGCGCAGCCGCCGCATGCGCGTGGCCAGGCGGGACACCACCAGTATCAAACTACCCATAACCACTCCAGCTCACGGGTGGTTATCGAAGAAGCCGTAATCCGCACTATCCTGCGCGACAACCATATGTATGTTGGCCAGGTCGACAGCCTGCCACCAGGCATCCGGAAGAATCTGGCCCGAGGCAAGCCCCTTCCCCCGGGAATCGCCAAACAGTTGGATAGCCGCCTGGTCGCCCAACTACCCCACTACCCCGGCTACGACTGGCGTCGGGTAGGCCGCGATCTGGTGCTGATAGCAGTCACTACTGCAGTTGTAGAAGCTATTCTGGACAATGTTTTTTGATTGAGCCGTCGTTACGCGGTACGCCCTTAACCGTGCCGCGTAATAATATCTCAAACTCGTTTGACAACTATTCTCATTACCATTAGCATGTCCAGCATAACCATTCAGAACTGGGACATGCCATGTACGTCTGTCTGTGCAAAGGGGTTACCGACCGTCAGATTCGCGATGCGATCAATAGTGGCGCATGCAGCATGCGCGATCTGCGTGAGTCTCTGGATGTCGCCAGTCAATGCGGAAAATGCGGGCGCGATTGTAAGTCCCTGCTGAATGAAACATTGCTGGCCGGTCAGGCCGCGGCCATGGCCGGCGACTCGCTCTGGGTCGCCGCCTGACAGACATTAATTCCAACTGATAATCATTACTAATTCCCTTCCAGATCAACCACTTAGATTTGACTTTAAGCAACCGCCAGACCAGACTGATAGCTGAACTGAAGTGAGGACATCAGTCATGAAAGGCGACAAGAAAGTCATCCAGCATCTCAATACCATTCTTGGCAACGAACTGGTTGCCATCAACCAGTATTTTCTCCATGCGCGCATGCTGCAGGACTGGGGGCTGGACAAGCTTGGCGACCACGAGTATCACGAATCCATTGACGAAATGAAGCATGCCGACATGCTGATCAAGCGGATACTGTTTCTCGAAGGCCTACCCAATCTGCAGGATCTGGGCAAGCTGCTGATCGGTGAGAACACTCGGGAAATCCTCGAGTGCGACCTCAAGCTGGAAATGAAAGGCATCCCGGACCTCAAAGCGGCCATCGCTTACTGTGAAAGCGTTGGCGACTACGGTAGCCGCGATCTGTGCGAACAGATCCTCAACTCCGAAGAGGAACATGTCGACTGGCTGGAAACCCAGCTCGGCCTGATCAACGCGGTTGGTCTGGAGAATTACCAGCAGTCGCAAATGAGCTGACCTACCTACCCGCCACCCGGATCACCGGGTGGCGAAGCTTTGCCCACCTTGACCCAGATCAACCCCACACGCCACCAGCCGGTCTATTGTTAATGCTCAGTATCCCGCCACCTGCCCCGGAGGTGCACCATGAGCAGCATGAAAGCCGCGGTTTTCGTTGAACCCGGCCGCATCGAAATTCAGCAGCGCCCCATCCCCGACATCGGCCCGACCGACGCTCTTCTACGCGTGACCACGACGACCATTTGCGGCACCGATGTACACATTCTCAAAGGCGAGTACCCGGTCAAGCCCGGTTTGATCATTGGCCACGAACCGGTTGGCGTGATCGAAAAGCTTGGCAATGCAGTTAGCGGCTACCACATCGGTCAACGGGTCATTGCCGGGGCCATTACCCCCTGCGGTCAATGTCACCCCTGCCTGGATGGACACTCAAGTCAGTGCGGCGGGCATGCCATGGGTGGCTGGCAACTGGGTAACAGCATCGACGGCTGCCAGGCCGAATACGTGCGTATCCCCAACGCCCAGGCCAACCTGACCCCAGTCCCGGACGGTCTGAGCGACGAGCAGGTCCTGATGTGCCCGGACATCATGAGTACCGGTTTTGGCGGCGCTGAAAGTGGTCATATCCGCATTGGCGACACTGTGGCGATCTTTGCCCAGGGGCCAATAGGACTGTGTGCCACCGCTGGCGCCAAACTGATGGGAGCGACCCGGATCATCGTGGTCGACGGCGTCAATGAGCGCCTGGAGGTTGCCAAGCGACTGGGCGCGGATATCACGATCAACTTCAAGGAACAGGATCCCTTGGTCGTGATTCGGGAACAGACCCAGGGCGCTGGGGTAGATGTTGCGATTGAAGCACTCGGCACCCAGCAAACCTTCGAGTCCTGTCTGCGCGCGCTGAAGCCCGGCGGCACTCTATCCAGTCTCGGAGTCTATTCGGGCAAGTTGTCGATGCCACTTGACGCCATTGCTGCAGGCCTGGGCGATCACACCATAGTGACCACGCTATGCCCTGGCGGCAAAGAGCGCATGCGGCGTTTGATGGAAGTTGTCGCATCAGGACGGGTCGACCTGACGGCCATGGTTACCCACCGCTTCAAGCTCGACGACATTGTCGCCGCCTATGAGCTGTTCAGCCATCAGCGCGATGGGGTACTCAAGGTGGCCATCACCCCGTAATGACAACGGCCAATACCGGCCGCCAGCGGCGGCCGGAGCCGTTGTGCATTACTCGGCCAGACTGGCGATAATGGCCTGCAACGCTTGCGCCGGCTGTTCGGCACGGGTAATTGGTCGGCCAATCACCAGATAGCTGCTGCCGTTGTCCAGGCCCTGGCGCGGCGTCACGATACGCTTCTGATCATCAGCACTGGCTTCAGCCGGACGAATACCCGGCGTGACCAACAGAAAATCATCACCCAAAGCGCTACGCAATGCCTTGGCCTCACGCGCCGAGCACACCACTCCATCGAGCCCACAGTCCTGGGTAAGCCGCGCCAAGCGCTGGACCTGAACCATCGGCTCGATATCCATCCCGACCTCCTGCAAATCCTCTTGCTCCATGCTGGTCAGCACGGTGACAGCGGTCAGCAGTGGACGTGCACCAGAGCGCCGGTCGAGCACCTCACGACAGGCCTCCATCATCCGCCGCCCGCCTCCGGCATGCACATTAACCATCCAGACGCCCAACTCGGCAGCAGCTCGTACGGCGCTGGCCGTGGTGTTGGGGATGTCATGGAACTTGAGATCCAGAAACACTTCAAAGCCCTTTGCCTGAAGCGCATCAACCACCGCCGGACCACTGCTGGTAAACAGCTCCTTGCCGACCTTGACCCGGCACTGACTGGGGTTGAGCTGGTCAGCGAGGGCCAGAGCGTCAGCAGCGTCGGCAAAATCCAGCGCGACAATGATAGGTGTGTGACAAGGCATGCATCAGTCCTGTGCTAAATACGAAAGGGGAATGGCCGCTCAGGCAGCCTCTCGCCCCTTGAGGGGTCTTAGAGTGGACCAGCCGTGACAGGTGGGACACTGCCAGTGAAGCTGCCGGGCGGAAAAGCCACAAGCCTCACAACGGTACTGGTGTTTGTCGATCAGCAACGCTTCGACAATCCCACGCAAGATCATCAGGTTGTCTCGTCCTTTTTGGCCAACCTGATCCTTGTGCAGATCTATCAGATACAACAACCCCCGCAGCGAAGGCCGTTGCTGGATATGTGCCAGCACAAACAGGCTGGCAGCACTCAACCCCTGCTGCTGATACAGCTCATCGGCTTTGGCCAGCACGGTTGCCATCATCGGCAATCCGTCCGCCGCCAAAACCCGATCCAGGTAGGCCTGCATATCCAGGCCGCCATTATCAGCGCAGCGACGTACCAGCGGCAAGGCCTGAGGGACAAAATCAGCGTCCTGTTCGGCCAACCGCTGCAGCCATTTGGCCGCCTCACGGACCTGACCCTGCGCCTGTTCAAGCTCAGCCAGCATCAACATTGCTCGCACACACCCGGGGTCCACCTCGAGCGCTGCCCGCATCAGGCGCCTGACCTGCGGCCACTCGCCCAGGCTTTGGGGCTTTTGCGCCAATTCGCAGTGGTAATGCGCGAGCACCACCTTGAAATCAGCACGCTCACGCACCAGCTTGCGCCCAGCCTCAATCGCATGCTCCCAGTCGCGCTCGCGCTCATGGACCATGATCAGATCTACCAGAGCTTCGGCCTTGAGCTGGGAGTTCGAGTTGATCAGTTCATCAAGCAACCGCTCGGCACGATTAAGCATACCGACCGCCAGGTAATCTCTGGCCAACTCAAGCTGAACCCGGTCAGCTTGCTCACGAGTCAGATTAGGCCGGGCCAACAGGTTCTGGTGGACCTTAATCGCACGCTCGACATCGCCACGCTGGCAGAATAGCTTGCCAATGGCGATATGGGTTTCTACTGTTTCCGGATTGACTTCCAGCGCCCGAATAAAAGTTTCAATCGCCTCGTCCGGCTGTTCGTTGAGCAGGTAGTTAAGGCCGATGAAATACTGCTTGTCGATCGCACTGCCGTGCGGCTTGAGCATGAAACCGACCTTGATCGCCTCACGCCGCCCAAGCAACCAACCTATCGCCAGGGCTGCCATGAACAGGCCAAGGAACAGCAGCTCCTGCATGGCAATCAGCCTTTGACGGCCTGGGTCCGCAGCTTGTCAATTTCCTTGCGGTAGCGGTTCAACTCATTGCTTTGCAACATCAGCCGCAAACGCAGACGCGTGGTGATCAGCCAGCCGATGAACACTCCCAGCAAACTACCAAGAATGAAGGCAAAGACAATGAACAGGGAAAGCGGAAACGCTGGAGACTGCATTTCCAGAAACTGAAGGGTTACGCTCTGCTGGTTTTCCAGCATGAAATCAAGGGTCGCCAGTGCCACCAGCAAAAGGACAATGATCAGCACTGCGCGCTTGAGCCATAGCATGCCACACACTCCAATCCATTCGTGTAGGCCGGAGTATAGCGCAGGCTAGTTCAGGGGAGATACAGCGCCAGGCTTACAGCGACTCATTAACCCGGTCACGCAGCTCCTTGCCCGGCTTGAAGTGCGGCACGAACTTGCCGTCCAGCTCAACCGCATCACCGGTCTTCGGATTGCGGCCAACCCGAGGTGCCCGATAGTGCAAAGAGAAGCTGCCGAAACCGCGAATCTCGATACGTTCGCCGGTCGCCAAAGCCTGGGACATGTGCTCCAGCATGGTTTTGATGGCCAGTTCCACATCCTTGGCCGATAACTGTCCCTGCTGTTCGACGATACGCTCGATCAACTCCGACTTGGTCATGGTTTTTCCTTTTTTTTCAAGCGGCTAGATCCGTTTTTTATGGTTTTACCATGCTTGACGACGTTTGAACAGCCTGATAAGGAGCACAAAGCTAGGAATAACCCCAAAGCCACAAAAAAGGGCGACCGAAGTCGCCCTTTTTCAGGAATCACAAGGACTTAGTTGCCCTTGTTCTCCATTTGCTGCTTGATCAGATCACCAATGGTGGTCGGGCCAGCAGCAGCCACTTCCTGCTGACGCAGATCGCGGATCGCTTCCTTCTCGTCATCAACGTCCTTGGACTTGATCGACAGGCTGATCACGCGGCTCTTACGGTCGACACCAACGATCTTGGCTTCGACTTCATCGCCAACGTTCAGCGCGTTACGGGCGTCTTCAACGCGGTCACGGCTGATTTCGGAGGCTTTCAGAGTGCCTTCGACATCGTCGGCCAGAGTGATGACTGCACCCTTGGCATCAACTTCCTTGACGGTACCGGTAACGATGCTGCCCTTGTCGTTCAGGGAAACGAAGTTCGAGAACGGATCGTCTTCCAACTGCTTGACGCCCAGGGAGATACGCTCACGCTCTGGGTCAACCGACAGGATGACGGTTTCGATCTCGTCGCCCTTCTTGAAGCGACGTACGGCTTCTTCGCCGACTTCGTTCCAGGAGATATCGGACAGGTGAACCAGACCGTCGATGCCGCCGTCCAGACCAATGAAGATACCGAAATCGGTGATCGACTTGATGGAGCCGGAGATCTTGTCGCCCTTGTTGAACTTGCTGGAGAACTCTTCCCACGGGTTCATCTTGCACTGCTTGATGCCCAGGGAG
Organism: Pseudomonas jilinensis; assembly: GCF_003586265.1. Taxonomy (NCBI): domain Bacteria; kingdom Pseudomonadati; phylum Pseudomonadota; class Gammaproteobacteria; order Pseudomonadales; family Pseudomonadaceae; genus Pseudomonas; species Pseudomonas jilinensis. Next base: position 233,647 of record NZ_QJSA01000004.1, on the reverse strand, counting down.
ATACGACGACGATCTTCGTCGATATCCAGAACCATGACTTCCACGTCGTCGCCGACCTGAACGACCTTGGACGGGTGGATGTTCTTGTTGGTCCAGTCCATTTCAGACACGTGTACCAGACCTTCAACACCCTCTTCCAGCTCGGCGAAGCAGCCGTAGTCGGTGAGGTTGGTGACCTTGGCGGTAACACGGGTGCCTTCCGGATAACGACCGGTGATGGCGACCCACGGATCTTCGCCCAGTTGCTTCAGGCCCAGGGAGACGCGATTGCGCTCGCGGTCGAACTTGAGCACCTTGACGTCGATCTCATCGCCAACATTGACGATCTCGGACGGATGCTTGATGCGCTTCCAGGCCATGTCGGTGATGTGCAGCAGGCCATCGACGCCGCCCAGATCGACGAACGCGCCGTAGTCGGTGAGGTTCTTGACGATACCCTTGACCACTTGACCTTCCTGCAGGGTTTCCAGCAGGGCTTCGCGCTCGGCACTGTTCTCGGCTTCCAGCACAGCACGGCGGGAAACGACAACGTTGTTGCGCTTCTGGTCGAGCTTGATGACCTTGAATTCCAGTTCCTTGCCTTCCAGGTGGGCAGTGTCGCGCACCGGACGGACATCGACCAGCGAACCCGGCAGGAACGCACGGATGGTATTGACGTCGACGGTAAAGCCACCTTTGACCTTGCCGTTGATGACACCCTTGACGATTTCTTCGGCGGCGAAAGCTGCCTCGAGAACTTTCCAGGATTCGGCGCGCTTGGCCTTCTCACGGGACAGTTTGGTTTCACCGAAGCCGTCTTCTACGGCGTCCAGTGCAACGTGCACCTCATCACCCACTGCGATGGTAAGCTCGCCCTGATCGTTCAGGAACTGATCACGCGGAATGACACCCTCGGACTTCAGACCGGCGTGAACGGTGACCCAGTCGGAGTCGATGTCCACAACGATACCGGTGATGATGGAGCCCGGCTCCATATCGAGAGTTTTCAGGCTTTCTTCAAAAAGTTCGGCAAAGCTTTCGCTCATTTGGATTCCTGTCAATGTAAATAAAGGCCGCAACCGCCTGGCCGCCAACATCGCGCGCCATGCAGCCCCGAGCCCGCCACGCCACCAGCTTGCGTGGGTTGATGATATAAATGCCCGTACCGGTGGTGCTGGTTACCCGGTACGGAACCCTCCTGATCAGCCCAGCAGGCCGCGCTTGTGCGCTTCCATCTGAACTGTTTCAAGTACTTGCTCAATGCTCATGTCGGTAGAATCGACCATGATCGCATCATCAGCCGGCTTGAGCGGCGCAACGCTACGATTCATGTCGCGCTCATCACGCGCCATAATCTCATCGAGTAGACTCGCCAGATTAGCAGTTTCGCCCTTTTGCAGCAACTGCTTGTACCGCCGTTCGGCGCGTTCCTGCGGGCTGGCGGTCAGAAATATCTTCAATTCTGCGTCGCTGAACACCACGGTCCCCATATCCCGACCATCGGCCACCAGCCCCGGCGCTTCGCGAAAGGCCTGCTGGCGCTGCAGCAAAGCCTCACGCACCGCTGGCAGGGAGGCGACCTGAGAAGCGCCAGCACCTATGGCCTCGGTACGGATGGCACGGGTCACGTCTTCACCCTCAAGGATGATCCGTTGCTCGCCCTGCCCTTCGTCAGCCACGAACTGCACGTCCAGGTGAGCAGCCAGCCGCGTAAGCACTTCCTCGTTGGTCAGGTCGACACCATGATTCTGCGCGGCAAAGGCCAGCAACCGGTACAGGGCACCCGAGTCGAGCAGATTCCAGCCTATGCGTGCGGCCAGCAATCCGGCGATAGTGCCCTTGCCCGAACCGCCGGGACCGTCGATGGTGATTACCGGGGTGCTTTGTTCGGTCACGCCGATGCCTCCAGGCTGACCTGAATACCCACAGACCGGGCCAGCTCGATGAATCCCGGGAAGGAGGTCGCCACGTTGGCGCAATCACTGATCTGGATGTCGCCGGTAGCTCGCAGTGAGGCAACACTGAAAGACATGGCGATACGATGATCACCGTGACTATCTACCTTGCCACCACCAATCGGCCCGCCATCGATGATGATCCCGTCGGCGGTCGGCTCAGCCCTGACACCCAGCGCCTGCAGACCATCGGCCATGACCTGGATCCGATCCGACTCCTTGACCCGCAACTCTTCCGCGCCACGCAGCACGGTACGCCCCTGGGCACAGGCTGCGGCCACGAACAACACCGGGAACTCATCAATGGCCAGCGGCACCTGATCAATCGGGATATCGATACCTTTGAGCTTGGCGCTGCGAATACGAATATCAGCCACCGGCTCGCCACCCACTTCGCGCTCATTGGACAGCTCGATATCACCGCCCATGGCCTTGAGGATATTGATCACCCCAACCCGGGTCGGGTTGATGCCGACGTGCTCCAGGGTCAGATCCGAGCCTTCGGCGATACTGGCGGCAACCATGAAGAAGGCGGCCGAAGAAATATCCGCCGGCACATCGATCTTGCATGCAGTCAGCTTGTGACCCGCCTCGATAGTGGCCTTGGCACCTTCAACCTTGATCGGATAACCAAAGCCTTTGAGCATCCGCTCGGTATGATCACGGGTTGGCGCAGGCTCAGTCACCGACGTGCTGCCACCGGCATACAGACCCGCCAGCAACAGGCAAGATTTGACCTGGGCGCTGGCCACTGGCATCTGGTAGTCCATCCCCATCAATTTGCTGCCGCCTGTAATGCGCAACGGCGGGCGACCATCTGCTGCAGTTTCGATCTGCGCACCCATTTCCCGCAATGGTTTGGCCACCCGCCCCATCGGGCGCTTGGACAGCGACGCATCACCGGTCAGCACGGTGTCAAACTCCTGACCGGCCAGCAAACCGGCCAAAAGACGCATCGAGGTTCCCGAGTTGCCCAGGTACAGGGGGCCTGGCGGAGCCTGCAGGCCCTGCAGTCCTACCCCATTGATGGTAACGCGACCATGGTGCGGACCTTCAATCACCACGCCCATGTCGCGGAACGCCTGCAGGGTCGCCAGACTGTCCTCCCCCTCCAGAAAGCCCTCCACTTCGGTCACGCCTTCGGCCAGCGAGCCGAGCATGATCGAGCGATGGGAGATGGACTTGTCGCCAGGTACCCGGATACTGCCGTTGACACGACCTCCAGGCTGAGCGATGAAGTTGATGGCTTGAGTCTGCATAGGTTCCATATACGCCCTGCGGGCCAAAATGGTACTGAAATGCTCACGCGCAGCCTTGGCACGGGTAAACACCCCCAACAGGGTGTTGGCGTCCCGCCCCTCGACCGCTTCGCGCAAGCGGCTTAAATCCCGGGTGAAGTCGTCCAGGCTGCGCAATACCGCATCACGATTGGCCAGGAACACATCACGCCACATCACCGGATCACTGGCAGCGATCCGGGTAAAGTCACGAAAACCTCCCGCCGCATAGCGGAAGATCTCCAGGTTCTCGCTGCGAGCCGCCAGGGTGTCGACCAGCGAGAAGGCCAGCAAATGCGGCAGATGACTGGTAGCTGCCAGCACCTCGTCATGGTCAGCCAGAGGCATCGCCTCGACATCTGCGCCCAGGCAATGCCATAGCCGGGTGACCAGTTCCAGCGCTTGCTCGCTGGTGTTCTCCAGCGGAGTCAGAATCACCTTGTGCCGCCTGAACAACTCGGCGCGAGCAGCCTCAACCCCGCTTTTCTCGGAGCCGGCAATCGGGTGCCCGGGCACGAACAGCGGCGGGATCTGACCAAAGGCCTGCTCAACCGCCTTGACCACAGCCCCCTTGGTACTGCCAACATCGGTCAGCACCGCTTGTCCCAGAGACAAAGTCGCCAGTTCGGCCAGCACCTTTTCCATCGCCAGCACCGGCACAGCCAGCAGAATCACATCCGCATCACGCACCGCCTCAGCCAGATTGTCGGTCACCCGGTCGACCACCCCCAACGGCAAGGCCAGCCGGCGCGCCATCGGATCGGGATCACAACCGACAACCTCAGCGCACACACCAGCCTGGCGAATGCCCTTGGCAAACGAACCACCGATCAGGCCCAGACCGATTACCGCAAGGCGACCGATTGTCGGTACAGAAGATGACAGGCTGTTGACATCAACCACGGTCGAGCACCTTGGTCAGCGCCTCAAGGAAGCGCTGATTCTCCATCCCCAGACCAACAGTGACCCGAAGATGATTGGGCATGCCGTAGTTGGCCACCGGGCGCACAATCACACCCTCGCGCAACAGCGCCTGGAACACCGGGGCAGCCTCGCAACCCAGATCGACGGCAACAAAGTTGCCGCGTGAGGGAATCCAGCTCAACCCCAGCTCCCGAAAGCCGTGCTCTAACTGCAACATCCCTTCGCGATTGATCGCCCGACTGGCCTCAAGGTAGGCCTGATCGCCGAGACTGGCTAGCGCAGCGGCCAGCGCCAGACTGTTAACATTGAACGGCTGACGCACCCGATTCAGCGCGTCGGCAACCTGAGGATGACTAGCGGCGTAGCCCACCCGCAGCGCTGCCAGACCGTAGGCCTTGGAGAAGGTCCGCGACACCAGCAGGTTGGGATACTGCGTCAGGTAGTCAAAACCACGCGGAAAATCGGCATCCTCGACGTATTCAGTGTACGCCTCATCGAGCACCACGATGACCCGCTCCGGCACTTTGGCCAGAAAAGCTTCCAGCTCTGGCTTGCCAAGCCAGGTGCCAGTCGGATTGTTCGGGTTGGCGATGAACACCAGCCGGGTCGCTGGAGTAATGGCCGCCGCCATCGCCTCCAGATCATGCCCCCAATCGCGCGCCGGCACCACCACTGCCTTGGCTCCAACCGCCTGAGTCACGATCGGATAGACGGCAAAGGCGTGCTCACTGAACACCACCTCATGCTCGGGCGAAACAAACGCCCGGGTTACCAGCTCAAGAATGTCGTTGGAGCCATTACCCAGGGTCAACTGCTCAGGCTGCAGAGAAAACACGCGCGACAGCGCCTGCTTGAGCGCAAAGCCATTGCCATCCGGGTAGCGGGTCAGCTCCGGCAGACTCGCCTTGATCGCTTCCACCGCCAGCGGACTGGGGCCAAGCGGGTTCTCATTGCTGGCCAGCTTGACGATGTCTTCGGCGCGCAAACCAAATTCGCGCGCCAGCTCTTCCACCGGCTTGCCGGGGACATAGGGAGACAGCTTTTGCACCCCGGGCAGGGCCAGGGCAAGAAAATCACAGCTCATATGCGCTCCGCACAGGCCGAGGGAATCGGCCGTGTTACAACACTGCCTTCGGGTAGGAGCCCAGCACTTTCAGCGCCACCGACTCGTCGTTGATCTTCTCCAGCACATCCTTGATCAGCGGGTCATGCTGATGACCGATGAAGTCGATGAAGAATACGTAGGTCCACTTGCCGCTGCGCGAGGGCCGGGTTTCGATCCGGGTCAGGTCGATGCCATTAGTATGGAACGGTTCCAGCAGATGATGCAGCGCGCCCGGCTTATTGCGCATGGAGACGATGACCGAAGTCTTGTCGTCGCCGGTCGGCGGCACCTTCTGGTTGCCAATGATCAGGAACCGTGTGGAGTTGTCCGGACGGTCCTCGATCTTTTCCGCGATCTTGCTCAGGCCATAGAGTTCGCAGGCCATGTCACCGGCAATCGCCGCCGAATTCCACTCCCCCTTGACCCGCTTGGCCGCGTCGGCGTTACTGGCCACCGCCACCCGCTCAACATTCGGGTAATGGGCATCCAGCCACTTGCGGCACTGGGCCAGCGACTGGGCATGCGAATAGACCCGGGAAATCTTGTCGGTCTTGGTATTTTCGCCGACCAGCAGGTGATGATGAATGCGCAACTCGACTTCGCCACAGATCACCATGTCGTGCTCGAGGAAGCTGTCCAGCGTGTGGTTGATCGCGCCTTCAGTGGAGTTTTCCACCGGCACTACGCCGAACTGCACTGCACCGGCGGCCACTTCACGGAAGATTTCATCGATCGCCGCCATTGGCACGCTGATCACCGAATGTCCGAAGTGCTTCAGCGCCGCCGCCTGGGTAAAGGTACCTTCCGGCCCCAGATAGGCAACCTTGAGCGGCTCTTCCAGGGCCAAGCAGGCAGACATGATCTCGCGGAACAGGCGCGCCATTTCCTCGTTGTCGAGCGGCCCCTGGTTCAGTTCCATGATGTGCTTGAGTACCCAGGCTTCACGCTCGGGACGGTAAAAAACCGCTTTCTCGCCCTCAGGCAGGGCCTTCTGTTTGACCTGCGCCACGGTTTGGGCACAGAGCGCGCGCTCACTGATCAGCTCGAGAATTTTTTCGTCGATGCTGTCGATGCGATTACGCAGGGCCTTGAGTTGAGCTTCGTCGGACATGGGTTCAACCGTGCTGTTTCTCGAATTCGGCCATGTAGGCCACCAGTGCATCCACTGCCGCTTCCGGCACCGCATTGTAAATTGACGCACGCATACCACCGACCGAGCGATGGCCCTTCAGATTAAGCAGCCCACGCTCCTCGGCGCCAGCCAGGAACGGCTTGTCCAGGCGGTCATCTGCCAGGCGGAACGGTACGTTCATCCACGAGCGATCAGCGACATTGATCGGGTTGCTGTACAGCCCACTGGCGTCGATGGCGGCATACAGCTTGCGCTGCTTGGCATCGTTGACGCGCTTCATCCCTTCCAGCCCACCCTGCTGCTTGAGCCACTGAAAAATCAGCCCGGACAGGTACCAGGCGAAGGTCGGCGGGGTGTTGTACATCGAGCCATTCTTGGCCGCCACGGCATAGTCGAGCATGGTCGGACAACTGGCCCGCGCGCGACCGAGCAGATCTTCACGCACGATTACCACTACCAGGCCGCTGGGACCGATATTTTTCTGCGCACCGGCATAGATCAGACCGAACTTCGATACATCAAGCGGACGCGACAGTATGTTCGAGGACATGTCTGCCACCAAGGGCGCAGACACTTCCGGCACCCAGTTGAACTCCAGCCCACCGATGGTCTCGTTCGGGGTGTAGTGTACATAGGCGGCATCGCCGGAGAGCTGCCAGTCGTTCTGCCCGGGAATTGCGAAGTAGTCATGGCCCTTGGCACTGGCGGCAACATGTACGTTACCGAAGCGCGAGGCCTCCTCGATGGCCTTGGCCGACCAGATACCGGTGTCGATATAATCGGCCCTGCCACCCTCAGGCAGCAGATTGAGCGGAATCTGGGCAAACTGCTGGCTGGCTCCGCCCTGCAGGAACAGCACCTTATAGTTGTTCGGAATCGCCAGCAGATCACGCAGATCCTGCTCAGCGCGCTCGGCGATGCCGACAAACTCGTCGCTGCGATGGCTCATTTCCATCACAGACAAACCTTTGCCCTGCCAATCCAGCAACTCTTCGCGGGCCTGCTGCAGCACCGCTTCGGGCAGCGCCGCTGGGCCGGCGCAGAAATTGAACAAACGCTTGCTCACGATGCCTGTTACTCCTGCTCACTCACTGGCGGCTCACCGCCGTCACCAGACTCTTTGACCTCGACGTCAACGCCATCAGCCACGGCATCTTCATCGAGCAACTCGTCACTTTCTTCCGGCTCCTGTACGCGCTCCAGACCAACAAGCTTCTCGCCATTGGCCAGTTTGATCAGAGTCACACCCTGAGTATTGCGCGACAATTTGGAGACCTCACTGACCCGGGTACGGACCAGCGTGCCCTGATCGGAAATCAGCATGATCTCGTCACCATCGACCACCTGGATCGCCCCGACCAACGGACCGTTGCGTTCATTGGTCACCATGGCGATCACGCCCTGGCCACCACGCTTGTACTGCGGGAACTCTTCGACCGCGGTACGCTTGCCGTAACCACGCTCGGAAGCCGTCAGGATCTGGGTATCCGCTTCGGCAATCAGCATCGACACCAGGCGCTGCCCCTCGGCCAGACGCATGCCACGGACACCCCGGGCAGTCCGCCCCATGGCCCGCACGTCGGATTCCTGGAAGCGAGTCACCTTGCCGCCATCGGAGAACAGCATGACTTCACGCTGACCATCGGTCAGCGCGGCGGCAATCAGTCGATCCCCCTCATCCAGATCCAGGGCAATCAGACCAACACTACGCTGGCGACTGAACTGCTCCAGCGGGGTTTTCTTGACCGTACCATTGGCGGTGGCCATGAAGATGAACCAGCCTTCGGTGTACTCATCAACCGGCAGCATGGTGGTGATCTTCTCACCTTCGTCCAGCGGCAGCAGATTGACCAGCGGCCGGCCTCGAGCGGTGCGCGAGGCCTCGGGAATCTCATAGGTCTTGAGCCAGTAGACCTTGCCCTTGCTGGAGAACAGCAGCAGGGTGGTATGACTGTGAGCTACCAGCAGGTGTTCAACGTAGTCCTCGTCCTTGACCCCGGTGGCGGCCTTGCCCCGACCACCACGGCGCTGCGCCTGATAGTCGGCCAGCGGCTGGCTCTTGGCGTAACCGCCATGGGAAATGGTGACTACCCGATCTTCCTCGGTAATCAGGTCGGCAATGGTCAGGTCCAGGCGCGAAGCAACGATCTCGGTACGGCGCTCATCGCCATAGCTGGTTTTGACCTGCTCCAGCTCTTCGACGATCACTTCCATCAGCCGTTCCTGGCTGTTGAGGATACGCAGCAGCTCGCCAATCTGAACCAGAATTTCCTGGTACTCGCCCAGCAGCTTCTCGTGCTCCAGACCGGTCAGGCGGTGCAGACGCAATTCCAGAATTGCCTGAGCCTGCTCCGGTGACAGGTAGTACTTGCCCTCACGCAGACCGTACTGCTCATCGAGCCCTTCCGGGCGGCAGGACTCGGCGCCAGCGCGCTCGACCATCTCCACCACGGCGCCCGGTTCCCAGGCTGTGGCAATCAGGCGTTCCTTGGCCTCAGCCGGAGTCGGCGATGCCTTGATCAGCTCAATGACCGGGTCGATATTGGACAGGGCTACCGCCTGACCTTCAAGGATATGGCCGCGCTCACGGGCCTTGCGCAGCTCGTACACGGTGCGCCGGGTCACCACTTCACGACGGTGACGGATAAAGGCTTCGAGCAGTTCCTTGAGATTCAGGATCTTTGGCTGGCCGTCGAGCAGGCCGACAATATTGATGCCGAACACGCTCTGCATCTGGGTCTGGGCGTAGAGGTTGTTGAGTACCACTTCCGGTACTTCGCCACGACGCAGCTCGATCACCACCCGGATACCGTCCTTGTCGGACTCATCACGCAGCTCGGTGATACCTTCGAGCTTCTTCTCCTTGACCAGCTCGGCGATCTTCTCGATCAGCCGCGCCTTGTTCAACTGATAGGGAAGCTCGTTGATGATGATCTGCTGACGCCCACCGACCTTGTCGATATCTTCGATTTCACAGCGCGCCCGCACATAAATGCGCCCGCGACCAGTGCGATAGGCCTCGACGATACCGGCGCGGCCATTGATGATGCCGGCGGTGGGGAAGTCGGGGCCTGGAATGTACTCCATTAGCTCGTCAACACCCAGATCGGGGTTGGCAATCAGCGCCAGACAGCCATTGATCACTTCGGTCAGGTTGTGCGGCGGAATATTGGTAGCCATGCCCACGGCAATCCCGCTGGAACCGTTGACCAGCAAATTGGGGACCTTGGTCGGCAAAACCTCGGGGATCTGTTCAGTGCCGTCATAGTTGGGCACCCAGTCGACGGTTTCCTTGTCCAGATCGGCCAGCAGCTCATGTGCCAGCTTGGCCATCCGCACTTCGGTATAACGCATGGCGGCGGCATTATCACCGTCGATCGAGCCGAAGTTGCCCTGCCCGTCAACCAGCGGGTAACGCATGGAGAAGTCCTGCGCCATCCGCACGATGGTGTCATAAACGGCCGAGTCGCCGTGCGGGTGGTATTTACCGATCACGTCACCGACCACACGGGCGGACTTCTTGTATGCCTTGTTCCAGTCGTTGCCCAGCTCGCTCATGGCGAACAGCACGCGCCGGTGTACGGGCTTGAGGCCGTCACGCACGTCCGGCAGTGCCCGGCCGACGATGACGCTCATAGCGTAATCGAGGTAGGACTGTTTCAGCTCGTCTTCGATATTGACTGGAAGGATTTCTTTGGCCAGTTCACCCATGAAACGGCATTCCTTTATTAGTCGGCAACCTGCTGATGCCTATAGCTTTGGTTCAGTGCGCGAAGGGGCTCTCGGCGCCCGGCGAAACTCTGTGTCGAGCGATCCGGACCACGCCCGATCAAAGCCCAGCAGCATACCACAGACGAGGTAAGGGAGGGAGCGCGAAAGCGCCCGGCGCCAAGAACCAGTCAGTGCAGGCGTCGGGTACTCATAAGCTCGGCCAGCTTGCGGGCGTCGGGGCGCTCGACAATGCCCTTTTCGGTCACAATCACGTCAATCAGGTCGGCCGGCGTAACATCGAACACCGGATTGAACACCTCGGCACCAGTTGTCAGATCCTGCCCACCGACCTGCAACAACTCATCACCCGAGCGCTCTTCCAACGGAATCAGCTCACCCTCTTCCAGACTCATGTCGATGGTCGAGGTTGGCGCCACCACCATGAACCGCACCCCATGATGCATGGCCAATACAGCCAGCGAATAGGTGCCGATCTTGTTGGCCACATCGCCATTGGCCGCGATCCGGTCAGCACCCACGATGACCCAACTGATCGCTTCGGTCTTCATCAGATGGGCTGCAGTGACATCCGCCAGCAACGTGACCGGCACCCCTCCGCGTACCAGCTCCCAGGCCGTCAGCCTGGCACCCTGCAGCCAGGGCCGGGTTTCATCGGCATAGACCCGCTCAAGCACTCCGGCCGCATGAGCAGCCCGGATAACCCCAAGCGCTGTACCGTAACCGCCAGTGGCCAGGGCTCCGGCATTGCAGTGGGTCAGCACTTTCTGTTTGCCACGCCCATGCCGGCGCAGCACCTGCAAGCCCAAGCGCGCCATGCTGAGATTGGCTTCACGATCACCGGCATGGATTTCCTCGGCAGCTTGCAGCAAGCGGGCAGGCACATCGGCATCAGCCGGCAGGCGTCGCAACTGTTCTCGCATCATGCGCAACGCCCAGGTCAGATTTACCGCAGTTGGCCGAGCCACCTCCAGACAGGCAAAGTCGTCCGCCAGGGCAGATTCCCAATCGTCAGCCTGAGCAATCCGCCGGGCCGCCAGCGCAATACCATAAGCAGCAGCCACACCAATCGCCGGCGCACCACGCACCACCATGTCACGGATCGCCGCCGCAACCTGTGACGCATCGTCGCAATCCTGATACAACTCCTGCCCAGGCAAATGCCGCTGATCCAGTAAACGCAGGCAGTCAGAGCACCACTCAACCGCCTTGAACGTCTCGGGCAACAACGTGAAATCCGGTGACATGCACATCTCCAGCCACTGCCGACAGGAGGCCGGCATGATCAAAGTCGCTGATTATACCCTGCATACACACCTCACCGGGCAGCAATAACACCTTGTCGGAGGGTATACTGCGCCACACCGCAACCCAGGCAGGTATTGTGCCCATGTTCCAGATACCCAACGAATTCGACCTGCTGATCAGCGCACGCTGGATCGCTCCGGTAGTACCTGCCGGCCAACTTCTGACGGATCACGCACTGGCCATTCATCAGGGCAACATTCTCGCCATTGTGCCGCAAAGCGCCTGCGGCGACCTACGCCCACGCGAGTGGCGCGAGCTCGGCAATCATCTGCTAATACCGGGCCTGGTAAATGCCCACGGTCATGCCGCCATGAGCCTGCTGCGCGGCCTGGCCGACGATCTGCCCCTGATGACCTGGCTGCAGGAGCATATCTGGCCAGCCGAAGGCCGCTGGGTCGACGAACAGTTCGTGCGTATCGGTACCGAACTGGCCGTAGCGGAGATGCTGCTGGGCGGCACCACCTGCTTTGCCGACATGTACTTCTATCCAGCAGTGGCCGCCCAGGTCGCGCAGGAGCGCGGAATCCGCGCACAAATTGCCTTTCCGGTCGTCGACAGCCCGATCCCCGGGGCCCGCGACGCCAACGACGCCATCAGTCAAGGCCTGCGCCTGCATGACGAACTACGCCACAGTGCACTGGTCAGCATTGCCTTCGGCCCACACGCACCCTATACGGTTGGCGATGATACCCTGACCCGAATCCGCACTTTGGCCGACGAACTGGATCTGCCTGTCCACATGCATGTGCACGAAACCGCAACCGAAGTCGATCAGGCCCTGCAACAGGATGGACGACGCCCGCTTCAGCGCCTGCGTGATCTGGGGCTACTTAGCCCGCGTCTGCAAGCCGTGCACATGACCCAGGTGGACGACAATGATCTTGAATTGCTTCAGGCCTTCGATGTGCAGGTGATCCACTGCCCGGAATCCAACCTCAAACTGGCCAGCGGTTTCTGCCCGACCCAACGCCTGCTGGAGGCAGGTATCAACGTTGCGCTCGGTACCGACGGTGCAGCCAGCAACAACGATCTGGATATGCTTGGCGAGTTGCGCACAGCCGCCCTGCTGGCCAAGGGTGTCAGCGGTCAACCTACTGCCCTGGATGCCCACGCCGCCCTGCATATGGCTACCCTGGCTGGCGCCAAGGCCTTGGGCCTGAGCGAGCGCATCGGCTCACTGGAACCCGGCAAGGCCGCCGACCTGATCGCCGTAGAACTCGAGGGCCCCGGCCGCCAACCGGTGTATCATGCATTATCACAACTGCTTTATACCTGCAGCGCCAGCCAGGTGAGTGACGTATGGGTTGCCGGCCGGGAAAGGGTCCGCGACCGACAACTGACTCACTTCGAACTGGAGCCACTGCTTGCCCAGGCCCGGGACTGGGCTCAACGTATTCAACAAGGGGATACCCAGGATGCTTAATGTCGATCGCGCTGAAATCGCCAAATTCGAGGCGCTGGCCAGCCGCTGGTGGGACCGCAACAGCGAATTCCGCCCACTGCATGAAATCAACCCACTGCGCACCAATTGGATCGACCAGCGCGCCGGCCTGGCCGGCAAGACCGTACTTGACGTTGGCTGCGGCGGCGGCATCCTGGCCGAAGCCATGGCCCAGCGTGGCGCCAAGGTTACCGGCATCGATATGGGCGAAGCGCCGCTTGGCGTAGCCCGGCTGCACCAGCTCGAATCCGGCGTCGAGATCAATTATCGCCAGTGCACTGCTGAAGAGTTGGCCGAAGAGCTCCCCGGCCAGTTCGACGTGGTGACCTGCATGGAAATGCTCGAGCACGTACCCGACCCCTCATCGGTGATCCGTGCCTGCGCCACACTGGTCAAACCCGGCGGCCAGGTGTTCTTCTCGACCATCAATCGCAACCCCAAGTCATTCCTGTTCGCCATCGTCGGAGCTGAATACGTACTGCGCATGTTGCCGCGCGGCACTCACGAATTCGCCAAATTCATCCGTCCTGCTGAACTGGGCGCCTGGAGCCGCGAAGCCGGTCTGGACCTGCAGGACATCACTGGCCTGACCTACAACCCGCTGACCAAGATCTACCGCCTGGAGCAGGATGTTGACGTCAACTACATGATTCACTGCCAGCGGAGCCTGTAGTCATGATCACCAGCGTCCTGTTCGATCTCGATGGAACCCTGTTGGATACCGCAGGCGACTTCGTCGACATCATCCAGGTCATGCGCGCCGAACGCGGCCTGCCGCCAGCGCCCGAAGATCAGGTGCGCAGCCGGGTATCGGACGGCTCGATCGGCATGCTCTGCGCCGCCTTCGAACTGAACCCGCAGGCACCCGGCTTCCATGAGCTTCGCGAAGACTTTCTGCAACGCTATGACCGCCAGCTGGCAGTACATACCCGCTTCTACCCGGGCATCGAAGCTCTGCTCGACTGGCTCGATAGCGAAGGCCTGCCCTGGGGCGTGGTTACCAACAAGCTAAGTCGCTTCAGTGTGCCATTACTGGACGCCATGGGGATTGGTCAGCGTTGCGCCAGCCTGGTCTGCCCAGACCAGGTCAGCCAGTCAAAACCTCACCCGGAACCCTTGCTCAAAGCCTGTGTCGAGATGGGAGTAGAGCCGCGCGATTCGGTATTCATTGGTGACCACCTGCGCGACATTCAGGCCGGACGCGCCGCCGGCATGCTGACCGTTGCAGCGCTGTACGGCTATCTGCCGCCCGGCGACGACCCCAGTACCTGGCAGGCTGACCATAGTATTCACGAGGCAGCGGCATTGCATCCCTGGCTGATGCAGTTACGCCAACAGGAGAAGTAACATGTTCGACTATCATGCCCCGACCGACCTGCTCAAGGATCGGGTCATCCTCATCACCGGCGCCAGCGACGGAATTGGCAAGGCCTGCGCCCTGAGCTGCGCAGCTCACGGCGCCACCGTAGTACTGATCGGCCGCAGCCTGAGCAAACTGGAAGCGGTATACGATCAGATCGAGGCCGCGGGCCAGCCGCAACCGGCCATTTGCGTACTCAACCTGGAAACCGCAACTGAAAAGGACTACGAGGACCTGGCCGACCAGCTCTTCGACAGCTTCGGTCGACTCGACGGCCTGGTCCACAACGCCGCCCTGCTGGGCGGCCCGCGCACCCCGTTCGAACAGATCAAAACCGAAGACTGGCTGCAGGCCATGCAGGTCAACGTCAACGCCCCATTCCTGCTGACCAAGGCGATGATGCCATTACTGCGCGTCGCTGGTGACGCCTCGGTAGTCATGGTGTCATCCAGCGTTGGTCGCACAGGGCGCGCCTACTGGGGCCCCTATGCAGTATCCAAGTTCGCTCTGGAGGGCATGATGCAGGTTTTGGCAGACGAGCAGGACGGTACCAGCAATATCCGGGTTAACAGCGTCAACCCCGGCGCTACCCGCACCGCCATGCGGGCCAAGGCCTACCCGGCCGAAGAGCCGGAGACCAATCCCGAGCCCGCCGCCATCATGCCGGTATTTCTCTACCTGCTGGGTGCCGACAGCCGCGAAATCAATGGCCAGGCGCTGAACGCCCAATAAGACGGTTTTTCGACGCCGCTGCCGCTGGGCAGCGGCAAAAAGCCCGTGCAACGGCAATTTTTTGCCACCCTCGCCACCAAAACGCCATCAAAAAACCCCAACACATTGATAATAAAGAACTTATTTTCGATGGCACACAGCTTGCTTGAATCAAGATAATTCCAGCACCCGCTCAGGATTTGTCATGATGTCGACCCAAGGCAATACCATCGATCTCGACAGCGCCCGCAAACTGCTTCAGCCTGCCAGCAGCCAGCAGCGCTCGCTGCCGGAACTGCACCAGCGATTGCTCCAGGTGCTGCAAACCTCACTGGAAATCGACCGGGTTCTGGAACTGTTCTTCACTGAACTGCAAAGCCTGATCCCGGTCGACGGACTGGAGTACCAGAACAGCACCCACGACCTGCAACTGCAACAGGGCAACCCCAGTCTGCATCGCTGCAGCTATCGACTCAATCATGGCAACGATTTTCTCGGCGAACTGCAGTTCAGTCGCGCCAAACGCTTTCGCGAACTGGAACTGAGTAACCTGGAAACTCTGCTCAGCACTCTGCTGTATCCGCTACGCAACGCCCTGATGTACCACGAGGCAGTGTCGTGCGCCCTGCGCGACAACCTGACCGGAGCCGGCAACCGCTTGGCCATGGACCAGGCCATCAACCGTGAGGTTCAGCTTGCCATCCGCAACCGCACTCCTCTGTCGCTGCTGGTACTGGACCTGGACCGCTTCAAGCAAATCAATGATATTTATGGTCATGCCTACGGCGACCAGGCCCTGAAAACTGTGGTTGACTGCACTCGCCAGTGTTTGCGTGCAGTGGATGGGTTGTATCGTCTGGGAGGCGAGGAGTTTGTAGTAGTGCTGGGCAACACCGGTCTGGAGCCTGCCAAAAGCATTGCCGAGCGTATTCGCAGTGCAGTGGAAAACCTGCAATTCAAGATCGATGGCCAACCACTACCCATGACCGTAAGCCTGGGGGTCGCCATCCGCCATAACGACGAGACCGGCCGGGAGCTGCTCGATCGCTGCGACAAACTTATGTACGCCGCCAAACACCGCGGCCGCAATATCGTGGTCAGCGAATAAGCCAATAAACGAATGGGAGAACAGACCTAATCAGGCCTGTTCCCTCCCTCACCTAGTGGGTAGCTGCCGCTTGCTGGTGAGCGACCAAGTAGCGCTCAAACAACTGGTTGGCATTACCCAACGACATCAGATGAGCATAAACCCAGCCTAAATAGCCCTTCCGATTCAGTGTCAGGACCTGATCGTCGTCAAGCTTGAGGAAACGTTCTTCATCAACAGCCATGAAATCACGCAAGACAAAACTCTCGCCACTGATGTGGGTTAGCTTGAGCGTACGTGCCACCAGCAGATCTAATGTCTTCAAGGTTTCGACAAAATCGCGGGTACGCTGCATTTCTGCGGTAAAGCCCTGCATGAACTGAATCATTTCATTCAGATAGTCACTGTTCGAGCCATCGTCCTTGAAAAGCGCTTGCCCTTGGGTTTCATTCCAGCCCGAGTAGCCGGCATCTATGCAAACGGTGAAACCATCATCTTCCCCTTGCGCCAATACAAAGGGGTAACGCCGGATAAAAGCAGGCACATAGGCATTGGCATGCCACTGACCATCGTCCTGCACATAGCTGTTATCACCCTGCTCCAATCCCAGCAAAGCAATCGGACTGACACTATCGCCCTCACCAACGAATACAATCGGGTAACTGCGCGCGGCCTGGAAAAACTCCAGGCCTGCCAAGGGGACCAAATGGGTTTCGGAGGCAAAATAACTATCACCGCCGGCTTTGAGCTTTAACAGCTTGTGCTCATCTCGATTGAGCGCCTTGATTTCCTTGTACAACAACAGCGTTGGCATCCGTTCATTCTCCATATTGGTAATCAAGGCCGTACAATCAACCTTGTCAGCTCCGACGCGGCCGGCGACTGGTACGCGCCTGATGCATCGACGGCTTGCGCTCATGCCGTTTCAGTTTTTCCTTGTCGGCTGTTTTCATCGCCGGCAACGGGATCGGCTTCAGACCGACTTCCTCACTCAAGGTGTCGATCTCGTTCTGCTTCATTTCCCGCCAGCGCCCCATCGGCAGCTCGGCACCGAGAAATACCGGCCCGAAGCGCACCCGCTTGAGACGGCTTACCTTGACGCCCTGAGACTCCCACAGACGACGCACTTCGCGGTTGCGCCCTTCGAGCAGACAAACGTGATACCAGCGGTTGATTCCGTCACCACCGGAAGAAACCACATCGGTAAAACGCGCCGGGCCATCTTCGAGCATCACGCCGGTTTTCAGTCGCTCGATCATGGCCTCATCGACTTCACCCATGACCCGCACTGCGTATTCACGGTCCATCTGGTAAGAGGGATGCATCAGCCGATTGGCCAGTTCACCGTCGGTAGTAAACAGCAACAGGCCCGAGGTATTGATGTCCAGACGCCCAACATTGATCCAACGACCCTGCTTCAGGCGTGGCAGGCGATCGAATACGGTCGGTCGACCTTCCGGGTCATCACGGGTACAAACCTCGCCTTCAGGCTTGTTGTAGATCATCACCCGGCGGATCACTTCGGT
Source organism: Pseudomonas jilinensis (assembly GCF_003586265.1). NCBI lineage: Bacteria > Pseudomonadati > Pseudomonadota > Gammaproteobacteria > Pseudomonadales > Pseudomonadaceae > Pseudomonas > Pseudomonas jilinensis. Next base: position 216,113 of record NZ_QJSA01000004.1, on the reverse strand, counting down.
GTTCAGATCCCGACGCAGCGGCCGGCCATCAACACTGATCTGATCAAGACTGTCGACCCGGCAACCAAGCTGGGCCACCTCGCCATTAACCTCGACCCTGCCAGCACCAATCCAGGCTTCGATTTCGCGGCGCGAGCCAAGCCCAAGTCGTGCCAGTACCTTTTGCAGCTTTTCGCCGCTGGCGGGGGGGGTAGGAGTTGAATCGTTTTCGATAATGTCGGTCATTTAGAGCACCTCCCGGTGTGTGGATAATCAAGGCGCAGGATATAACCAGCGCAGCACAAGCGCAATCGCAGTGAAGACCCTAGCTGCCCGCCTGATCCTCGTCTGGCTCGTCCGGCAACAGGTCGTCGAAGTCCGTTTTAATATTGGCCTCCATTGCCTTGAGCTCGTCCAGCAGCGCATGAAAGCCGGTTTCTTCGCCTTCCTCGCCATCCAGCGCTTTGAGCGGCTCGACCGGCATCCAGGGCGCCTGATCGGCAGCAGCATCGACACCTTCATCCTTGAACTCCAACTCCGGCTCAAGCTGATCGATATCGCGAATAGTAGCCAACGGCGGCAGTTCATTGAGGCTGCGCATATTGAAATAGTCGAGAAATTGCCGGGTGGTGGCGAACATCGCCGGGCGGCCCGGCACGTCACGGTGCCCGACTACCCGTACCCACTCGCGCTCAAGCAAAGTCTTGATGATCTGACTACTGACTGCAACACCGCGAATATCTTCAATTTCGCCACGAGTGATCGGCTGGCGATAGGCAATCAATGCCAGGGTTTCAAGCATGGCTCGCGAATAGCGCTGCGGCCGCTCCTCCCACAACCGGCTGACCCAAGGCGTGTAGTCTTCACGTACCTGCAGGCGCCAGCCGCCAGCCACCTCTCGCAGCTCAAAGGCGCGCTCGGCGTAGCTATCCCCAAGCCGAACCAGAGCCTCGCGCAGAGCTTCATTGGTCGGCGCGCGGTCTTCGTCGAACAATTCACGCAGACGCTCAAGACTCAACGGCTTGCCTGCTGCCAGCAGCGCGGCCTCGAGAATCAGTTCAAGTGCTGGTTGACTCATCCTCACCTCTGACCTTGACGTGAATGGGGGCGAACGGTTCATTCTGTACCAATTCGACCAGTTGCTCCTTGATCAGCTCCAGCACTGCCATAAAGGTAACCACCACCCCTAGCCGCCCTTCACTGACACTAAACAGACTGACAAAGGGCACGAACTGCCCACCCTTGAGGTGCTCCAGCACTTCGGCCATGCGCTCCCGGGTAGACAAGGCTTCGCGGGTAACTTGGTGACTTTCGAACATGTCGGCGCGGCGCAGCACTTCGGACAGTGCCAGCAGCAACTCCTGCAGATTAACCTCAGGATGTAGACGCCGGGTTGGCTGCTCGGGCATTTCGGCACTGGCAAGAACGATATCGCGGCCAACTCGCGGCAGCGCATCCAGGTCTTCGGCTGCCTGTTTGAAGCGCTCGTACTCCTGTAGGCGCCGGATCAACTCAGCCCGCGGATCTTCCTCATCCTCATGACCGTCATCGTGGCGCGGTAGCAGCAGGCGTGACTTAATCTCGGCCAGCATAGCCGCCATGACCAGATATTCGGCAGCCAGCTCCAGACGTACCGTCTTCATCAACTCGACATAACTCATGTACTGGCGAGTGATTTCCGCCACCGGGATGTCGAGAATATCGATGTTCTGTCGCCGAATCAGGTACAACAGCAGGTCAAGCGGCCCCTCAAAGGCTTCCAGAAAGACTTCGAGGGCTTCGGGGGGGATGTAGAGATCCTGCGGCAGCTCAGTCACCGCCTGGCCATAGACCATGGCGAACGGCAGTTCATGCTGACGTGGCGTCATGACAGACGCATCAGCCGCCGTGGCGGCCGGAGTTGGCGAATCCTGTGCCTGCTCCGGTCCGCTCATGGTTATCGACGGTACTCCAGGCCCATGACCTGGCGTACTTCGGCCAGGGTATCGCGCGCCGCTTCACGGGCCCGCTCGGTTCCTTCGTTGAGGATTAATCGAACCGCATCGGGGTTGCCCTCATAGTCACGGGCACGCTGCTGCATGGGTGCAAGCTCGGTCGCGATCGCATCAATCACCGGCTTCTTGCAGTCAATGCAGCCAATCCCGGCGCTACGGCAACCCTGCTGCACCCAGTCATGGGTTGCCTGGTCGGTATACACCTGGTGCAGTTGCCAGACCGGGCACTTGTCCGGGTCACCCGGATCGGTACGGCGGACCCGGGCCGGGTCGGTTGGCATGCGCCGGACCTTCTCGTTGACCTCGTCGCTGGTGTCACGCAGGGTGATGGTGTTGTTGTAGGACTTGGACATTTTCTGCCCGTCCAGCCCCGGCATTTTCGAATCCGGGGTCAGCAGCGCCTGGGGCTCGGGCAGGATCACCTTGCCGCCACCTTCAAGGTAGCCGAACAGTCGCTCCTTGTCGCCCAGGGTAATGTTCTGCTGTTCCTTGAGCAGTGCCCGGGCAGTTTCCAGCGCATCGGCATCGCCCTGCTCCTGATAAGCCTTGCGCAAACTGCTGTACAGCTTGGCGGCCTTCTTGCCCATTTTGTGGATCGCGGCTTCGGCCTTGTCTTCAAAGCCCGGCTCCTTGCCATACAGATGGTTGAAGCGTCGCGCCACCTCACGGGTGATCTCGACATGCGCTACCTGATCAGCCCCGACCGGCACCTGGCCGGCCCGGTAAATCAGAATATCCGCACTTTGCAGCAGTGGATAACCGAGGAACCCGTAAGTTGCCAGATCCAGATCCTTGAGTTTTTCCTGCTGGTCCTTGTAGGTCGGCACCCGCTCCAGCCAACTGACTGGAGTGACCATCGACAGCAGCAGGTGCAGCTCCGCATGCTCAGGCACCTGAGACTGGATGAACAGAGTCGCCGAGTTACCGCTGACGCCAGCCGCCAGCCAATCAATCAGCATGTCCCAGACATTCTGTTCGATATCCTGCGGGTTTTCGTAATGGGTGGTCAGCGCATGCCAGTCGGCGGCGAAGAAGAAGCACTCGTACTCATGCTGCAGCTTGACCCAGTTCTTCAGCACTCCGTGGTAGTGACCAAGATGCAGGCGCCCGGTCGGACGCATGCCGGACAGGACACGGCGCTGGGAATCAACGGAACTCAAAGGTATCTCCTGAAGGTCTCATCAGTATGTTGTGGCGCGATTATACCCGGATTGGGCCAGACGTCAGCGGCGTCAGGCTCAATCAGTGTTCACGGCTTGCGCCAAACGGCTCGGGGTCACCCAGTCCAAGCCGTTGAACCTCGATCTGACCATCCAGCAGACTGACCACGGTCGTCGGTTCGATATTGCAGGCCCCACCGTCGATGATCAAATCGAGCTGCTTGCCCAGGCGGTCACGAATCATCTGCGGATCGGTCAACGGCAGACTATCGCCCGGCAGTATCAGCGTCACACTCATCAGTGGCTCGCCCAAAGCCTCAAGCAGGTCCAGGGTGATCTGGTGGTTGGGAATCCGCAGGCCGATAGTCCGTCGCTTGGGGTGCAGCAGCCGGCGCGGGACTTCGGTGGTGGCATTGAGAATGAAGGTGTAAGGCCCGGGGGTATTGGCCTTTAGCAGGCGAAAGATGCTGTTGTCGACCTTGGCGTAAACGCTCAATTCAGAAAGATCGCGACAGACCAGGGTGAAGTTGTGCTTGTCGTCCAGTTGCCGCAATCGGCGTATGCGCTCCTGCGCGTCCTTATCACCCAGATGACAACCCAGCGCGTAGGCCGAATCGGTGGGATAGGCGATCACCCCACCCTGGCGAATGATTTCAACCGCCTGACGAATAAGACGCGCCTGCGGGTTTTCGGGGTGTATCTGAAAGTATTGGCTCACATCATCATCCGTTGCATGCATACATCAAGTGTAGTTGAACAACCTGTCGGCCCAGACTGGCTCGCAGTCTGACGGCATGGCAGTCATCACGCCCAACGCCATCCATGGCGAACCGGGATGGTGAAAGTCACTGCCACAACTGGCCAGAAACCCGAACTCGTTGCTCAGCTTGCCCAGGTAAGCTACCTGCTCTGGCGGCTGTCGGCCATTGACCACTTCAATGCCCCGCCCTCCGGCAGAGGCGAACTCACGCAGCAGACGCCGTAGCTTGCTGCGAGTAAAGCCATACTGCCAGGGGTGCGCCAACACCGCCAGACCGTCGGCGGCACGAATCTGCCCGACCACCTCGCCCAAAGCCGGCCAGTGCTGTTTGATATCGCCCAGCTTGCCAGCTCCCAACCACTTACGAAAAGCCTCGGCCCGGTCACTTACATGACCTTCACGCACCAGCCAGTCGGCAAAGTGCGGGCGCGCTGGCGGCGCATCGGCATCCGCGCCCATGGCCAACTGAACCTCCTGCGCCCCTTCCAGGGCCCCAGGCATGCGCTTGGCCGCCAGCCGCTCGGCTATTTGTTGCGCCCGCTGCCAGCGCCCTGCACGCACCTCTTCCAGGGCCTGAAGCAATGCCGGCGCAGCCGGATCAAAGCCATAACCCAAGACATGCAGTGTGTGGCCTTGCCACTGCGCCGACAGCTCTACCCCACTGACCCAACGGATGCCGGCAGCCAACGCCGCCGCCCGAGCTTCAGTCAGCCCCTCCAACGTATCGTGATCAGTCAGAGCGACCAACTCGACACCTGCCTCGGCCGCCTGGCGCATCAACTCAGCCGGAGCCAAGACTCCATCCGAGGCGGTACTGTGCATGTGCAAATCAGCAATCACGTTTATTCCAGCCCGACAAAATATTTTCACTATTATGCCTGTTGAACGCTGACAAGGCCCAGCCGATGCAATAACTTAGGCCCGCCAACTACTAAACTACTATCAAAACCTCACTATCTATCACAGATAAGGAAGCTTCATGTACTACGCCATCATGGCCAGCGACGCTCCAGACACACTGGACGCACGCCTGGCGGCGCGTCCTGATCACCTGGCTCGCCTGCAAGCTCTGCAAAACGCCGGGCGCCTGCTACTGGCCGGTCCGCATCCGGCCATAGACAGCAACGACCCAGGCCCGGCTGGTTTCACCGGCAGCCTGGTGGTCGCCGAGTTCGAGTCTCTGGAACAGGCCCGGGCCTGGGCCGATGCCGACCCCTATGTCAGCGCCGGAGTCTATGCCGAAGTACTTATCAAACCCTTTAAACCCGTGCTGCCGGCCTGAGGAGTTCAGCGATGCCCCGATTGATGATTGCGCTGCTGTGCGGCACGGCCCTGCTTTGCATCCAGGCGATAGCTGACGAGAGTGCAACCCAGCCAGAGTCGCCACCAAGCGCCAACGCACAAGATGTCGGCGTACTCCAGGCCGAACTGGCCCGGGTTGAGGCCGAACGTCAGCAACTGGCAGAACAACTGGCCGGTGGAAACGACTCCAACCTTGAACTACAGCGTTTGCGCGAAGAAAACCAAAACCTGCGTGCTCGGCAACTGGATGCGGAACTTGGCGCCCGTGCCAGGCTCGAAGAGCAACGTCAACAATGGTTCATTATTGGCGGAGCCACCGTGGCCGGCAGTTTACTGCTGGGCTTCCTGCTTGCCAGGATCGGTGGCCGCCGTAAACGTAGCGAATGGCTGAATTGAATTCACACCCGATATTGATGATCGATGACGACCAGGAGCTCTGTGAGCTCCTGGGCGACTGGCTGGCAGTTGAAGGCTTCAGCCTGACCGTACGCCACGATGGCGAAAGCGGACTTGAGGCACTGCGTGCCGAACCGTTCGAGGCGGTAATCCTCGACGTCATGATGCCCGGCATGAATGGTCTGGATGTTTTGCGCGCGTTGCGCCAGGAATTCCAGACCCCGCTACTTATGCTCAGCGCCCGAGGCGAACCGGTGGATCGGATTCTTGGCCTGGAACTGGGTGCCGATGACTACCTGGCCAAACCCTGCGACCCCCGCGAGCTGGTCGCCAGACTACGCGCGCTGCTGCGCCGCAGCCAAAACACCAGCACAGGACACCAACCACTGCAAGCCGGCGATATTCGCCTGGACCCGGACAGCCTGTTGGCCTGGCAGGGCGAACAACCACTGCCGCTGACCCAGACCGAAGCACTGATCCTGCGCTGCCTGCTGAATAACCACGGCCAACTGGTCGACCGCCAGTCACTGTCACGCGAAGCGTTAGGCAAACCCCTTGGCCCCTACGACCGCAGCCTGGACATGCACATGAGCAACCTGCGGCGCAAACTGGGCAACCATCCCGACGGCCGTAGCCGTATCCAGTCGATCCGTGGTCGCGGCTATCTTTACAGCTAATGACATACTTTGGGCAACACTGATTAATTGCACGCAAGCCCGGCAGCCCGGTTGGCGCCGGAAAAGATTTAATCAGTGTTTCCTTTGCACAGGCTCATTAAGCTTTACACTGCCTTTACCAAAGGATAGCCCTGCTTGACATGGCGATCTCTACACTCTGCAGTCAATGGCCGGACAAGCCGGCCAGCCCTGAACCAGGAGTAGAGATTATGAAGAAAGCCCTGATCGCCGGTCTGCTGGCACTGTCTACGGGTATCGCCACCGTCGCTTTCGCTGCATCGGGAGATGCCGAACCCCGCCATGAGCGCCATATGGAACGTATGGCCAAAGCTCTGGAACTAACGGCAGAGCAACAGGAGCAACTGCGAGGCATTCATGCCGAGCAACGGGAAAAACACAAAGCCCTGCGCGAAGAAAGCATCAGCCGCGTCGATGCCGTGCTGACCGATGAGCAACGCGCCAAAATGGCCGAACTGCGCGAAAAACGGCAAGAACGTATGCAGGAGCGTCGCTCCCATCGGGATGGCGATCGCCCGCGCAAACACCAACACAGAAGCTAAGGTAAACGTATATGCGGCTGTTCTGGAAAGTCTTTGCGGTACTCTGGCTGGCAACCCTGCTGGTCGGTGGATCGGGCTTTCTGGTCAGCCGCACCCTTCAACAGGACTGGCTGCTACTGCAGTTCCATCCACAGCTACGGGACTTCGCCGAACAGTTGGTCGAGCATTACGAACAGCGCGGCCCACGTGCCGCCCAGAGCTGGCTGGAACAACAACGCCGGGAATACCGGCTACGGGCCAATCTGTATGACGCCAGTGGGCAACTGCTGCTGCCTGGCACCTTGCCCACCTCCCCGCGATTTTCCGATCCCCGAGGCGAGCCAGGCAGCGAAACCCCTCGTTACGGACGCCTGTTTCAACTGGTCTGGGATTCACCCGACAGCACCTATCAATTGACTCTGCATGTCCCCAGCCCCGAGCTGTTCCGCTGGCAACGCACACCACTGGCGCTAATCGCCAATGTTCTATTGGCCATGACCGTACTGGCGCTGCTGAGCCTACTGCTCAGCCGCTACCTGACCGCACCACTGGCCAAACTCGGCCAGGCTGCCCAAGCCTTGGCCAAGGGTAACTTCGACGCAGCCAAGCTTCAGGATCTGGGCCAACGCCAGGATGAGTTCGGTGAATTGTCCAGACAGTTCGAGAGCATGGGTAACCGGGTACAGAGCCTGCTGGACAGCCAGCGCCAGTTGATGCGCGACATCTCCCACGAATTGCGCTCACCACTGGCCCGACTGCGGATCGGTCTGGCATTGGGCAGCAAACAGCAATTATCCGAGGACGACCCTCTCTGGGTTCGGCTTGACCGCGAATGCAGTCGGCTGGATGCCCTGATTGACGACATCCTGACCCTGAGCCGGCTGGATACCCAGGATCAGCCACGCCAGCCCTTCGAGCTCGACAGCCTGGTAGCCCGCGTGCTCGATGACGCCCAGTTTGCCGCCGAAGATTGTGAACTGGTGCTTGAGGGCCAGACCCAGGCCACCCTGCAAGGCTGGCCAGAACAACTCTACAGCGCCCTGGACAACCTGCTGCGCAATGCCCAGCGCTTCAGCCCGACTCAAGGATTGATCCGGGTCCGCTTGTCACGTCTGGGCCAGAACTGCCTGATTGAAGTCGACGATCAAGGCCCCGGAGTACCGCAAGACTGGCTAAGCCAGCTTGGCGAGCCCTTTGTCCGGCTACCCGGCCAGGCCACCGACAGCGGCCATGGACTGGGGCTGGCGATTGCCCGTCGGGCGGTGGAGCGCCATCAGGGCCAACTGAGCTTCGCTGCCAGCGATCTTGGCGGCCTGAAGGCGCGCATTACCTTGAAATTGGCAGCCCAGGACTATTACACCTCCTGAGTTCTAGGGAAACACTGATTAATTGCACACAAGCTCAGCAGCCCGGTTGGCGCTGACCTGTGCTGGACCGTTAGATGCCAAGGATGGCATCTAAGAGCGTACAGGGATGTATTTACAGCGTGTCCAGAACAGGTCAGCGACAATTGGGCCAGCACCGAAACTGATTTAATCAGTGTTTCCCCGCCCCCAAGTCTGGAAATAATCCTCGACCGCCAACTCCGGCAGAGCCTTGCGCGCCCCAAGCGGCTGGCCCAGATACAGAAAAGCGATGATCCGTTCGTTGTCGGCCACACCCAGCCCCTCACGCACCACCGAGTGATAGGCAAGCTCGCCGGTGCGCCAGACCGCGCCCAGCCCCAGCGCATGGGCAGCCAGCAGCATATTGCCAACCGCCACGCCACAGGCCAGATCCTGTTCGATTTCAGGAACCTTGGGGTGCGCCTGATGGCAACTGATGGCAATCACCATCATCGGTGCCCGCAGTGGCAAACCCTGATAGCGGGCCAGAGTTTCCGCCGTGATATCGGCGCAGTCACTCAAGGCCGCCCGACCGAACAACTCTCCCAGCCGCTCCAGCCCGTCGCCCTCCACTACCAGAAAACGCCAGGGTCGCAGATAGGCATGATCCGGCGCCCGCAAGGCCGCCCGGAATAATGCTTCGCGCTGGACCAGGGTCGGGGCTGGCCCCGTCAGGCGGGGAACAGAAACCCGTTCATGCAGCGCTTTGAGCGCATCCATCATCGATCCTCTTCGTTATTCACCATTGGCCGACGAGCCAATTGCTGTTCACGATACTGCCCGGGAGGCATGCCGAACCAGCGCTTGAAGGCCCGAAAAAAATTGCTCGGGTCGGCAAAACCGAGCAAATAGGCGATCTCCAGCAAGGTCAGTTGTCGCTGCCCCAGATACTGCAACGCCAACTCACGCCGGGTTTCATCAAGCAGCGCTTGATAGCTGGTGTTTTCGTCCTGCAGGCGCCGCTGCAAGGTTCTGGTGCTCATGCGCAGCGCACTGGCCACTGCCTCGCGCTTGGGCTCGCCCTGCGGCAACAGACGACACAGTACCTGACGGGCCTGATGAGTCACCCTGTCACGTTCGAACCGCATCAGGTAGTCGGCGGCCAACTGATCGTGTAACTGAGCCAGGGTTTCATTGCCGGTGGCCAACGGCTCTTCCATCATGCTCCGGGAGAAACTCAGGCTGTAGCTCGGCGCACCAAACACCAGTGGGCAACCGAACAAAGCCTGATAGGCGCTCAGCTCGGCTGGCGCCGGATAGGCAAAATGAGCCTCCAGGGGCATCAACACACGGCCGGTCATCCAGCGGCAGAAAGCCAGGGCATAAGCCATCGCCGCATCATGGCTCTGGGCTGGCGCTGGCAAGCGATCACCATGAATCGACATGACCAGCCGATAACAGTCCGGATGTACCTCCAGCGCCAGATCAGCCGCCTCACCGATCAGCCGCTGATAACGCACAATGCGGGCAAAGCCATCCTTTAAGGTACGGCTCGACATCAGGGCAAAGCCCACTACATTGAAATGTGCAGGACGAATCACCTGGGCCATGTTCAAACCAATGGCCGGGTCCCCCGAGCGCTCGACCGCCAATTGCCAGAGCCGGGTCATTTGATCCTGGGCAATGCGGGCATCAGGGTCGTTCAGCAGTCCAGGATCAACGCCCAGCTCGACAAACAACGCTCGGCCATCAAGACCACTCAGCTCCAGCGCCTGGACAATCGCCAGCGCCCAACTGGATGATGTGGTGCGTTCAGAATGCGGCATAGCTCTCTCGCAGCCAGGAGTCGTGCCCCTGAAGCCTGTTGTTATGGTCAATATGTAAAAGGCACGATCATAGAACAAACCGGCCAAGGGTAAAAACCGTCTACGCCACAGCTTTGGCCACCCAGGTCATGCCGGGCACCAGGGGAGCTACACTATAGTGACGGGAAAAGCCTGGAGAAACCGCCATGTCAGCACCCACGTCCCAAAACGCCAACGACACTCCGGTATTCAAGTCATTTGCCGAGTTCTACCCTTACTACCTCAGCGAACACAGCAATGACACCTGCCGCCGCCTGCACTATGTCGGCAGTTGTCTGGTACTGCTGATTCTGGCCTACGCCCTGCTTAGCCAAAACTGGTGGTGGTTGCTGGCCTTGCCGGTAGCCGGCTACGGCTTCGCCTGGGTTGGTCACTTCCTGTTCGAGAAGAACAAGCCGGCCACGTTCAAGTACCCACTGTACAGCTTCATTGGCGACTGGGTCATGCTGCGTGATGCCTTTACCGGGCGGATTCGTTTCTAGGGCTCTTGTGCCGACTGTCGGGGACGCGACAGTCCCCACCCAGGTTAGCGATTACCCTGCCTCGACAAACCAAGAACAACCGAGGAGAACCGTGATGGGCGAACAACGCGCCAGCTTCCGTGCCATGCAGGAAGGAACCGCCGAAGACTGGAATATCATTTCCGGCCACTTCCGTCCCTTCGCCAAGGAATTGCCAGAGCGTATTCTGGCCCACCTTAAACTGCTCGACGGCGACTTCGGGGGCTTCCCGATCGATCGCCTGCAGCACTCACTGCAAACTGCCACACGTGCCCACCGCGACGGTCGTGACGAGGAATACGTGGTCTGCGCCCTGCTTCACGATATTGGCGACACCCTGGGCTCGTATAACCACCCTGACATTGCCGCCGCCATTCTCAAGCCCTTCGTCTCACCGGAAAACCTGTGGATGGTGGAAAAGCACGGCGTCTTCCAGGGCTATTACTTTTTCCATCACCTGGGCATGGATCGCCATCTGCGCGACCAGTTCAAGGATCACCCGCTGTACGCCTACACCGCCGAGTTCTGCGCCAAGTACGATGCCCCGGCGTTTGATCCAGACTACCCGAACGAGCCACTGGAGTTTTTCGAACCCATGCTGCGCCGGGTGTTCGCCGCTCCACGCAACTCGATGTACGCCAAAGCTCAGGAGGCCTGAGAAGCTCCGAGCAAACCGAATCAGCGGCCCAGTGTTCCCCTGGGCCGTCTTGCATATTATGATCGGCCCGGTCAGTCCGAGCAGCCGGCCCCACGCCGCTGCGGACTCCGGACCTATCTGATCAGGGAACTGCATGAGCATCGAGCCCCGTATGCAACAGGCCAAGCCGCCTGTGGAAGGCTACCATTCGCGGATGATCGCTTACCTGTGCGTCGCCATCAGCTTCGCGGCCATGGGCTACCAGCAGGGCTATGACCTGGTTTACCTGGGCATTATTGGCTATGCCCTGCTCTACCCACTGATTATTCGCCTGATCGGCCCGCGCCTGGTTCACTCGCGCCCAAACCAGCGCCTGGGTCTGCTGGCCATCGATGCTCTGCACGTTGGCGTATTCATCACCCTGGCCCAGTTCAATCTGGTGCCCAGCCTGATGTTTCTGCTACTGATCAGCTTTGCCTGCCTGATTAGCGGAGGCCCGTTCTATCTGTTGAGTGCCTGGCTGCTGGTACTGATCGGACTGGTTGCCAGCGCCCTGCTACTGATGCCTGAACCGATGCTGCACAGCAGCCTGCTGGTATCGCTGGCCAGCCTGCTCAGTGGCGGCCTGTTCATCGGCCTGATCGCCACCTTCGTCTACCGCCAGAGCAACAGCCTGGAGCAGGCTCAGCGCGCCATCAGGGTCGAGCAGGAAAAGACCGCCCGGCTAGCCACCAATCTGTCCAAATACCTGTCACCGCAGGTCTGGGAGTCTATTTTCTCCGGCAAGCGCAGTGTCACCCTAGAGACCCGACGCAAGAAGCTCACGGTATTCTTTTCCGACATTCGCGGTTTTACCGAGCTGGCCGAGGAGATGGAAGCTGAAGCCCTGACCGACCTGCTCAATAACTATCTCAACGAAATGGCGCGCATCGCCCTGCAATATGGCGGGACCATCGACAAGTTCATCGGCGATTGCGTGATGGTGTTCTTTGGCGACCCGCTCACCCAGGGAGCCAAGCAGGACGCCGAGGCGGCGGTATCCATGGCCATTGCCATGCGCAAACATATGAAGGTACTGCGCCAGCAATGGCGCAGCCAGGGCATCACTCGTCCGCTGGAAATCCGCATGGGCCTGAGCACCGGTTATTGCACGGTCGGCAACTTCGGCGCCCACAGCCGCATGGACTACACCATCATCGGCCGCGAGGTTAATCTGGCCAGTCGCCTGGAAAGCGCCGCCGAGGCGGGTGAAATCCTGATTTCCCACGAGACCTACTCCCTGATCAAGGACACCATCATGTGCCGCGACAAGGGGCAAATCGGAGTCAAGGGCTTTTCCAAGCCAGTGCAGATCTACGAAGTGGTCGGTCTACGGCGCGACCTGGGTGCCGCGCCCAGCTTTGTCGAGCATGAGAAACCGGGCTTCTCGATGTACCTGGACACCAGCCACATCCGCAATTATGACAAGGACGATATTGTCGAGGCTCTGGAGCAGGCTGCTCGCAAGCTGCGCGACAAGGTAATTATTTAGCGACCGCTTCACCCTCGACCATCTGCAACTCAGGCTGGCTGGCTGTTTCGTGCCACTGGTACAGCTCGATCCGTCCATCCCAGTGCTCGATCAACGCGGTGCAGGATTCCACCCAGTCGCCACAGTTGTGATAGTCGATGCCGCTGACCTCACGAATCTCGGCGTGATGAATATGCCCGCAAACCACACCCTGGTAGCCACGTTTGACGCACTCGTGGGCCAGCGCATCTTCGAAGTCGCTGATAAAGTTGACGGCCTTTTTGACCCGCTGCTTGAGGTAGGCCGATAACGACCAGTAACCGTAACCGAACCGGCTGCGCCAATGGTTGAACCAGCGGTTGAGTACCAGACTGAACTCGTAGGCATGATCGCCCAGAAACGCCAGCCAGCGGTGGCAGCGAGTGATGACATCAAACTGATCGCCATGAATGACCAGCAGGCGCCGACCATCGGCTGTAACATGCTCAGCCTCGTCCACCAGCTCGATATTGCCCAGCATAAGCACCGAGTAACGGCGCAAGAACTCGTCATGGTTGCCGGTGACATAGGTGACCCGTGTTCCCCGCTTGCTCATGGTCAGCACCCGACGCACCACATTGGTGTGGCTCTGCGGCCAGTAGACGCCCTTGCGTAACCGCCAGCCATCGATGATATCGCCGACCAGATAAAGCTGGTCACAGTCGTAGCGTTTGAGAAAAGCCGTCAGCTTGTCGGCCTGACAGCCGCGGGTACCCAGATGCAAGTCGGATATCCACAGGGTGCGAACCCGCTGTTTGGCGCCGGGGCGCCGGGTTTCTACCTGGGTCATGAGGACTCTCCTCTTCAGCCTGAGTCCAAGCTAACCCCGCCTGGTGACAGCAACATGGCGAAAACATGACCGCCCAGTGACAAGGATCTGCACATGCCGCGGCTCCCAGCCTCGTATACAATAGCTGGATTTGTCGTCCGCCCATCTCAGGCTTGCATCATGTTCAAACGCCTTGTTTTCGTTCTGCTGGTTGTCCTGACGCCGCTACTGCAGGCGCAGGCAGATCAATTGCGCACTGGTCTGGTACTGTCGGGCGGCGGCGCCCGCGGCCTGGCCCACATTGGCGTCCTCAAACAGATCGAGGAACTCAACATTCCCATTCATGCGATCGCCGGCACCAGCATGGGTGCGGTGATTGGCGGTCTGTACGCCGCCGGCTACAGTGCCGATGAGCTGCAGGCCATAGCGCTGGAACTGGACTGGGTGAACACCCTCAGCGACAATCCCATGCGCGAGGACATTCCCTACCGGCGCAAACAGGATGACCGCGATTTCCTGGTCAAGCAGCGCCTGACCTTCGACCGTGGCCGTTTGGGTCTGCCTCTGGGCCTGCTGCAGGGCCAAAACCTGACCCTGGCTCTGGAGACCCTGCTGGTTCACACCAACGATGTCGAAAACTTCGACCGTTTGCCAATTCCGTTCCGGGCAGTAGCTACCGATATCGCCACCGGTGAGGCCGTGGTATTCGACCAGGGCCATCTGCCCCAGGCTATTCGCGCCAGTATCGCCCTGCCCGGCTTTTTCTCGCCGGTCAAGATCGGTGACCGGCTACTGGTCGATGGGGTGCTGAGCAAGAACGTGCCCGTGGATGTTGCCCGCAGCATGGGTGTTGACCGGGTAATCGTGGTCGACATCGGCACCCCGCTCAAATCCGCCAGCGATCTCAACTCGATCCTCGACATCATGGATCAGACCACCACTCTGCTGACCCGGGCCAATACCGAGAAACAGCTGGCGACCCTCGGCCCCAATGATCTTCTGTTGCAGCCAGCGCTGGGCGATATGGGCTTTAGCAGCTTCTCCGAAATTGCCGAAGCGATTGCCGCCGGCGAGCAGAGTCTCAGAGACAGCAACGGTCAAACCCTACTGGCACTGCGTTCTCAGGCTGAGCCAGGCGGTAATCTGGCCAGCACTCGCCCGGTCCGTACCCCAGTGATCGATGAAATTCGCATTATCAACAGTGGCAAGGTGTCCGATCAGGTCGTACGCAACCTGTTGCGCCAGAAAATTGGCGAGCCGCTCAATATCGAGCGACTGGAAAAGGACATGGGCACCATCTACGGCACCGACTATTTCAGCCGGGTCAATTATGAGATCGTCAACGAAGATGAGCGCAATGTTCTTTTGGTGCGCACCAGCGGCCGGGAAACCGGGACCGACTATCTGCGCCTGGGCCTCAACCTGGTCGATGATTTCCGTGGCGGCAGCTATTTCAATATCGGTGCCAGTTACCGGGTCAACGGCGTCAACCCCCTGGGCGCCGAATGGCTGACTCGCCTGCAAATCGGCCAGCACCAGCTCGTTTACAGCGAGTTTTACCAGCCCCTGGATTTTGGCTCACGCTATTTCGTTGCGCCCTTTATCGATGTCGAATCGCAGAACGTCGAAGTCATCATCGACAACGATCCGGTCGTCGACTACCGGCAGCTACGCTACGGCGGCGGTATCAATCTGGGCCGACAAATCGCCAACAACGGCGAGGTACGTTTCGGCCTGTCACGCTACTGGGGCGAATCGAAGGTCCGGGTTGGCGACCCCGACTCCCCGTCCTTCAGTTTCGAGGAAGCGTTCTACACCCTGCAGCTTGAGCGCGACACGCTGGACAACGTCAACTTCCCGCGCGCGGGTGACGAGGGCAAACTGGTCTGGCGTCTGTCAGAACCGGATCTGGGAGCCAACGAGCGTTACCGCCAGGCCGAGTTCAAGTACAACCGGGTGTTCAGTCTCGGAGCCAACACCTGGCAACTGGGCGCCTTCCTTGGCCGTACCGACAGCAAGGTCGATGTGGCCCAGAGCAGCTTCCTGCTCGGCGGCATCGGCAGGTTTTCCGGTTTCCGCCAGAATGGCCTGGCCGGTCAGAACTACAATATGGGTCGGGTAATCTACTACCGGCAACTGAACCCGGGCAATTTCCTGCCGGTCAGTCTGCCGCTCTATCTGGGCGGAAGCTTCGAGTACGGGCGGGTTTACAACAAGGACGACGATGGCTTCGACACCGGTTATATGGGTGCCGGCAGCCTGATGGTTGGCATGGACACCCTGCTCGGCCCGCTGTTCCTCGGTTTTGGCGCCAACCAGGAGGGTGAGCGGGCGCTGTACATGAATCTGGGGCAGACCTTCTGACGATAGTTCTGGCGCCCTGGCAAGAGCCTCAGGCGCCAGAAATCTCCAGCTCCAGAGCAGCCCGGATACAGTGCAGAATGCCTTCGTCCACCGGCTCATCCAGTTGCCGGGCCAAGGTCCGCACTCCAGGCAGCTCATCGCCGCCATCATTGAGAAAGGCATCCTGCAAGCGTTCGATTTGCTCGGCCGGCAGATCGAGCACCTGCTCCAACGCCAACTGCCCCAGACTGATCGCCTGCGCCAACTGCATCCAGACCTGCTTGACCGGCTGGCCGAGCTGGTGCGCAATCTGCTCCGCCCCCATTCCGGCCAAGGCCAGTGCTACAGCCTCGCGAGCGCTGCCCTGGGCACTCTCAGCCGCCGGATCACGGCCTTGCCCCTCAAGCAATACCTGCAAAAATTCGGCCCCGTAACGCTCCAGCTTATGGGCACCCACCCCGCTGACCAGCGCCATATCCTGCAGCGTCGCAGGCCGTTGACGCAGCATATCGACCAGGGTTGAGTCCGGGAAAATCACATAAGGCGGCACGCTGTGGGCCTCAGCCAGGCGCTTGCGCAACGCCCGCAGTCGCTCCCACAGCTCCCGATCGGCGTCGGCGATCACCGGGCGATCGCTGCTGCGGCCCGGCAACGGTGCCGAGCGACTGGGATCGCGACGCAACGCCAGCCCCTGTTCACCGCGCAGCAAAGGACGACAGCTATCGTTCAGACGCAGCCCGCCATATCCATCCAGATCGATATCCATCAGGCCGCGGGCAATCAACTGGCGAAAAACCGAGCGCCAGTCTGCCTCGCTAAGCTGCTTGCCAATCCCGTATGTAGACAGATGCTGATGACCGGCGCTGCGAATCTTGTCGTTGTCGCGTCCCAGCAAAATATCGATAAGATGCCCAACGCCATAACGCTGGCCGCTGCGGTAGGCCGTCGACAGTGCCATGCGCGCCGCCTCGCTGCCATCCCAGGTGCTTACCGGCTCCAGGCAGTTATCACAATGACCGCAAGGCTCGGCCAGCGTTTCGTCGAAATAGCCCAGCAAGGTCTGGCGCCGGCAACTGGTCAACTCGCATAGAGCCAGCATGGCATCCAGCTTGTGCCGCTCAATGCGCTTGTGCCGCTCATCACCTTCGGAGTTGGCCATGATCTGGTTGAGCATCAGAACATCCTGCAACCCATAGGCCATCCAGGCATCGGCCGGCAAGCCATCCCGACCCGCCCGGCCGGTTTCCTGGTAATAGGCCTCGACGCTCTTGGGCAGGTCCAGATGGGCAACAAAGCGCACATTGGACTTGTCGATTCCCATACCGAAGGCAATGGTAGCGACCATGATCAGCCCTTCCTCGTTGAGAAAGCGCTTCTGGTGATAGCTGCGCAGCTCCGCCGAGAGCCCGGCGTGATAGGGCAAAGCCGGCCAGCCCTGTTCACTGAGCCACTGGGCAGTGTCTTCGACCTTCTTGCGCGACATGCAATAGACAATGCCGGCATTGCCCCGGTGCTGGGCCAGGAACTGCTGCAACTGCTGGCGAGGCCGGTCCTTGGGTACGATCCGGTAGAAGATGTTCGGCCGGTCGAAACCGGATACGAAGCAGCGCGCCTGCTCCAGCTTCAAACGCTGGATCATTTCCTGACGGGTACGCTCATCGGCAGTAGCGGTCAGGGCAATGCGCGGCACCCCGGGGAACTGCTCGGCCAAGACTCCGAGCTGCAGGTATTCCGGGCGAAAATCGTGCCCCCATTGGGACACGCAGTGGGCCTCGTCAATCGCAAACAGGGCGATCTCCAGGCTCTGCAGAAAGGCCAGAGTTCGGGGCTTGACCAAGCGCTCAGGAGCCAAATAGAGAAACTCCAGCTCGCCGCGGCGCATGCTATCGGCAATCTCACGCTGAGCCTGCTCATCCAGGGTTGAATTCAAGGCTGCCGCTCGCAGGCCCAGCTCGTTGAGCGTGGCGACCTGATCGTCCATCAGCGCGATCAACGGCGACACCACGACTGTCAGCCCTGAACGCAACAGGCCGGGGATCTGGTAGCACAGCGATTTACCGCCACCGGTCGGCATCAACACCAGGGCATCGCCACCTTGGGCTACCTGATCGATAATATCGCTCTGCTGGCCACGGAACTGACTGTAGCCAAATACCTCCCGCAGCCGTTGTAACGCTTGCTCGCGCATGCTTCCCCTTGGTCAATAGCCCCTGAGCGGGCTCGGCGGTCGAAAGCCGACGATTATACCAGCCTTGCACAGCCATATAGTCAATGTTGACGGGACGCACTCAGCCTTTGGCAATTGCGCCGGCCATGCGTACAATGCCTGAATCATCGACCACGAGGTGTTCCCATGTCCTTTGCTGCCAAACTTGAACGCCTGCAACAGTTCCTCGACGCCGACGACCTGCATGACGAGGCGCTGGACTATCTTGCCGGGCATGGCTACCTGACCGCGCTGTGCATCAGCCCGGTCGAAGTTCCGGAAGACGAGTGGATCGCCGAACTGTTCGCTGAAGAGCCGAATTATCAGGACGATCAGGAGCAGGCCGACATCGAGGGGACTCTGGTCGAACTCAAGGCTCGCATCGCCCGGGAACTGGCCAGCGACGAGGATATCGAACTGCCTTGTGAACTGAGTCTGGGTGACGAGCCGGATGAGTCCGATTTGCGTAGCTGGTGTATCGGCTTCATGGAAGGCGTCTTCCTGCGCGAAGAAGACTGGTTCGACAATGAAGAAGAAGCGGTCAGCGAACTGCTGCTACCGGTCATGGTCGGCTCCGGTCTGTTCGAGGATCAGCCCGAGTTCGCCGAGATCGCCCGTGACCAGGAAATGGTCGAGGACATGCTGGCCCATATTCCGGAAGTCCTGACTCAACTGTTCCTGCTGTTCCACGCCCCGGAAGACAAGCCCAAGCCCGCCTTGCTGTCACGCCATTGAACCGCCGGCACCGGTCAGACCGGTGCCATCATTATGCAAGGACGGCATCCCTTGCCTACACTGTGGTCATCGGACTCAGGGAACCGCTGAAAACGCGTCATGGATTGCCACGGGCCTACGGCCCTCGCAATGACGAAAGCAACCCTGTTCAGAGTTTGCCTAGCGCTCCCGACCGAGTGAGAGCCCGCCACAGTGAAAGTTCGCCCCAGGTTCTGGCCCATTGTTCTGACCTGCCTGATGCTGGTATCACTGGCTGGCTACGGCTGGGACTTTTCCCGAATCATCACCCGTGCCGAGCAGCGTTATAGCCTGGATATGCAGGCCCGCTGGCGCCTGCAGGAATGGCAGGCGCTGCTTGAAAATCCGGGCAATGGCGACACCCAAAGCCTGCTGAACACCGTCAACCGCTTTTTTAACCAGCGCCTGCGTTTTGCCGACGACATCGACATCTGGGGCGAGATTGACTATTGGGCCACCCCGGTCGAATCGCTGGTCAAAGGCGCCGGTGACTGCGAAGACTACGCCATCGCCAAGTATTTCAGCCTGCGCCGACTGGGCATTCCCAATGATCATCTGCGTCTGACCTACGTCAAGGCTGTGGAGCTGAATCAGGCCCACATGGTACTGACCTATTACCGGACACCGGACAGCGAGCCGCTGGTACTGGACAACCTGATTGACGAGATCCGTCCTGCCTCGCAGCGCCCAGACCTGATCCCGGTTTACAGCTTCAACGCCGAAGGGCTCTGGCTTGCCAGCGCCGGCGGCAGTACCCAAACCGGCTCAGCCAAGCAGTTGTCACGCTGGCAGGACCTGTTGCGGAAAATGCGTGACGAAGGTTTCACCGAGTTCACGGCACCATGAGGATGAGGAGTACACCATGTCGTTGGTAAAACAGCTTCTCCTGGCCATCTGCCTGTTCCTGCTGATAGCGTTCAGCGGGAGTTTTCTGGTCAGTGTGGAAAACTCCCGAGATCAGCTCCAGACTCAGCTACGCTCGCACGCCCAGGACGCGGCCACGGCCCTCGGGCTATCGCTGACGCCCCATGTCGAAGATCCAGCCATGATTGAGCTGATGGTCAGCTCGATCTTTGATAGCGGCTATTTCGCCAGCATCCGGGTAGTCGCTATTGCCGACGGCCAGGTGCTGGTCGAGCGCACCCGCAGCCTCGACGAAACCCGCGCACCTGGCTGGTTCGTACGACTGGTCAACCTAGAGGCCCAGGGCGGCGATGCGCTGATCATGCGCGGCTGGCAACAGTTCGCCCGGGTCGAGGTGTTGAGCCACCCGCAGTTCGCCCTTAACCGGTTGTGGGACAGTGCCTTGGGCACTCTCGGCTGGCTGCTGCTGTGTGGCGTGATTAGCGCCCTGCTCGGCGCCTTGCTGCTCAAACGCCAGTTGCGCCCGCTACTGGCCATGGCCGACCAGGCCGAAGCCATTACCCGGCGCGAATATCGCACCCTGCCCCGGGTGCCACGCACACCGGAACTGCGCCATGTGGTCCTGGCCATGAACCAGATGGTTGGCAAACTCAAGAATCTGTTCGAGCAGGAAGCGGCACAGACCGAGCTTTACCGTCGCCAGGCCTACCATGACAGCCTGACCGACCTGCCCAACCGACTGGCCTTTGAGCACGGCCTGCAGGCCGCGCTGACGCCAGGCGAAACGCCCGATGGCTTTCTTCTGGCGATGCGCCTGGGCAATCTCAACCAGCTCAATCAGACCCTGGGCGCCGCTCGTACCGATGCCATCCTCCAGGCCATGGCCGTCCCATTGCAAGCTATTCAGGCAGCCCATCCGACCTGGCTATGCTGCCGTTCACGCGGGGGAGAGTTTCTGGTGTTGGCTCCCGGCAGCCAGCTGGAAGACATTCAGGCGCTGGCCGGTCAACTGGCAACCCAGGCCAGCAGCCTGGAAGACCTGATCAGCCAGGTGGAGCATCAGCCGATAGCCTTGGGAATTGCCGGTTACCGGCCAGGCGATGGTAATGCCCAGGTACTGAGCCGTATGGATCAGGCGCTGGCCGAGTCCAGCACCGCAGGCGAGAGAATCAAACCGGGCTATCGCCCGGCTGATGCCGGGCAAATAGTCGATACCGCCCACGGCTGGCGTACCCTGCTCAGCGAGGCAATCGAGCAGCGCCGTTTCGTCCTGCATTTCCAACCAGCCATGGGCGGCCAGGACCAGACCCAGGTACTGCATCACAAGCTGCTGGTACGGCTCCCCGACGCCCAGGGCCAACTGATGAGTGCCGGGCAGTTCCTGCCCTGGATCGAACGTCTGGGGCTGGCAGGAGCCTTTGATCAGTGCATGCTGAGCATGGCTTTGGCGCATCTGGACAAACACCCTGGCGCCCTGGCCCTGAGCATCACCGCCGACACCCTGCATAATCCTGAGCAGCGGCAACGACTGAGCCAGCAACTGGACAAACACAACGGCGCCCATTATCTGACTCTGGAGATCGACGCTCGCTACCTGCAAAACAGCCAGGATGTCGGCAAGTTGGCAGCCGACCTCAAAGCCAGCGGCTGCCAACTGGCCCTGCAGCACTTTGGCCGCCAACTCAGTCTGATTGGTGAACTGGCTTTGATCGGGCTGGCCTATCTCAAGATCGAAAGCAGCTTTATTCGAGACCTGGACCAGGCCCCGGAAAAACATCTGTACCTGGAAGCCCTGGTCAAAACGGCACAACGGATTGATCTGCCGCTGATCGCCGAGCAGGTACAAACCAAAGGAGAGATTCAGGCCTTGATCAGCCTGGGAATCGAAGCCATGCAGGGACGGGCCCTGGCAGAGCCGGCAAGCTGGCAGGAGCAGGCTGGCTGAGCGGCTAATCAGGCTTCCTAGATCAGCGGACCGCCTTCATCCTGATCAATCAGGTTCGCCAGTTCGCTGAGCCGGGCACGAGCCTGGGAGCGGCGATCCAGTTTGGCCACCGCCGCCTCGGGCAGATCGGTGATCCGGATTACTCCGCGCTGCAACAGCACATCGACCAGATCCTCGATCACCCGGACCAGATCCTGGTCGCTGTCACGCAGCCGCTGCAGACTGGCCAGAGCCGCCTGCTGACGCCCCCAGTCGAGCAATTCCGGATGATCATCGGCCAACTGCTCGTGGTAACCAGCCTGCGCGTCCAGTGACGCATCGATGATCCAGCCCCGTTCATCGCGTTTGACAAACATCCTCGCCCCCGGCTTTTACCGCTGGTAGTGCAGCCACTATAGAACAAGGGCCGGTCCTGGTCACCCAGGCCGGCCCTTGTTCACCTCTTACGGCTCAGACCAGAAGACTCGGGTCCGGATCTGCCAGCATGTTGCTGATGTCGGCATTGCTCCAACTGACGCCCTTGAGCAGGATCTGCTGATCCACCGCATCGGCCACATCGCCACTGCTGCTGACCTTCAGCAGGGTGCTGTTCACTCCCTCGAACACCGTCCCCTCCGCTTGCAGGTAACTGAAGATATCGCCAGCGTCGATACCGCCAAGCAACTCACTCAGATCCAGACGATCACCCTCGGCCAGGCTGAAATCCATGACGATATCAACGGCCGGGCTATCGACACTACCCTGATCACCGGACTGCCAGACGAAAGTGTCGGCCCCCAGACCGCCATACATGATGTCGTTGCCCGGGCCGCCAATCAGCACGTCATCACCGGCCCCTCCGAACAGCAGATCATTACCGGCACCGCCAATCAGCACATCGTCACCACCCAGCGGGTTGTTCGGATCGTAAAACTTCAGCGGATCGCTGCGAATCTCGGCAATCAGCTCTTCAGTGGTGGGAGCCCGGCCAAGCTGATCGGTCAAATAATTGACCAATCCCTGATAGCCCTGCCCGGCGTAGGCCGCGCCCAGCGCATCGGAGCTGATGGTGTCACCGAACAGGATGTCATCGCCATCACTGCCGATCACTATGTCATCGCCAACAAAGGGTACCAGGTCGACCGCACCGCTCAGAGCCAACTCCAGATCCTCAGCGGTATTGACGATTTCGACCTGACCGACCGGACCGGAAATATTGGTTCCGCCAATCCGTACCGTGGCATTTCCTGTCACCGAGGTATTGTCGAAGAACCGCAGGTAGTTCTCATTGATATTGGCGCCGATACCAATCGCGCTGACTGCCACATCGTGGCTGCCAACCAGCGACGCCATGGCCGATACTGCATTGGACAAATTGGCAGCGCTGGTCGTATCTCCGGCCCCTCCAGAGACCGGGTTACCACCATTATTCAAATGGTAGGTAGGATTGCCATCAGTCAGGAACAACACCTTGTTGTGGAACCCCTGTGTCGTCGGCACCTGCCCATCCAGCCACTGCTCGGTTGCCAGCAAGGCCGCGTGATAGTTGGTGCCACCCAGAGTAGCCTCCATGGCCATGATCGCAGCCAGCAACAGCGCTACTTCAGCTGGATTGCCCAGGTTGAAGGTTTGAGGCGTAGCGATATTGGTGCCAAACGGCACCAGATGAACATTGACCTGGCCGTTGTGCTGGGCCAGATCATTGACCAGCTTGGTCAGGGCCTGCTTCATCAGCTCGACCCGGGTCAGACCTGGCGTTCCTGAGTTGAACGCCATACTGCCGGACAAGTCAGCAATCAAAACTATGTTGTAGTTGTCAGGATTCTCAACACTCAGAATGCCCTTCACATCACCAATTGCGATGGCATCCCCCGTCCCAGTGGGGAGCACATCATCAGCAGAAGTACCGACCAGCAGTTGACTCATCACCGGTGTGGCTATATCGACTGTAAAGTCGAAATCATCTGCGTCAAAGTCGGCGTCAACAATCTCAACATTGAAGTTGAGCTTTTGATCCGCCGGCAGAATTTCCACCTCCGTGCTCAAGGTGCGCAGACGCATCTGGTCACCGGAAACATGCTGCACAGTCAGCTCGTAGAACCCCTGGATATTCAGGTCCTGGGCATTGACCGCCACCGGAGCGCCATGACTGATATCGACGCCATTGAGGGTCGCTATAGTCGCCCCATTTTCATCCTTGACCAGGATGTTGATCACTGCCGATCCCGAGCCTCCGGCGAAGAAGAAGCTCAGACTGGCGATGTTGATTTCCTTTTGCTCAGTCGGGTGTGTTGCGGTGTTGCCATCGCCATCAGCGACAAAGAACGCCATGTTCAGTGACTGGCCAGCGCTGATGAAGTTGTTACCAACCCCAATGCCCTGAGTACTGGAGTTGACCGAGGCCCCACCGCCTCCGGTGAAACGGATAT
This sequence comes from Pseudomonas jilinensis, assembly GCF_003586265.1. Classification (NCBI taxonomy): domain Bacteria; kingdom Pseudomonadati; phylum Pseudomonadota; class Gammaproteobacteria; order Pseudomonadales; family Pseudomonadaceae; genus Pseudomonas; species Pseudomonas jilinensis. The sequence goes on along the minus strand of NZ_QJSA01000004.1, from coordinate 192,142 downwards.
CCGTGGAGGAATTGAAGCTGGCGCCAAAGATCTGCTCGGTCCACAACTCAGAGAAATTGCCGCCGATGTTCTTGTCGAAGGTATTAGTCTCAGACAGAGTCGGATTGGGCGTGATCAGGTCGAACTCGTAGGTGCCGTCCACCTTCATGAACAGGGTGAAGAAGGTATAGACATTATCTCCATCCTGGACCTTGACCGTCAGCTTCTCACCCAGATAGTCGCCGCCCTGATAGACATCTTCGCGCTCACTGATAAAGGTGCCGTTCAAACCAGAGCTGTCGAAGCTGAGGTTGATGCCGCTTTCCAGGTCAGCCATCTGCTGACGCAAGCCATCGGCACCGGGGTCATAGCTCCAGGTTCCGATGGTCACTCCTGCGGTATTGTCCACTACCAGATTTTCGACCGCCTCAATGACCGGCTCGGTATCGAAGACCTTGATGCTGACCTTAATCGGCTCAGACAGGTTGGTGCCATCGGAGGCCAGATAGTAGAAGCTATCAAGCAGATAGTCCTGATCCAACGGATGATTCAGCACCGGCGCCTGATAGACGAACTCGCCATTGGCGTAGACCGTCAACGTCCCTCCCAAAGCAGTCATGAACACCAGGCCGCCAGGACCTACCGCTTGTGGGTCACTGCCATCGGCATTGAGTGAAACACTGGCAACACTCAAACCTGGCTGGTCATTGAACAGCACGCCCTGGATCGCTCCGTCAGCTTCCGAATCCAGCACCTGCCCTTCGATAACTTTGTACTTGTCCGCAGTGCCTTCGGGCAGGAGGTCATTATCTTCAATCAGCCCTTTGGCCACACTGACACCCAATTGAGCCCCGACCGGATTACTGAGGGTCAGGAACAAGCTCTCAAAGGTACCTGGACCACCTTCGAACAGCAGATCATCGAAGGTGGATATCACGATATTGCCCGAGGCACTGCCAGCGGGAATGATCAGGGTACCGCTAAGGGTTAGCGGATCGGTCAAATCATCGGGGCTGGCAGTGCCAAAGGTAATGGTCCAGTCCACGCTGGTCTCAAAGGCTGACAAACCGCTGAGATTGACCTTGAACACCAGATCACCCCCCTCCTCGACCACCGCGCCAATCCCCTTGGCATTGACCTCCAAATCCAGGGTAGGCAGTTGTTCGTTGTCTTCGATCTGACCACTGACGCTGGAGACCGGGCCGAGCCCGGCACCGGTTACCCCGGTCAGGTTGAAACTCAGATCCTCGAAGGTGCCGGGGCCGCCCTCGAAAATGTCGTCATCGAAGGTGGGGACAATGACCTGGGCGCTGGTTTCACCAGCGGGGATGATCACCGAACCGCTGTAGGTCACCGGAGTGATCAGGTCGGCTTCTTCAGCCGTGCCATCGAGCACCAGTTCCCAGAACACCTCGACCGGTTCGCTGGACGGACCGCTGAGGCTGATCTGGAACACCAGATTGCCGCCTTCCACCGTCACCGCACCAACGCCTTCGGCCACTTCAACGATGTTGACCACCGGCAGTTGTTCGTTGTCTTCGATCTGGCCGCTGACGCTGGAGACCGTGCCGAGCCCGGCACCAGTTACCCCGGTCAGGTTGAAACTCAGATCCTCGAAGGTGCCGGGGCCGCCCTCGAAAATGTCGTCATCGAAGGTGGGGACAATGACCTGGGCGCTGGTTTCACCAGCGGGAATGATTACCGAACCACTGTAGGTCACCGGAGTGATCAGGTCGGCTTCTTCAGCCGTGCCATCGAGCACCAGTTCCCAGAACACCTCGACCGGCTCGCTGGACGGACCGCTGAGGCTGATCTGGAACACCAGATTGCCGCCTTCCACCGTCACCGCACCAACGCCTTCGGCTACTTCAACGATGTTGACCACCGGCAACGGATCATTGTCCTCGATCAGCCCGGTAACCTGGGTCTGCCCGGGAGTTGCGGCGATCACGTCGCTGATGGTGATAAACAGGTCCTCAAAGGTACCTGGGCCACCTTCATAGATATCGTCATCAAAAGTGGGAATCGAAATTACATAGCTGGTAACCCCCGGAGGGATGGTCACCGTATTGGTCAGCAGCACCCCGGCTTGCAGATCAGCTAATTCGGCAGTGCCAAAACTCAGGGTCCAGGTGAAGGTAATGGGTACAGAGCTGGGAGCCGACAAGGTCACCAGAAACTCCAGCACTCCGCCTTCCACTGTCACCGAAGCATCGGCACCGCCAATTGGTTGAATACTGATCACTGGCGGCTCTTGCGGCGGTAACTCCTCATCCTGCGCGAAGAACAGATCTTCATCCTGGGGAATATCGAGCGTAGCGAACTGGGGACCGGCCGTATCGTAGCCTACCTGCGGGTTGACCCGCAGATCCAGGCGGTCAAGCAATACAAAGCTGTGCCCCCCGCCTTCACCACCACCGGCTGCGCCAGCACCCGGGCCAGCGGCCGTAGCCTCAAATAGCAAGGTCGGGTCAGCACCTGCTGCAATGGCCTGTTGAATAGCCTCGATATCCATCGGCTCATCCGCCGCAGGAGGCGAGTCACTCAACAGGAACGAAGACTCTCTGCCCAGATCAAGCTCTCGACCGTCATCCAGAGCCAAAGAAACACCACCAGCCTCGCCGGTGATCACCCTTTCTCCGGCCAAAACCCGGTCTCCCTCAACCAGCAGGCGCCTTTCCCCGCCAGGACCAACCGCGAATACCTGACCGATAACCTTGATTACCACTGCATTGATGCCAGCCATGTGAATGACTCCCTTTCGCAACCGATGACAACGCCCCCGCTCACCAGAGAGTCGAGAGCCAACCTGTTTCCATTCCCGAACAGCCAATCCTGGGGTTCAACAAAGCCTTCCATCACCCAAAGCAGCGGCAAATTAATGGCGCCAGCACAGCGTCACAAAACCGTCAACAACCAACGAAAAATAGGCCTCATGCCAGATAATTGGCTTTTGCTCAAAAAATATACTACACAGATCTGGCATGTGCCTGGAAAGCATTAGATGCATTGGAAATATCGGGGCGTTCAGCCACTTCCTTTTGATATCAGAATGCTTTCGAAACAGCGTTGTGCCATCACCAGCCCCATCTAAACTGGGATTAGGCGCATGAGGCACTGCAGTGCATGGACACAACAGAAACTGGCATTCAACGGAGGATTTATGCGCACGATCACGACCTGGCAATACTTGATCATGCCGCTGGCGCTGTCAGTCAGCCTTGCAGCTCAGGGGCAATCCCTGCCGCAGGCGATTCAGACAGCTCTTGATACCCACCCGCAAATTAGGGCCACCGCCAACAGCCGGCTGGCGGCCAATGAGGATCTCAAGGGAGCGAGGGCCGGCTACCTACCAACCATTGACCTGAGTGCCGGTTATGGCCGCGAAGGTACCGATAGCCCTGCCACACGGGCTGGAGGAGATCACTGGAGGCGTCTGACCCGTGGCGAGGGACAGGTGAGACTGGGTCAGATGCTGTTCGACGGCTTTGCCACACCCAATGATGTGCGACGCAACGAAGCCACGGTAAATTCAAGAGCCTACCGCGTGTTGAGTACCGCCGAGCAGATCGCTTTGGCCACAGTGGAGGCCTACCACGAAGTGCTGATGCGCCGGGAAATGGTTAGACTGGCCGAAGACAATCTGAGTAGCCACCAACGTGTGCATGATCAGATTCGGCTGCGCAGTGAGCGCGGCGTCGGCCGTACAGCCGACCTTGATCAGGCCGAGGCCCGTCTGGCCCTGGCCCGCAACAACCTGGTCACCGAACAGGCCAACCTGATCGATGCCGAAGCGGTCTACTACAGCGTGGTCAGTCAGCTTCCCGGCGACCTGAGCCTGCCGGGGCCGATTGCCCACCACCTCCCTGGCTCTCTGGAGTCGGCCCTGGCCAATATCACCAACAACCCGCTGATAAAGGTCGCCGAAGCTGATCATCAGGCCGCCCAAAAGCAATATGAAACAGCCAAGGCTCCGTTCTACCCGCGCTTCGATCTGGAACTGTCGCGCAACGTCGACAATAACCTCGACGGCAGCCCAGGCCATTACAACGAATGGCAGGCAATGCTGCGGATGCGCTACAACCTCTACAGCGGCGGGCGTGACCAAGCACGTATGCACTCCAGCGCCCACCAGATGAACGAAGCCCTGGAGATACGCAACAACGCTTACCGGCAACTGACCGAAGAGCTGCGTCTGGCCTGGAACGCGATGGACAGCGCGAGCCAGCAGGTGCCGATCGCTCAACAGTATGTCGACTACAGTGTCAGGGTCCGTGAAGCCTATCGACAGCAATTCAACATTGGCGAACGCACTCTGCTCGACCTGCTCGACAGTGAAAACGAACTGTTCACCGCCCAGCGTCGCCTGACCGAAACCCGCTTTGTCGAGTACTTTTCCCAGTACCGGCTCCTGGCGGTAACCGGTGACCTGCTGCGTAGCCAGTCGATTGTCGCACCAGCCGAAGCAATGGCACTGTCCGAGGTGCACAGCACACTCCTGCCAGCCGGACAGTAAATCTTGAGCATGCCTGACGTATTGTCGGGGCCGCCGAGCCCCGACCAAGAGGCAAAAACCGGCACCCGCGATGATCCACGCGGGCGCTTCGATGATCCTTTGCTGGATACCCTGCTGGCCTTGTGTGACTGCCTGCAGGTCAAAACCAGTAAAGGCCAGTTGACCGCCGGCCTGCCCCTGCTGGACCAACGCATGGTCCCCGAACTGCTGCCCCGTGCGGTGGCACGTGCCGGCCTGCAAGGGCGTATTCTGAGCCGCTCGCTGGAGGCTATCGACGACATAGCACTCCCGGCCCTGCTGTTTCTGAACAATGGCCGCTATGTTGTTCTCGAGGCCTGGATCGATACCAACCAGGCTCGGATACTGACAGGCGAATCCGCCGGCGGCGCCAAGCAGATCGAACGCACCAAGCTAGCCAAGCTGTATTCTGGACAGGCCTTCTTCGCCCAACCACGGCATCGTTCGGAGCTGCCGCACAGCTCGCCCATACCCCGTACCCGGCACTGGTTCCGCGATACCCTGCGTCTGTCGCGCAGGCTCTATGCCGATTCCATGGTCGCCAGCTTTCTGATCAACCTGATTGCCCTGAGTACCCCGCTGTTCGTCATGAACGTCTACGACCGGGTCGTGCCAAACCTGGCGCTGACCACCCTCTGGGTCCTGGCCATCGGCATTTCCCTGGCGCTGCTGTTCGACCTGATTCTGCGTACCCTGCGCAGCTACTTCCTTGATCTGGCCGGCAAGAAAACCGACCTGATCCTGTCCGCCACCCTGTTTGAACGCATCACCGGCATGAATCTCAAGGCCCGCCCCGAGCGGGTCGGCAGCTTTGCCCAACACATTCACGAATTCCAGAGCCTGCGCGACTTTCTCACCTCGCTGACCCTGACCAGCCTGATCGACCTGCCCTTCGCCTTACTGATCCTGTTGGTTATCGGCCTGATCGGCGGCCCACTGGTACTGATCCCGCTACTGGCGTTCCCCCTGACCCTGTTGCTGGGGTGGTTGATTCAGGGCCCGCTATCACGCGCGATCCAGCAAAGCCTGCAATTGGCCAGCGAACGTCAGGCCATGCTGATCGAAACCCTGGGCGGTATCGACCTGATCAAGGTGACCGGCGCCGAAAGCGAGCGCCAGCGGCAGTGGGAAACCACCATTGGTAGCCTCAGTCGACTGGAAATGAAGGCCCGCAAGCTATCGACTCTGGCCGTCAACGGCACCCTGTTCATTCAGCAACTGTCGGGAGTGGCAGTCATTGTCGGCGGTGTTTACCTGATCATGCAGGGCAATTTGAGCATGGGAGGCCTGATCGCCTGCTACCTGCTCAATAGCCGGGCACTGGCGCCGCTGTCACAGATCGCCAGCCTGTTGACCCGTTACCAGCAGGCCAAACTGACCGTCTCGACCACCGACCAGATGATGACCATGCCCCAGGAACGTCAGGCCAACAGCCTGCCAACCCACCGGCAAAACCTGCACGGCGCGATTGAAGTCCGCAACCTGAGCTTTACCTACCCTCAGCAGCAGTATCCGGCGCTGGACCATATCAGTCTGAAGATCATGCCCGGCGAGCATGTTGGCATTATCGGCCGCAGCGGCTCGGGCAAGAGCACCCTGGAAAAACTGCTGCTCAATCTCTATCAACCCGACAGCGGCCACCTGCTGATCGACGGCCTGGACATCCACCAGCTTGATGTCGCTGACCTGCGCCACAATATCGGCTACGTCCCCCAGGATATCCAACTGTTCAGCGGCAGCCTGCGCGACAACCTGACTATGGGTGCCCGCTATGTCGATGACGAGCGCCTGCAACAGGTCTGCAACCTGGCCGGGGTCAGCGAGTTTGCCCGCCAGCATCCCCAGGGCCTGAACCTGGAGGTTGGTGAGCGCGGCCAGAACCTCTCTGGGGGCCAACGCCAGGCAGTGGCGGTTGCCCGTGCCCTGCTGCTGGACCCACCGATACTGCTCCTTGATGAACCCACCAGCGCGCTGGATAACAGCAGCGAGGAACGCCTCAAGCGTCAGTTGGCTCAGGTAATTGCACAAAAAACCCTGATTCTGGTTACCCACCGGGCCTCGATGCTGGCTCTGGTCAGCCGCCTGGTTGTTATCGACGCAGGAAAAATCGTCGCCGACGGACCCAAGGAGCAGGTCCTGGAAGCCTTGCGCAAGGGGCAAGTCAATGTCGCCCGCCCCTGAAAACAACGGCAAAACTACCGCCAAACCAACGGCCAGGACCATCACCGAGGCCCCACTTCCAGACTTGGCCCACGCAATCCTGGAAGACTCACCCCGTTCGGCGAGGATGATGCTCTGGGCTCTGGTCGCGTTCATCGTGACCGGCCTGACCTGGGCTCACTTTGCCGAAGTCGAAGAGCTGACCCGCGGCCAGGGCAAGGCGATACCCTCCGGCAAGCTGCAGCGCATCCAGAACCTGGAAGGCGGAATCGTAGCCGAAATCCTGGTCCGTGAAGGCCAGATCATCAACCGTGGCGACCCCTTGCTGCGGCTGGACGACACTCGGTTTGCCTCGAACGTGCAGGAAACCCGGGCCGAACGTCTGGGCAAGCAGGCCAAACTGGCCAGGCTCACCGCCGAAACCGAAGGTATAGATCTGGTGTTGCCGGAGAATGTCTTGAAAGAGGCACCCGAGTTGGCCGCTGCCGAACTGGCATTGCACGACAGCCGACAACGGCGCCTGAATGATGAACTGGCCATTCTTGAGGAGCAACGCCGCCAGCGCGCCCAGGAATTGAGTGAGCTGCGCTCCAAGCAGAGCCAGTTCCGTAACAGCCTGGCTCTGCTACGCCAGGAGATCAACATGTCGGCGCCACTGGTGGCCGATGGAGCAATTTCTGAAGTGGAAGTGTTGCGCCTGCGCCGTGCCGAAGTAGAAACCCGGGGCAACCTGGACGGCACCACCCTGGCCATTCCTCGAGCCGAATCGGCCCTGCGGGAAGTCGAACGCAAAATCGAGGAAGCCCGCAACCGGTTCCGCAGCGAAGCATTGGGCGAACTGAATCAGACCCGCGTGGAACTTGAAAAAACCCAGGCCTCAGGCCTGGCACTGGAAGACCGGGTGCGCCGCACTCTGGTGACCTCACCGGTCAATGGCATCGTCCAGCAGTTGCTGGTCAACACCGTGGGCGGGGTCATCCAGCCGGGCGATGATCTGGTGGAAATCATTCCGCTGGATGACAGCCTGCTGTTTGAGGCCAGGATTCGTCCGCAGGACATCGCCTTCCTGCATCCCGGCCAGGAAGCCATGATCAAGATTACCGCCTATGACTTCACCATCTACGGCGGGCTCAAGGGTGAACTGGAGCACATCAGCGCTGACACCGTGACCGATGAACAGGGCGAAAGCTATTACCTGATCCGCCTGCGTACCGAACGCAACTACCTGGGCGACAGCGACCACCCGCTATTGATCATCCCCGGAATGATCGCCAGCGTGGACATCATCACCGGCCAGAAAAGCATTCTCAGCTATCTACTCAAGCCGGTGCTGAGGGCGCGTGCCGAGGCCTTGCGCGAACGCTAAGCCATTTTATGGCAATGGAAAACCAGCCATGCGCCAGCAATCACTGGCATCCACCAGCATGTGAATCAGCAGCCCCAGGCCCACCAAGCGGGTCGGCTGCCAAAGCGACATCAGCAGATAGAAGGTGATCGCGGTATAGCTGTGCAGCGGATGAAAGCCGATCGAGCAACGATTGGGATCGAATAGCGGGTCGGCCAGCAGATGATCAAGATCCACCAGCATGGTCGCCAACATGATCAGCCAGGCCTTGCGCCACCGACTGCGAAAAAACACCCAAGCCACCAGCAGCGGCACCAGTGCATGCAACGCCAGGTGAATCAGGGTACTCAGACTGACCATCATGACGCCGATGCTGCCTGTCCAGCCTCGCACCAACGTGACAACAGCGCCAGCACCTGATCAGCAGACTGATAACCGTTGGTCAGCAATGCCAACTGGCCGTCGCGCTGGGCCAGCAACGTCGGAAAACCTGCAATCCCCAGGTCCCGGGTCCAGGAAAAATCGGCCGCCAGTGCCGCACGGGTAGATTCAGCATCGTAACTGGCGGCAAACGCCGTTCGCGAATAGCCACAGCTCTCTGCCAAATCGACCAGCACCCCAGGTTGGGTCACATCTGCCAGGCTGGCGTAAAACGCCTGTTGAATCGCCTTGACCAGATTCCAGACCAGTTGATTGTCCAGCTCGCGCCCGGCAACCAGAGCCCGACAAGCCGGCTCGGTGTTGTAGACGAAACCATCCGGCAGTTGCTGCGGCTGAAGAAAGGGCTGCCCTGACGCTTGTTCAACCGCCTGCCAGTGCTCAGCCAGAACCTGGCGGGTGGCAGTATCGACAGGTTCACGTTGCCCTGGTCGCAAGCCACCGGCAACCAGATGAATAGTCAGCTCGGGATAACGAGCCTGGATAGCATCGATCACCGGAGCAAAGCCCCAGCACCAGGAACACATAGGGTCCATCACATAGATCAGGCGCTGGGTCATTAGTGTCAGTCTCCGTCAGCGTTTGGCGTTGGGTGAAGCCAGTTCCTGCGGCAGGCCGATAGGGTGCGGCTGGTTGCGCAGCTTGGCCAACTGGATCTGCCGCTGCCGCTCCTCCGCCCGCTGGCGGGTCTTCTCTGGCAGGCTGTCGTAACAGTGCGGGCAACTGACACCTTCCTCATACTGCGGCGATGCCATATCTTCGGCGCAAACCGGATGACGACAGGCGTGACATTGACCAAAGGATCCGGGAGCCAGATCGTGGCGCACGGTAACCCGGTTGTCGAACACAAAGCACTCGCCATCCCACAGACTCTGCTCTGCCGGCACGTCCTCGAAATATTGCAGAATGCCGCCCTTGAGGTGATAGACCTCCTCAAAACCTTCCTTGAGCATATAGCTGGAGGCCTTTTCGCAGCGGATGCCACCAGTGCAGAACATCGCAACCTTCTTGTGCCTGGCCGGATCGAAATGCTGCTTCACATACTCGGGGAATTCACGAAAGGTCTTGGTTTTTGGGTCAATGGCACCCTTGAAGCTACCAATCGACACCTCATAGTCATTGCGGGTGTCGATCAGCAGCACCTCAGGATCGCTGATCAGCGCATTCCAATCCTGGGGCTCAACATAGGTACCCACCTTCTCGTTGGGACTGATGCCCGGCACACCCAGGGTAACGATTTCCTTTTTCAGCTTGACCTTGGTCCGGTAGAACGGCTGCTCATCGCACAGCGACTCTTTCCAGTCCAGATCGGCCAGGCGGGCATCGTTGCGCAACCAGGCCAGCACTTGATCCAACCCGGCCCGCGGGCCGGAAATGGTCCCGTTGATTCCTTCCCGGGCCAGCAGCAACGTACCCTTGACGTCATTATCGACCATGACATCCAGCAACGGCTGACGCAGAGCCTCGAAATCTTCCAGCGTGACGAACTTGTACAACGCCACCACTACAATCTTGGACATGCCTACCTCGTACATTCAGTTATCGCCCGCGTAAAGGGCGCACCAATTAGGGAAACACTGATTAATTGCACACAAGCTCAACAGCCCGGTTGGCGCTGACCTGTTCTGGACTGTCGATGCCCCGGACGGGCATCGCCAAGCCCCCATGGATGGGTTCACGGCGTGTCCAGAACAGGTCAGCACCAACCGGGCCAGCACCGAAACTGATTTAATCAGTGTTTCCTTAGGGCGCGCAGTGTATCAAACAGCAGGAGATGACTGAACGTTCAGTGGTCAGCTTTACTACCGCCCATGCAATTGGGCGAATCCGGTGCCTGCTGGCGGGCCTGCCACTCATCCGGGGTGTAGGTATGCAATGCCAGCGCATGAATGCGCTGCATCAACTCACCCAGCGCCGCATAGACCGCCTGATGACGACGGACCTTGCTCAGATCGTTGAACCGCGCACTGACTACCACGGCCTTGAAATGCGACTCCGAGCCAGGCGGTACGCTGTGCATGTGGCTTTCATTGACCAGCTCCAGATGAACCGGCTCCAGCGCTTGCAGGGCCTGATTCAAGGCTACTTGGGTGCTACTCATGGGATTACTCCAGTTAAGGGAACACTGATTAATAACACAAAAGCCAAGCAGCCCAGTTGGCGCTGACCTGTTCTGGACTGTCGATGCCCTGGACGGGCATCGTCAAGCCCCCAGGGATGGGTTCACGGCGTGTCCAGAACAGGTCAGCGACAATTGGGCTAACACTAAAACTCAATTAATCAGCGTTTTATTCGGCAAATAATGGGCTATTGACTCTAGCGCAGGCCACCCTGGCGATCCTCCAGATCGGCGGCCAGTTGCTCCACCAACTCTTCGATCTGGGGCGCCAGGCGTTCCTCCCAGCGTGTTCGGGTAATGGCCAGCGAACTCTGGGTCAGCTCTGGCAGATTGTCCATCAGCTTGCGCCCAACCGGCGACTGGTAGAATTCGGCCAACTGCTCGAACTCAGCCTCGCTGAACAGCGGTACATACAAATCGATCAACTCGTCACGCATCGCTTCCCAGGCCAGCTCTGTGTCAAGCAGCGCACGGGCCTGGCGTTGATAGTCACGCAGCAGATCCTCGTGCTGCATCGAGCCACCCATCTGGGCGAACTGCAATGTCAGCGCCCGCCCGACCTGCTCGTAAACCGTTGCGGTCATACCCTCGGCCTTGGCCAGTTTGAGAAATCGCTCGGCACTGGCCCGATGACTGGCCTCATCAGCCTGGACCAGCATCACCCAACTGCCCAGCACCAGTCCCAGCAGAAAAACCCGCATACCCCTCTCCCAACTCGATATCAGTGACCACCAGCCCCTATACTGACAGTCCCACCCCCACATCGCCAGTCAAGGGAGGTCCGACCATGGACACTCGTCGCGAAACCGACAGCATGGGCCCGATAGAGGTGCCCGCCGAGCGTTACTGGGGAGCCCAGACCCAACGATCCCTGCACCACTTCGCCATCGGCGAAGAACGTATCCCACTGGCAGTCGTGCATGCCCTGGCCCTGATCAAGAAAGCCGCAGCTCGGGTCAACCGGCAATTGGACAACCTGCCGGACGACATAGCCAGCCTGATCGAACAGGCTGCCGACGACATCCTCAGCGGCAGCCTGGATCAGCACTTCCCACTGTCAGTCTGGCAGACCGGTAGCGGCACCCAAAGCAACATGAACGTCAACGAGGTCATCGCCAACCGCGCCAACCAACTGGCCGGGCAACCCCTGGGTGGCAAACAGCCGGTCCATCCCAATGATCACGTCAACCGCGCCCAAAGCTCCAACGACACCTTTCCCAGCGCCATGCACGTGGCGGCCGTCAAGGAAACCCACGCCCGCCTGCTACCGGCCGTGCAGGCACTACGCACAGCACTGGCCAAACAGGCCGAACAGCACAAAGCACTGATCAAGATTGGCCGCACCCATCTGATGGACGCCACCCCGGTAACCTTCGGTCAGGAACTCTCGGCCTTCGTCAACCAGTTGGATATGGGGCTTGAAGCGGTGGAACAGGCGCTGCCCAAAGTCTGCGCTCTGGCTCAGGGCGGCACTGCAGTGGGTACCGGACTCAATGCCCCACCCCGCTTTGCCAGCCTGCTAGCCGCCGAAGTGGCCCAACTGACCGGCCTGCCTTTCACCAGCGCCGACAACAAGTTTGCAGCGCTTAGCGGGCATGAACCTCTGGTGCAACTGCATGGTGCCTTCAGGCAACTGGCGCTGACATTAATGAAACTGGCCAACGATCTGCGACTGCTCGGCAGTGGCCCGCGTGCGGGCCTAGCGGAAGTCCGGCTACCGGCCAACGAGCCCGGCAGTTCGATCATGCCCGGCAAGGTCAACCCGACCCAGTGCGAGGCACTGTCGATGATTGCCTGCCAGGTGCTGGGCAACGACGTCACCCTTGGCGTTGCCACCAGCCATGGTCACCTGCAGCTCAACGTGTTCAAGCCGGTGATCATTCACAACCTGCTGCAATCGATCCGGCTATTGGCCGATGGCTGCACCAGTTTCCGCGAACACTGCATCGAAGGCTTGGAACCGGATACTGCAAAGATGCGCGAGCATCTGGACAACAGCCTGATGCTGGTCACCGCACTGAATCCGGTCATTGGTTACGACAAGGCCGCAGACATCGCCAAGAAAGCCTACGCCGAAGGCACCACCCTGAAACAGGCGGCGCTGGCATTGGGGTATCTGGATGAGGCGCAGTTCGATGCAGCGGTCAGGCCAGAGGGAATGTTAGGGAGCGCTGATTAATCGAGATCACTGCCAGCCCGGTTTGTCGTTGACCTGTTCTGGACACGCCGTAAACCCATCCCTGGGGGCTCGTAGATGCCATCCCTGGCATCTAACGGTCCAGAACAGGTCAACAACAAACCGGGCTACTGCGCTTTTGTGCTGCCAATCAAGAACCGGCCGGTGGCGGCGTGACACTTAGCCGCCGCAGGCGGCGATTGCGCAGGTTCTGGATCAGACTTGGAGCCAGGGCAATCAGAGCCGAACCGCCCACCACCAGCAGCGCCCCGATATAGGCCAGGCTGTTAAGCAGTTCAGGTTCGACCACGCTCGGCCACAACAGCGCACCCAGCGCCACCATGCTGAAGGTCAGCAGCGGTGTGGTCGCCACCGTAGCACTGACCCGCGAAGCCTCCCAGTGAACCAGTGCCTCGGCAAAGGCACCATAGGCCACCAGGGTATTCAGGCAACAACCAGCCAGCAGCCACAACTGCAGATGGGACAGTCTGAGAATCTGGGCCGGCTCGGCCAGCGGCAACAACAGTACCGAACTGCCCAGATAAATCACCATCATCACCGTGACCGATGACCAGACCGTCAGCAACTGCTTTTGCGCCAAACCGTACAGCGTCCAGGAAAACGCCGCTGCCAGAGCAATCAGAATACCCAGGGTGTAACCGCTCAGTTGGGTAAACAGCTCACCCAGGCGCTGATTGAAAAACAGTCCGAACCCCAGCATCAGGACCGCCAACCCCAACACCTGACCAAGCCCAAAGCGTTCACGAAACACCAGCATGCTGCCAATCATCAGCATGATCGGCGCAACCTGAATGATCAGTTGCATGGTACCCGGGGTCAGCCGGTTAAGCGCCATCAGATACAGTACGTAATTACAGGCCAACCCCAACACTGCCACAGCCAACAGGACTTTGTTGGTGGACGACAACGCGCGAATCGAAGGCAGCCGGCGCCGCGCTGCCAGCCAGATGAACAGAACCAGACCAGCACTGATCATCCGATACCAGGTCACGGTAAAGGGGTCCATGTCCTTGAGCACTTCTTTAAGCAGAATCGGCAATACCCCCCACAGCGTGGCGGTGGTCATTGCCAATAGAAAACCGTGCAGCCAGCGGCCGGATGCGACGTGCATGGAAAGACCCGAAAATGAACGCAGGAGGGAAACAGACTTGCACTATTCTAGGGCGCGTCCAGACGGTCAAACAGTTACAGCTGAGCCGACAGAATGCGGCAAACTGTTATGGTCCTTAAGGGAACACTGATTAATTGCACGAAAGCCTAATAGCCCGGTCGGCAACAGACCCTAACCACCACTGGCATTCATAAAGCGCACTACCTGCACCTCATTCACATCAAACTCGTGGCGGGCCGGTTTGCGCAGCAGTGCCTGTTGCAGCGCCTTGAGAATCGGCGCATCACTGGTTGGGTGACGGCGAACCAGAGCTCGCAGATCAAGAGAGTTTTCGTGCCCAAGGCACAGCAGCAGCCGCCCTTCAGCGGTCAGGCGCACCCGATTGCAGGTAGCGCAAAAATTGTTTGAGTGGGGTGAAATGAAACCAATACGCGACTCGGGATAGCCTTCAACGCGTACATAGCGCGCCGGACCACCCGAGCTTTCGGTGCTGTCGAGCAGCGCATAACGCTCGGCGATCAGCGCCCGCACTTCGTCGCTGCTGCACAGGGTCTCGGCCCGTGAACGACCAACATGCCCGAGCGGCATTTCCTCGATGAAACTGATGTCCAGCCCTCGAGCCAGGGCATAGTCAACCAGCGCAGGTAGTTCATCGGCGTTGCGGCCCTTGAGCGCCACCACATTGAGCTTGATCCGGGCAAAACCGGCCTCGCGAGCGGCCTCAATACCAGCCAGCACTTGCTGCAGCTCCCCGGTACGAGTCAACGCCTTGAAGCGCTGCGGATCAAGGCTGTCGAGGCTGATGTTCAGGCGCTTGACCCCGGCGGTGGCCAGCGGCCCGGCCAGTTTGGCCAGTTGCGAGCCATTGGTGGTCATAACCAGTTCGCGCAGTCCGGGCAAGCCGCTGATCCGCTCACACAGTTCAACCACACCACGCCGCACCAGCGGCTCACCGCCGGTAATCCGGATCTTGCTTACCCCCTGGGCAACAAACAGCCGAGCCAGACGCTCGATCTCTTCCAGGCTCAAGACCTGCTGCCGAGGCAGAAAGGTCATATCCTCGGCCATACAGTAAACGCAACGAAAATCACAGCGGTCAGTCACAGACAGGCGCAGATAATCAATGCGCCGGCCCAGGCCGTCTGTCAAAGTTGCGTCTGTCATGATCTGTCTCCACCGCCGACAGGCTGGTTGCTGCAAAACGACACTCTAGCATGTCTGCCGGCGCCCGGGCCAAGCAAGGCGATAAAGCACCAAACAGGTACAGCGCACGCCCAACTTTGGGGCGCCCCTGACAGCCTCAGCCGTTGCGCAGAGCTCTCGCCTCCTCAGCCTGTGACTGACAAGCAGCATCCGTACCAGCCCGATGCTGCACAGCCTTGCCCATCTGCTGAAGCAAAGCCCATAGCCTTGGCGGCAACTCTTCAGGGTCCAGGCTGTCCATCAGGTTTTTCACTGCCAGCCCCAGGTCGGTGTCGCCCTCAATCACCAACCGGCGCCGGAAAAACAGGGTATCGGGGTCTTCCAGCCGGCTGGCCAGCAGCAGAAATTCACGCCAGTTGCCCTTGATCAACACATCTGCTGGCGAGCGGTCGGCCAAACGCAGGCCATGCCGGTCCCGGGTCAGGTTCCAGGCCAGCCCCAAATCGTTGACCTCCAGCCGCAACCAGCGTCCGGCTAACAGATCGAACTCGCCTTCCTCCAGCGGTCTGGCCAGCCAGCGCCGCAACAGCGCTTCCAGTACCCACTGCTGGAGCAGAAACGGCACATGCCGACTCAACGGCAGCAGCGGTTCGCTGAGTCGTAAAAGCACAGGGCCCAGGTTCAACATAACCCGGCCTCCTCAACCCGTAGCATGCCCGGTTGACCATGCCAGTAGCCATTGCAGCCATCCACCAGCACTGGCGGCTGCTGGCCTTGGCGCACAGCCTGAAATTGCGCGATGACCTCGCCCATATCGGTCGCCCGCGGGCTCAGGCGCAAGGCATCGACCCCCATGGCGCGCATTTTCGGATACTCGGCCAACAGATTGCAGACCCCGGCCGACATGGTCTGGATGCCATTGAGGGTAAACAGCGGCTGGCCCTCCTGGGTCAACAGCGGAATACCTTCGGGGTAGTGCTGGCAGATGAAACCGCAATCGTCCTTGGGCCGGTTTTCCGCGCGGGCGGTAAAACAGCGCGCCGAATAAGCCAGCGGCAGGTAGCCCCAGGCAAACACTTCCAGTTCCGGCAAGCTCAGCGCCTGGTCACGGGCCTGCTGCTGAAGATGCTCGAGCAGGGCCTGCGAGCACTCGACCGGCGGCACCCAGCGCAGCATGCCGGCGCTCATCAGCTCGGCCACGGCAAAGGCGTTATACAGATTCAGCGATGGACCACCGACAAAAGGCAGTTTTCGCTCGCTGAGAAACTGCACCGCGGCCATATCGTTGGCCTCGACCAGCAGATCGCCGTTGTCGCATAACCGCCGCAAACTCGACAACTCCGAAGCCGCTTCGATCAAGGCCAGCCCGGACACCACAACCTCAGCATCGCAGGCCTCACGCAGATCACGCGCCAGGCCCAGCCAGTCATCCAGCGACAAAGCTCGGCGCTTGGCACATACGGTTTCACCCAGGTAGATAACGTCCAGCGGCTGGGTAGCCATATCGGCATAAAAGTCGATGATCGCCTCACGACTCCAGTAGAACAGGATCGGCCCCAATGTCAGTTTCATCGTCATTTCTCTCGATTATTGCCAGGCCCGGTGATAGGCCCCCAGAGTGGTCTGGCTGCCCTCTGACACCGAGGCCAGCGCCTGATTCCAGCCAGCCTCGACCGCGAACCGATCTGGCGCCCGGGCATAACTGTCCAGCGCCTGACGCCAAACCCTGGCCACCTGCTCAACATAGGCCGGACTGCGCTGCCGGCCCTCGACCTTGACTGCTACCACTCCGACTGCATCCAGCTCCGGAATAAGTGCCAAGGTGTTGAGACTGGTCGGCTCCTCCAACGCGTGAAAACGCTTGCCATTGACCATGAACCGACCCTTGCACAGGGTGGGATAACCGGCAGCTTCACCTTCGACATAGCGATCGATCAGCACCTCATTAAGTCGTGAGCTGAGCGCCTCGGGCTCCTGGGTCCAGCGCACCGCACTGGCCGGCGAGCAGACGCCGCACAAGTTCGGCGACTGGCCAGTGACATAGGAAGACAGATGGCAGCGCCCCTCAGCCATGATGCACAGGCTGCCGAAGGCGAATACCTCGATCGGTACCGGACTGCCCGCCGCCACTTGGCGCACCTGAGCCAACGACAGCACCCGTGGCAAGACCGCCCGCTGAATGCCATAGCGCTCGTGATAAAACGTCAGCGCCGCGGCATTGGTCGCCGAACCCTGGACCGACAGATGCAGCCGCAGCGCCGGATGACGCCGGCTGGCATAAGCCAGCACCCCGGGGTCAGCCGCGATCAGCGCATCGACCCCAAGATCCGCGGCCTGGTCTACTGCTCGCTGCCAACGCGGCCAGCCATCGGGCAAGGCATAGGTATTGACCGCGATATACAGCTGTCGCCCTTCCCGGCGAATCAGCTCCAGGCCACTTTGCAATTGCTTTTCGGTAAAATTCAGTCCAGCGAAGTGCCGGGCATTGGTATCATCGCGAAAACCGGTATAGACGGCATCGGCACCCTGGCGCACCGCAGCCTTGAGCGCCGGCAGGCTGCCAGCAGGACACACCAGTTGCATAATTCCTCCCATGTGGAACACATCTGGCCGCTACTCTGCCCGATGGCTGAACCCGGGGACTTGACGCCGGTCAATTGATGCAGGCATTGACCAGCAGTCTGTCACTGCAATGACACGCCATCGTGCCAGGCTGCCATGTAGTGCAGAGACCCAATGGGAAGCTTGAAAGCCCCCTTGAAAAAATCAACAATGACCATAGATAGAGAAAGACTATCCAAGATTTAGTTGAAATTTATTTTAAGTATCCATGACAGAGCCCTAACATACGCTCCGTCTTCACAACCCACTGACTAATTTACTCAGACAAGGAGTTGCAATGTCCGTTATCAACACTCAGATCAAGCCGTTTACCGCTCAAGCGTTCAAAAACGGTGAGTTCGTCCAGGTCAGCGAAGCCGACATGAAAGGCAAGTGGTCGGTATTCTTCTTCTACCCGGCTGACTTCACCTTCGTTTGCCCGACCGAACTGGGCGACGTGGCTGATCACTACGAAGAGTTCCAGAAGCTGGGCGTTGAGATCTATTCGGTCTCCACCGACACCCACTTCACTCACAAAGCCTGGCACGACAGCTCCGAAACCATCGGCAAGATCCAGTACACCATGATCGGCGACCCGACCATGCAGATCAGCCGCAACTTCGAAGTACTGCGTGAAGATCAGGGCCTGGCCAACCGCGGCACCTTCATCGTTGACCCGGAAGGCGTCATCCAAGCCGTTGAAATCACTGCTGAAGGCATCGGCCGCGACGCCAGCGACCTGCTGCGCAAGGTCAAGGCCGCTCAGTACGTTGCCGCCCACCCGGGTGAAGTCTGCCCGGCCAAGTGGAAAGAAGGCGAAGCCACTCTGGCTCCCTCGCTGGATCTGGTCGGCAAGATCTAAGACCCGTCCTGCCAACCCGGCCCGTTGCAGCGCTGTGTCGCTGCCTCCGGCGGGCCGGGTTTTTTACGCCTGAAATTTATGCTTTGTCACAAGGGACACGCACATGTTGGACGCCAATCTGAAGAAACAACTGGACACGTACCTGCAGCATATCGTTAACCCGATTGAAATCAGCGTGTCCGTCGATGACAGCCCCAAGGGCAAAGAATTGCACGAACTGGCCAACGAAATTGCCGAAATGTCGGGCAAGATCGGCTTGGTTGACGCCGCCAATCCGCGCACTCCGAGCATGTCGGTAGGGCGCACTGGCGAGCAGCCACGAGTCACCTTTGCCGGCCTGCCGATGGGCCACGAGTTCACCTCGCTGGTCCTGGCCCTGCTGCAAACCGGTGGCCACCCGTCCAAGGCCGACCCAGCTCTGCTTGAGCAGATCCGCAGCCTCGATGGCGAGTTCCACTTCGAAACCTATATTTCCCTGTCGTGCCAGAACTGCCCGGACGTGGTCCAGGCACTGAACCTGATGGCCACGCTGAACCCGAACATCACCCATGCAATGGTCGATGGCGCCCTGTTCCAGGATGAAGTCGAACAGCGCCAGATCATGGCCGTACCTTCGGTGTTCCTCAATGGTCAGCCGTTCGGCCAGGGCCGCATGAGCCTGGCGGAAATCGTCAACAAGGTCGACAGTGGTGCAGCCAAGCGCAAGGCCGCCGAACTGAACGAGAAAGCCCCGTACGATGTACTGATCGTTGGTGGTGGCCCGGCTGGCGCGGCAGCGGCCATCTATGCCGCACGCAAAGGCATCCGTACCGGCCTCGTCGCTGATCGCTTCGGTGGCCAGGTAATGGATACCGTAGGTATCGAAAACTTCATCTCGGTTCCCTACACCGAGGGTCCGAAGCTGGTGGCGCACCTGGAACAACACGTCAAGGAATATGATGTTGAGGTGATCACCGAGCAGAAGGCCGCCAGCCTGACCCAGGGCGACTACCTCCAGATCGGCCTGGAAAGCGGCGCCACTCTGTCCAGCCGCAGCGTCATTCTGGCCACCGGTGCTCGCTGGCGGGAAATGAACGTACCCGGCGAACAACAATACCGGGGCAAAGGCGTAGCCTACTGCCCACACTGCGACGGCCCGCTGTTCAAGGGCAAGCGCGTGGCCGTGATCGGCGGCGGCAACTCCGGTATCGAGGCGGCGATTGACCTGGCAGGTATCGTCGAACACGTCACCGTACTGGAGTTCGGTGACAGCCTGCGCGCCGATGAAGTTCTGCAGCGCAAGGCGCGTTCGCTGGCGAATGTCGAGATCATCATGAATGCCCAGACCACCGAAGTACGTGGTGATGGCAGCAAGGTGGTAGGTCTGACCTACACCGACCGCACCAACGGCGAAAGCAAGCAGGTCGATGTGGCTGGCATCTTCGTCCAGATCGGTCTGGTGCCGAACTCCGAGTGGCTCAAGGATTCAGGGCTGAACCTGACCCGCTTTGGCGAGATCGAGATCGACAGCCGTGGTGCAACCAACATCCCCGGCGTGTTCGGCGCTGGCGATGTCACTACCGTCCCGTTCAAGCAGATCATCATCGCCATGGGTGCCGGCTCCACCGCAGCTCTGGGTGCCTTTGATCATCTGATCCGCACTCCGGCTCCAGAAACGGCCAAACTGATGCAGTCCAGCTCGGCTACCGAAACCGTCTGAGCAGTACTCTGAACGCTGCCCGGGTCACCCCGGGTAGCACTTTGCCAGACAGCTCCCTCAGCATGCCTCCCAGTGCATTTCACGCCAATCTGGCGCTCACCACGCCCGCCCCCTTTGCGCAACAAAAAATCAATAACTGAAAAATGAAGGCAATAATCCTTCAACAATAAGGGTTTGAATGCCTGTCCAAGTCACTCCACAAGCAAAAACTGAAAACCACACCAGATTCACCCATCAGCCGCCTCAATTGACAGCTTCCAGCCCGCTTTGGAGAGTGGGCAGGCTTCACCCAATTGGGTGAGCACAGGTCGACTTCCCCCGTCGACCACCCCTAATAACAACGTAAAACAAAAGGATGTGACAATGCATAAGAAGCTGGCCGGCACTCTGGTTGCCGGCACCGTCATTTTGTCAGGCTGCCTCAGCAGCGGCGGCTCCTCCAGCAGCTCTCCGGCCCCCAGCCCAAGCGCCGATGTAACCATCACCTACACCACCCATGGCGTGCCCCATGTCAAAGCCAATGACTACTTCGGTCTCGGCTATGGCGTCGCCCACGCCCAGGCCGAGCATAACCTCTGCACCCTGGCCGAACAGGTAGTGACACTGCAAGGCGAAAAGGCCAAATTCTTCGGGCCCGGTACGAACAACGCCAATCTGCTGTCGGATGTCGCCTACAAGGCCATCGATTTTGAAAGCATGGCCGAGGAACGCTTTTCACTGCTATCCGACGATGCCCAGGCCCTAATCAACGGCTATGCTGAGGGCTACAACAACGCACTGGCCGAGCGCCACAGCCCGCAGGACTACCCTACACCCTGTCGCGGCGCCGAATGGGTCCAACCAATCACTGCCAATACCCTGCTGGCCACCTATCTGGACATGGCCACCCTGGCCAGTACCCGCAATTTCCTCCAGGCCATGGCCGCAGCCCAGCCGCCAGGCGGAATCACTCAGCTCAAGAACAACAGCGAGCAACAATCTCAACTGGCCAAGGCCGACGACCAGCCCAAACCGCTGGCCAGCGCCTTTGACCTGACTGCCCAGCTTGATCCGGAGCTGGTGCTGAAAAATGAAGGCATCGGCAGTAATGGCTGGGCCCTAGGTACGGACCGGGTCCGCGACGCCAACAGCCTGCTGCTTGGCAATCCGCACTTTCCCTGGGACGGTGCTTCGCGTTTCTATGAAATCCATCTGAACATTCCCGGTGAACTGCAGGCCCACGGTGCCAACATGACCGGCATTCCGATCGTGACCCTGGGCTTCAACCAGCATCTGGGCTGGACCCATACGGTCTCCCAGGCCAAGCGTTTCACCCTGTACCAGCTGCAACTGGACCCATCCAATGCCCAGCGCTACTTCTATGACGGCGAACTGCGCGACATCACTTACAAAGACGTCATAGTCGAGGTCAAGCTGCCCGATGACTCGCTGGCACCGTTCACTCGCCGGGTATTCTTCAGTCATTACGGCCCGATGATCGACCTGTCTTCCGTGAACCCGGCACTCGGTTGGAGCACTACGACGGCAATCACCTACCGCGACGCCAACCTCGGCAACCACCGGATGCTCGATCAGTGGCTGGCGATGAACAAGGCCACCAGCACTGCTGAGCTGGAAACCGCACTGGCTGAGATCCAGGGCCTACCCTGGGTCAACACCATCATGATCGATAAGGATGGCAACGCCTCTTATATCGACGCCTCAGTCACCCCTCTGCTGTCAGCGCAGGCCGAAGGATTCTGGCGCAACGCAATAGCTAACGATCCTGCGGCCCAGGCACTGTGGCAGGACGGTGCCGGCCAAATTCTGCTGCCAGGACACCTGTCGCAGTTCGAGTGGGTCAACCACCCCGAGGCCGTAGCGCCGGGCATCGTGCCTTACAGCCTGGCACCCAAGGTGACCCGCCGCGACTATGCCTACAATGCCAACAGCAGTCACTGGCTGTCGCATGTCGAGGAGCCACTGGAAGGCTACAGCATTGCCTTCGGCCCTGAGCAGGTGGTGCGCAGTCCGCGGACCCGCTACAACGCCCAACTGATCAGCGACCCTCACGCTTTTGGCCTGACACTGGCCGATCAGGTGTTCGATATCGAGGCCCTGAAACTGGCCCTGGACCACAACGGCTCGCTGTTTGGTGGCAGCTTCCGCCAGCAACTGGTCCAGCGCTGCCAGGCTAACCCGCAGGTTGAAGTCGACGGTCAACTGGAAAGCCTGGCAACGCCCTGTAACGTGCTGGCCAACTGGGATGGACTCTACAACCTGGACAGTCGTGGCGCCGCCCTGATGCGTGAGTTTCTTCAGGAGTTCCGAGTCAGCGCTCACCGCGATCTGCACAACAACCTGTTCGCAGTACCTTTCGACCCGGACAGTCCGGCTGACACCCCACGCGACCTGGCGCCGCTGGCGGCCGACCCGCTGACCGATCCGGTACTCCAGGCCCTGCATAAGGCTGCCAAGCGCCTGAGCGACAATAACGTTGCCCTGGACGTGGCACTGGGTGATGTGCAGTACGTGCTGAAATCGTCCGACCCGAACCATCGCTTCCCTATTCATGGCGGGCAGTCGTTCGAGGGGATCTTTAACATGATCAGCAAGAATGCCCGCAGCCTTGCCCAGACCGGGACCATTCTGACCGGTCAGGACATTGCCGGTAGCGCCAGCCTGGATTTGCTGGACGAGGGTAACGGACCGGTTGCCGCCTACCGGATCAACTACGGTACCAGTTTTGCCCTGGCGCTGAGTTACGACGAGCAAGGCCCCAAGGCTCAGGTCTACGTGACCTACGGCCAGGCTCACGATCCGGAGTCTGAGTTCTTCGCCGACCAGACCGAGCTGTTCAGCAACAAGCAGTGGCGTTCGATGCCACTGACCGACAGTGAAATCGACGCCGCCACCCTGCGGGTGGTGGAGCTGACCCTGCCCTGAATCAAGACGGCGCCCTTGGGCGCCGTTCATTCAGCCTCTTCCGGCCCCTTTCGGGGGCCGGACCTGCCTAGACCTTGAAGCGCGTTACCAGGTCATTCAGCTCTACCGCCAGACGCGACAGCTCGCGGCTGGAGCTGCTGGTCTGCTCGGCACCGGCTGCAGACTGGGTAGACAGGTCTCGAATATTGACCAGATTGCGGTCAACCTCACGCGCCACCTGGGCCTGCTCCTCAGCTGCACTGGCGATCACCAGATTGCGCTCGTTGATCTGGCCGATTGCCTCACTGATGCTACGCAATGCCTGCCCCGCCGCATCGGCCAAGGCCTGGGTATTGCCGGACATGGTACGACTGATACCCATGGCCTCTACCGCTCTCTCACTGCCCTGCTGAATCGAGGAAATCATCTCTTCGATCTCGCTGGTTGACTGTTGGGTTCGATGGGCCAGCGCCCGCACCTCATCGGCAACCACGGCAAAGCCGCGCCCGGCCTCGCCGGCACGAGCCGCTTCGATCGCTGCATTGAGTGCCAGCAAATTGGTTTGCTCGGCGATTGCCCGGATCACATCAAGCACCTGGCTGATACTCTGAGCCCGAGCGGCCAGATCCTGTACTTCATCTGCCGAAGCACCGATGGTTTCAGTCAGTTTTCCTATGCTGGTCAGGGTATTGCCGACCTGTTGACGCCCTTCTTCGGTAATCCGGGTAGCCTGCTGTGAGAGATCCGAGGTGGACGCAGCATTGCTGGCCACTTCCTCGACAGCGGTAGTCATCTCGTTGACCGCCGTAGCCGCCTGCTGAACTTCATCATCCTGGCGCTGCAGGCCACGGGTGGCATCCTCGGTCACGGCGTTCAACTCTTCGGCCGCCGAAGCCAGTTGGGTCGAGGAGTTGGAAATGCCCACAATAGTGTCGCGCAACTGCTCCTGCATGCTCGCCAGCGCCCGCAACAGGCGGGCCGGTTCATCCCGACCCTGAACCTGGATCAAGCGGGTCAGATCCCCCTTGGCCACAGTTTCACTGACCTGCACGGCCTGGCGAATTGGACCGATAATGCTCTGGGTCAGGGTCCAGGCCAGCAAAACCGTAAGCAGAGCCGCCAGAATGACCGCAACTATCACCATGCTGCGCGCACTGGAGTAGCTCGCCGCAGACTCATCGGCGGCAGCGCCCACCCTCTCAACCGTATAACGCTCCAAGGCCAGCAGTGCCTGGGTCACCTGATCGGCCTGCGGATTCAATACCTGGTCAACATGCTGTAGGGCCAGATCAAAACGATTGTTCAATGCCAGATCCAATGCCTCACGCTGGGCCGCCAGGTAACCCTCGTAGCCGCGGTTGAATTGTTCGAACAAGCGTTGCTCATCCGGATAACTTATGAGAGCTGCATAGCGCTGCCGGTCGGCATCGACCTGCCGAGTCATTTCGTTGATCTGCGTGTTGAGCCTGGCCGCATCGCTGCCGTCCTCATCCAGCATGATGCGCAGGGTAAAAATCCGTACCCGCATAAAGCTCTGACCAAAACTGTTGATCAACTGCATGCCGGGCACCCAGTGGCTGTCCACCTCCTCAGCCTGCTGGCGCATCTGTCCCATCTCACGCATGCCCAGCATACCTAACAACAAAACAATTACTGCCATCACGGCAAAACCCGCCGCCAGCCGGGCAGCGATGGAATAGTTTCTCAACAGCATAAGAATCCCTAATCGATGAACGAGCGCCCGAATGATCGCGCTCACGGTTATAATGCGAACCCTTTGTCGGTTAACTGAAACCGACTCGCCGCCAATGATAGCTTAGCGCCATCACCAGACATCTGACTGGGGCAAAAAAAACAACACTGCGTTCCCCCTGATTAAAGTTTTTGGCCGCCTGGACGTTATCAAGGTGATGCTTTCCTATTCTGTTTTAACGAGACTTGCGCCCCATGCCCAACCAACTCAGTTTCAGCCAGAAAATCCTGATCGCCGCTTGCCTTGTGGTAATCGCGGCCTTTTCGGCATTTTCCCTTTACAACGATTACCTGCAGCGCAAGACGCTGCAGGACAATCTGCGCACTTATCTGAGTGATGCTGGCGGCTTGACTGCGGCCAATATCAGCAACTGGCTGTCGGGCCGGGTTCTGTTACTCGAGAACCTGGCCTCCAATCTGGCCGCCGACGATGGCAGTCGTATGATTGAGCTGTTGGAAGAACGCACGCTCAACCGCACCTTCGACTTCAGTTATCTGGGCGAAATGAATGGCGCCTTCACCATGCGGCCGGACTCACAAATGCCGGCTGACTATGATCCACGCACCCGGCCCTGGTTCAGGGACGCCAAGGCCGCCGGACGTACCGTTCTTACCCAGCCTTACACCGACGCCGCCACTGGCGACCTGATCATGACCATCGCCACCCCGTCGGGCAACGATGTGGTGGGTGGTGACCTGAACCTGAAAACTATCTCGACCATCATCAACGCACTGGACTTCAACGGCATGGGCTATGCGTTCCTGGTCAACCGCGATGGCACCATTCTGGTACACCCCAATGCCAGCCTTCAAACCCAGACTCTGAGCCAGATCTACCCTGGAGACACGCCACGCATCAACAGCGAGCTACAGGATGCAGTAATGGGCGGCGAAGCCCGCTTGCTGACCTTCATCCCGGTCACAGGACTGCCAGGCGTGGAGTGGCATGTCGGGCTGTCGATCAGTCGTGATCAGGCCTTTGCCAGCCTGACCAGCTTCCGTATTTCCGCGTTGATCGCCGCACTGATTGCCCTGATCGCCATTGTCGTGCTGCTCAGCCTGCTGATTCGCTACCTGCTAACACCCCTGACTTCGCTAGGCTCGGCGCTGGAAGATATCGCCCAGGGCGAAGGCGACCTGACCCGCCGCCTGCCGGTCACCAGCCGCGACGAATTTGGCCGCCTGGCTGCCGCCTTCAACCAGTTCGTTGAGCGGATTCACGCCTCGATTCGCCAGGTGGCAACCACCAGCCAGGAACTCAACGATGTCGCACTGAATGTGGTCAACGCCTCCAATGCCAATATGGCCAGCTCAGATGAACAGGCCAGTCGCACCAGCAGCGTAGCCACCGCGATCAATGAGTTGGGCGCCGCCGCCCAGGAAATTGCCCGCAACGCAGCAGATGCCTCACAGCAGGCCAGCGGCGCGCGCAGTGGAGCCGACCAGGGTAGTCAGGTCGTGGCCCAGACCATTCAGGCCATGCAGGACCTGTCGGCCAAGATCACCGCTTCCAGCCAGACCATCCAGTCCCTGAGCCACCGCACCGAAGATATCGGTAAGATCCTCGACGTTATCCAGGGGATTTCCGAGCAGACCAACCTGCTGGCACTCAATGCGGCGATCGAAGCCGCCCGTGCCGGTGAGGCCGGTCGCGGTTTTGCCGTAGTCGCTGACGAGGTCCGCAGCCTCGCTCACCGGACTCAGAGCTCGGCCAAGGAAATCCATGACATGATTGAAGAACTGCGCAGCGATGCCAGCACCGCGGTGAAAAACATGGAGGAGAGTCAGCGCTACAGCGAGCACAGCGTCGAAGTAGCCAGTCAGGCCGGGCAGCGGCTGACAGAGATCACCCAGGGGATTGGCGAGATTGACAACATGAATCAGTCGGTCGCCACCGCCACCGAAGAACAGACATCGGTGATCGAAAGCCTGAATATGGACATCACCGAGATCAACACCCTCAATCAGGAAGGGGTGGAAAACCTGCAATCGACCCTGCGCGCCTGTACCTCACTGGAGCAGCAGGTCAACCGACTACGTGAGCTGGTCGGCAGCTTCCGGATCTGAATCCGAGTCGGCGGCGGCCTCCTGGGTCGCCGCCAGATCGGCTACCGCAGCAAAGTCGGTACCGCTGTCAGCGTTCATAGCTTCAGGATCGAAGCGCGCCAGACAAACTCCACCTATGACCGGCGGCAAACCAGCCGCGGCCTGCCCCAACGGGTCATAGTCCTGATCATCATCGCGCCAGAGGCCGGTCATTTGGGGGCACCATGATGATTGTAGGCCTTGACCGCACGCAGAATATCCCGACGACTGATCTGCCCCACCAGCAGACCTTCATCCATCACCGGCAAACGCCGTCGATGTTTCTGAATGAAGTGTTCACCAGCCTTGATGATATCGGCATCGGCATCGATGGTTTCCACCACCACAGTCATCACCGACTCGACCCGACCACCGGCTTCCTCGAAGTAACTCCCGGACAAAATGCCTTTGAGGCAGTCACTTTCGGACAGCAAACCAAGCAAATGCCCCTCGCTATCCACTACCGGCGCACCGGAAATACGATGTTCGATCAAGGTGTCAATAGCCCGGAACAGGTCAGTTTCCGGACTAAATGTCACCAGATCAGTCGTCATGTAGTCACGCACTTTGACTGACTTGAGCATAGGGCCTCCTCTCTTGTCGGAGGGTCCGGCCACAACTTCAAGCCATCGTCAATTAAAAACCACGGTCTTGTTGTCGTGAACCAGTACCCTGTCTTCCAAGTGATAGCGCAAACCGCGTGAAAGTACCATTTTTTCCACGTCTTTCCCGAGCCGCACCATGTCTTCAACGTTGTGCCTGTGGGTGATGCGGGCCACGTCCTGCTCGATGATTGGTCCGGCATCCAGCTCTTCGGTCACATAATGGCAGGTGGCGCCAATCAGTTTGACCCCGCGCTGGGCAGCCTGGTGATAGGGCTTGGCGCCAACGAACGAAGGCAGAAAGCTGTGATGAATATTGATGATCCGATGCGCATAGCGCTGACAGAGTTCCGGCGGCAGAATCTGCATGTAGCGCGCCAGCACAATACAGTCGGCACCCTGTTCATCCACCAGCCGGGTCACTTCGGCAAAGGCCGGCTGTTTGTTCTGCGGATCGACCGGCACATAATGGAAAGGAATGCCGTGCCACTCGACCATGCTGCGCAGATCATCATGGTTGGAAATCACGCTGGTGATATCGCAAGCCAGCTCTCCGCTGTGCCAACGATGTAGCAAGTCGGCCAGACAGTGCGATTCGCGGCTGGCCATCAACACAACTTTCTTGCGCTCGGAGGAATCACTTACCCTCCAGTCCATTGAGAACTCGGCGGCAATAGGAGCAAAAACCGTACGCAAACCATCCAGATCAAATGGCAGGGAATCAGCCCGGATCTCATGACGCATGAAAAACCAGCCCGACAGGTTATCCGAATGATGATTGGCTTCACTGATCCAGCCATTATAGGTGGCCAGCAAGTTACTGACTTTAGCTACAATACCTACCCGATCCGGACAGGCGATTACCAAACGATAGGTACGCATTACTCAACTCCCACACTGCGCGCCTGACAAAGTTGACGCGACCAAGGCGGGCATTCTAGCCGGCCTGATGAATATTTTCAGCACTTGTCGAAAAGGCCTGCGACCTATCGACGCAGTCACATAGTTGTAATTTTCAATCAACCTCATTCCAACCGACACATTGTATAACTTTGTCGTTTTAACTATGATTGCCACGTCATCCCCAATTTCAGGAAACAAGGATCAACTTCCATGTCCAAGTTGCAAGAGTATCGTCAGATCGAAGAAACCATCCGTGAACTTTCCGAACGATTGAAGTCTCTGTCGAACGACGACAAGCTCAAGAAAGAAATCGAGTTTGAAGAAAAACTCAAAGGGCTGATGAGCCAATACGGGAAGTCGTTGAAAGATGTAGTCGCTCTGCTCGACCCGGATAACAAACTGACCCCCGCTGCCAAGGCCGGCAAGGCCACTGCAGGCGCCAAGCGCGCGCGCAAGGTCAAACAGTACAAGAACCCGAACACTGGTGAAGTTGTCGAAACCAAAGGCGGCAACCACAAGACCCTGAAAGCCTGGAAAGAGCAGTACGGTGCCGATACTGTTGAAAGCTGGGCCAAGGTGCTTGGCTAGAAGCACTGAAACAATAAAAAACGCCCATTGATCTGGGCGTTTTTTATTGACTCGGATCACTCCATCTTCACGGCCAGATAACGGGCCAGATCCTCGGCATAGCGCTGCCAGTCTTGCAGCAACTGCTGCTGTTGAGCAGAAGCTTGGGGCATCGCCTCACTCAAGACCCGATTAAAGTCTGCCAGGGTCAATGGTGCTCCGGGCAGCCGCCCCTGAAGCCGCTGCCGACAAAACTGCCGCCACTGTTCCTGCTCGCTTGCAGTCAGAGTATCGGGAAAGTTACGCGCCCGATAACGGAACAACAGATCAACCAACCGCTGGTCACGTAAGGGCCAGGAGTGTCGAGCCAGTGTATCGGGGTCAGCCTGGCGAATGTCCGGCAGCAACTGCCTGTCCGTATCGTTAAGAAACCCGTCATAGAGTTGCAACTCTGGATCAGACTGAGCCTCCTTCTGCTCAGCCGTATCACTGTAAACCTCCCTGAGCAGCGCCTGACCGGTTTCCCGCCATGCTCCCAAAGCCTGGGCATTAGCCAGCAAACGCGGCATATCCAGCCCCAGACGCGCAATATCTTCAGCGCGTAAGACCTTGAGGTCGGCCAGAAACGGACAGCGGTTGATATGCACCAACTTCAGCCCCGGACGCTGCTGCCCCTCGGCCAAATCTTCCTGACGAGCGTATAGGCGCTGACGCAACTGCTCGGCCGTCAACTCATTGAGCAAGCCCGGGTCGGCAGCGAGGTCATAGACAATCAATGCATTGCGATTGACCGGATGCCAGCCCAGCGGCAACACCAGCGCCAATCCGTGACGCTCACGCCCGAAACGACCAGACACATGGACCAGCGGTCGAACGTTGCGCAGATCAATCAGGGCATTAACCGCCGGCTTACGGCGCAGCCCCAGCAGATAGTTGAACAGTTTCGGCTGGGTCTGACGCAACAGGCGAGCCATGGCAATGGTCGCACGGACATCGGCCAAAGCATCATGAGCCTGACCATGATCAATGCCATTGGCGGCCGTCAGCAGCTCCAGGCGCAGGCTGACCAGCCCGTCTTGCTGTGGCCACTCGATGCCCTCGGGGCGCAAGGCGTGGGCGGCACGCAAGCCATCAAGCAGGTCCCAGCGACTATTGCCTGACTGCCACTCACGGGCATAGGGATCATAGAAATTCCGGTACAGGCTGAAACGGGTCATCTCGTCGTCGAAGCGCAGGTTGTTGTAACCCACGCTACAGGTGCCCGGCGTAGCCATTTCATGATGCAGACGCTGAATGAATTCAGCTTCGGGCAGCCCCGCCATGACCCGTTCCGGGCCTATCCCGGTAACCAGACAGGCCATCGGATGCGGCAGAATATCCGGCGACAGCTGGCAATCGATGCACAGTGGATCGTCGACCTCGTTCAGCTCTACATCGGTGCGAACGCCGGCCACCTGCAGAGGCCGGTCACGACGTGGATCGATGCCGGTTGACTCGAAGTCGTACCAGAAAAAACTCTCGGCCATGCCCTTCTCCCTGCAATACAAAGCCGCAGGGTACCCGATGCCGGGCGTTCAGGCATCTTCCGTGTGCATGAAACTGAAGTAGCGGGTCAGCGCGTCGGTCAGTTCGGCAAAGGCCGGCTGGTTACCCACCAGACTGAAGCCGGTATCAAAGTGCCCCGGAGTGACATCCTCGCGACACCAGTGGCTTTGGGCCTGAAAGTCCAGTCGCTGATAGGGATGCAAACTGGACGGCAGGCGCAATTGCAGTTCGAACAGTTCATCGACCATCAACGGCAACGGGCTGATCAGCATAAGGCCCTGATGCGATACATTACCCAAATAGCCTATCGGCCGACCGGTGCACTGATTGAAAACCTGCAGGTAAGCTCCTAGCTGATGCCGGGTGATCTGGCGTTTTTCGATATGCTCCGGGGACTCCGGAACAGGCGTCGTCTGCATATTCAGCAACGCTCCCTGATTTCAGCTTGCAAGGCGTTCTTGCGCGCCTCGACTCGTTTAGGTTCTACCTCCACCCGTGTGCCGTTGGCATCCTCCTCGTACCAGAGGACCCGGCCATCGAACCGCGCCAACTCTCGGCGCAGAGCGTCACAATGGCTTTGTTGCCTGGCCCGCTGTTCAAGTACAGCGGTTTGTCGCGCCGCACGTTCCTCGGTGCGCACATCCATCAGACGTTGGAGATTCTGTTCCCGCTGGCGCACCTGGGCATCACGCTCGACCACCTGAGGTCTCACTTCAACCCGTTGTGCGCCCTCACGCGGGCGCTCACCGAAATGGACCTGGCCGTGCTCGTCCACCCAGCGATAGATCTCGCTGGCGGCAACCGGGCCAAACCACAGCACCAGGCAGATGATGACAAGCTGACGAATTCGCATAGCCGCTAGGGTCCAGGAGCTGATACCAGTCGGGTATCAGTTCGCTAAGCATAGCCCAGCCCCAGGGTACGGCCAAGGGCCATATAGTGAACCGCACACTCAGGGGCGCTCAGGCGGCAAGCGCTGATCCGGCTGGTAATGACCCAATTGACGCAGGGTCTCCAGACGTGCGCCGGCCCGATAACTATACTCACTATTGGGGTAATGCCGGAGCAGGTAACGGTAAGTCTGCGCGGCATCCACGTACAGAGCCTGACGCTCCAGACACAGCCCCCTCAACAATGAGATTTCCGGTTGCAGATGCGGTCGCGAACGGCTGGCCCGCTCGGCCCGGGACAACTGGATAATGGTCAGGGCACAGTCGCCCCGATCATAGGCCTGATAGGCCTGATTCAGGTGACTGTTATGGGCGTTCGAGGCGCAACCGGCCAAAATGCCCAGGGCAAGTGCGGCTAGCAGAGTTTTTGACATGGCAATGATCTTTGCGATGGTTTGTCAGGTTATCGGCCAGTCCCGAGGTTTCTCAAGGGCAACGGTCAAATTGACCCAGATCAGTGTAAGGCTCTGATCAATGGCCTAACCTTGGAACATTCCCTTGAAAGGAGTAGATCATGGATATTCGACACATGCTGGTAGTCATCGACCCCACCAGTGAAGATGAGCAACCCTGCCTGCGTCGTGCCGAGCAGCTGAGCGCTCACTATCCGCAGGCTCGGATCACCCTGTTTCTGTGCGACTACATTCCTGCGCTCGACGGGGGTGTTCTGTTCGACACCCCCGGCCTGGAGAAGGCACGCGCATCGTTGATCAGACATCGTGAAGGCTTTCTCGAGCGGCTGGCCAAACCACTGCGCGACAAGGGCCTCAAAGTCGATACCGAAGCACTCTGGGGCAAGCGCCTGGACCGCCATATCCTGCGCGCCATCGCTGAATACCAGGCTGATCTGGTGCTGAAAACCACCCACCACCACAATGTGCTCAAGCGCCTGCTACTGAGTAATACCGACTGGCAGCTGATCCGCCATAGCGAAGTACCGGTCTGGCTGGTCAAGCAGGCCGATCGACCGCTGCAAAAACTCTGCGCCAGCGTCGATCCGCTGCACGAGGCGGACAAACCGGCGGCACTGGACTTGAAACTGATCTCCCTGACCCAAGGTCTGGCCAAGCTAACCAACAGCCAGCCCCATGTGGTGCACTGCTATAACCCGCTGCCGCGCACCCTGGTTTTCGATGCCAGTGTGATCACCGATTACGATGGTTATGCCGATGATGTTCGCCAACGCCACGCCAGCGCTTTTGAGCAACTGGCCAATCAGACCGGAGTAGACGCCGCACACCGAAATCTGCTGCAGGGCTATCCGGAAGAGGCAATTCCGGCGTTCGCCAGCGACCAGGATATCGACCTGCTGGTGATGGGGGCGGTATCGCGTTCACGTCTGGACAGCGCCCTGCTTGGACACACCGCCGAGCGACTACTCGACGATGTCCCCTGCGATGTGCTGGTGGTCAAACCGGACGGCTTTGTCGATCCCAGCAAGCCGAGCTGAGCCGTTGGGGAAATACTAGGGGCTGTTGACCTTGACATCATGTCAAGGCTCATGATCTGGTTGTCCTATCTTCAGGAGCTGGATCATGAGCACAGTCACCCTCCATATCAGCGGCATGAACTGCGCCAGCTGCGTGCGCCGGATAGAGCAGGCGCTTGGCGCAATTCCCGGGATCGGGACCGCCCAGGTCAACCTGGCCGCAGAAACGGCCCAATTGCAACTTGAACAACCTGAACAACTCGCGGCCGCCTGCGAGGCTGTGCAGCATGCTGGCTATGGCGTGGCTATCGAAGAGCGCCTGCTGAGTCTGAGCAACCTGACCTGCGCCGGCTGCGTACGCCGCAGCGAAACCGCCCTGCTCAAAGTCCCTGGCGTACTCAGCGCCGAGGTCAATCTGGCCAGTCAACAGGCCCGAGTCAGATTGCTCGCAGGCACTGACCCAGACAGTCTGTTACAGGCACTGGTCAAGGCCGGCTACCCCGGTCAGTGGCTGAACCAGCAGGAAACGACGGGCGGCAGTGAAACAGATCCCCAACACCAACGCCTGCAACGTGAACGCCGACACCTGATCGCTGCAGCCCTGCTCAGCGCGCCGCTAGCGCTGGGCATGCTGCCGGAACTGTTCGGCCGCCACGACCTGATGCTGCCTGCCCTGTTGCAACTGTTGTTGGCCTCAATCGTCCAGTTCGTGTTCGGTGCCCGCTTCTATCAGGGCGCCTGGCATGCCCTGCGCAACCGTACCGGCAACATGGACCTGCTGGTGGCCATCGGCACATCGGCTGGCTGGAGCCTGAGCACCTGGCATGTGTTCAGCACCCCGGCCGGTCAGATGCCGGTGCTCTATTACGAAGCATCAGCGATCATCATCAGTTTCGTGCTGCTGGGCAAATATCTGGAAAGCCGGGCCAAGGGCCAGACTCTGGAAGCAATCCGAGCTCTGACCGCCCTGCGCCCGGACAAGGCTCGGCGGCGAACAGCCCAGGGTGATGAACTGGTCGCCCTGAGCGAGATCAGGGTTGGTGACCAGGTAGTGGTTCAACCCGGTGAGCGCATTCCGGTCGATGGCCTGGTGCTCGAAGGTGGCAGCCATGTGGATGAATCGATGCTGACCGGTGAAAGCCTGCCGGTCAGCCGGCAGCCTGGCGACCGGGTCAGTGCCGGAGCGATGAATCAGGACGGCATGTTGCTGCTCGATACCGCCGCCATCGGCCAGGACACCCTGTTGTCGAAAATCGTCCGGCTGGTGGAAAGCGCCCAGGCGTCCAAGGCGCCGATCCAGCGTCTGGTAGACCGAGTCAGTGCGGTGTTCGTACCGGTGGTTCTGGTCATTGCCGTTGCGGCCTGGGCGCTGGGCAGCCTGTGGTTCGGCCCTGAGCAGGCCTTGCTCAATGCCATCGCCGTGCTGGTGATTGCCTGTCCCTGTGCACTCGGCCTGGCCACCCCTACCGCGATTATGGTCGGTACCGGGGTGGCCGCCCGCCATGGCATTCTGATTCGTGACGCTGAAGCGCTGGAGCAGGCCCATCGGGTCGATACGGTGATCTTCGACAAGACTGGCACCCTGACCCTGGGCAAGCCTGTGGTTCAAGCCTTTGAGCCACTGAATGGGGCGGAGCATGATGCTGCGCTAAGCCTGGCCCTGGCGGTTCAGCGTCAGGCCGAACACCCACTGGCCGCGGCCCTGCGTGACTATGCCATCCAGCACGGAATCAGCAGCGCCGACGCCGAGCAGTTCCGGGTTCAGGCCGGTCGCGGTGCCAGCGGTCTGGTCAACGGTCAGTCAGTCTGGCTTGGCAACCGCCTGCTGATGAATGAGTTGGGCGTGGAGCTGAACTCCAGCCAGGCCCAGGCCGACAACCACGAAGCCCAGGGCCATACCCTGTCCTGGCTGGCTGCCGGGCAGCCCGGGCAAGTCAAAGCCCAGGCCCTGCTGGCCTATGCCGACCAGATCAAGGACGGCGCCCGGGATACCGTCGCACAGTTGCGCCAGCAGGGTATAGACACCTGGCTGATTAGTGGCGACAGTCAGGCTGCCGCCAACAGCGTCGGCGCTGAATTGGGAATCAAGCATGTTGAGTCCCAAGTACTGCCCGAGGACAAAGCTCAACACGTTCAGCGTCTACGCGAACAAGGCCGGGTGGTGGCGATGATCGGCGACGGCATCAATGACGCCCCAGCCCTGAGCGCCGCCGATGTCGGCATGGCCATGGCTACCGGCACCGACGTGGCCATGCACAGCGCCGGTATCACCCTGATGCGCGGTGAACCGCAACTGGTCCCTGCGGCACTGGATATTTCCCGGCACACCTGGCGCAAAATCCGTCAAAATCTGTTCTGGGCCTTCATCTACAACAGTCTGGGCATCCCGTTGGCAGCCATCGGCCTGCTCAATCCGATGATGGCCGGCGCCATGATGGCGGCCAGCAGCGTCAGTGTGGTGACCAATGCCCTGCTGCTCAAGCGCTGGCGGCCAGACCTGGATAGAGAACAGCAATGAATATCAGCCAAGCAGCCAAACACAGTGGTCTGACCCCGCGCATGATCCGTCATTACGAGAGCATCGATCTGCTGCCCGATGCCGCTCGCAGCGCGGCAGGTTATCGCCGCTATGACGAACGCGACCTGCATACCCTGCGGTTCATTCATCGCGCCCGTGGTCTGGGCTTTTCGATCGAACAGATTGCCCAGCTTCTGGCTCTGTGGCAGGACCGCGAACGCAGCAGCGCGGAGGTCAAAACCCTGGTCCAGGGACATGTGCTTGAGCTGGAACAGAAGATTGCTGATCTTCAGGCTATCCGAGACACCCTCGCCCACCTGGCGCACTGTTGCCATGGTGATACCCGGCCAGACTGTCCGATTCTCGACAACCTGGCCGCTACCGGAAGCAACGACCAATGAGTCAGCCCATCGACCTGCGCGCCCTGCGCCATTTTGTTGCCCTGGTCGAACACCAGGGCTTTATTCGCGCTGGGGAAGCCATCGGCCTGAGC
The DNA here is from genome assembly GCF_003586265.1 of Pseudomonas jilinensis. Taxonomy (NCBI): domain Bacteria; kingdom Pseudomonadati; phylum Pseudomonadota; class Gammaproteobacteria; order Pseudomonadales; family Pseudomonadaceae; genus Pseudomonas; species Pseudomonas jilinensis. The sequence continues at coordinate 156,206 of NZ_QJSA01000004.1, read as the reverse complement.
CAGCCTGCACTAACCCGCAGCATCCAGAACCTGGAGCAGCGCCTGGGTTGCCCACTGATCATTCGTGGCGGCAAGGGCGTGGAACTGACCCCACAGGGACAGTTGGTACTTGAACACGCCAAACGCCTGCTGGCCGGCAGTGCAGCGCTGAAAAACGCCCTGCAACAGTTCAACGATCTGGAGTCAGGCGAACTGCTGATTGGCGCCGGTCCCTTCCCGGCTGCCCGACTGGTGCCTGCAACCATGGGCCGGTTCAATCGCCAGCACCCCGGCGTGGCGCTGAAGCTGGTCATCCAGCATTGGGAAGAGTTACGCGAGCGCTTGCTGGCTGACACCCTGGAACTGTTCGTCGCCGATATCCGGGAGCTGGAGCAGGATCCGCAATTGCATGTGCTGCCGCTACGCCAAAACCCCAGCGTACTGTTCTGCCGGGCCGGCCATCCGCTTGCCAACAAGGCCGGACTAAACAATGCCGACCTCAACACCTATCCACTGGCAAGCTTCCGCTTGCCGCAACCGGTGCATGATTACATGAGCCGCACACTTGCCGGCCGCGAGCCACTGATCAACCTGGAATGCGACAACCTGGACGTACTGATGCGCCTGGTACGCCACAGTGACGCCCTGAGCTTTGCCACACGAGACATTCTGGACCCGGACCTGGCACGTGGAGAGCTGGTATTGCTGGACTGGCCGGAACTGCTGCCCGGTACCAGTTATGGCCTGGTAACCCGGGTCGGACGACCACTGTCGCCGGCCGCCCGGGCTTTCATACGATTATTGCAAGACGAGAACCGTCAACGCCTCAGCGCAGCAGATTGAACAGGCTCAGGCCGTTGATCTTGACGAAGCTCTGCTGTGACGCCTCCAGCAGCACGGTTTGCAGGCTGAGACGGCTGAGTGCCTCGGCATAGTCCAGATCCTGCAGCTCCGAGGTAACCGACTGGTTGATCAGGGTCAGATCAAGGTTCTCATCACGCCGGGTATCGATCACGTTGAGCCGCGCACCCAGTTCGGTCTGTTTGCTTAACACCGTGCCGATGGCATTGTCGATATTGAGCAGACCCACCGCCACTGCGTCGCGGGTGGCCAGATTACCGTCGGGAGTGTCTTCAGCATTTTCCAGTGCCTGGCGCAACACCCGGATACTGTCGAGGATGCCTCGCTTTTCCTCTCCACTGGGGGTAATGCTGAAGCTGTCGCCCGCTGCGGGCTCGCCATTGAGGGTAATGGCTACCCCACCATAGCGGATGGTGTATTCATTGTCCTCGTTGGGGCTTAGCTGACCGGTGACCGGGGGCGCCAACGGATCGCCGTTGCTGTCGACAATCTCGTAGTCCGTGGTGCTGGAAAAGACGATCTGTACCCCACCCAGCGGATAGAGCTGATTGTCGAAGGCCAGCTTGTTCTCCACCTGCCCAAGAGAAATCCGCGCACTACCGGTATTACCCGGATCAGCAGCCGTATCGACCCGGTTGGCATTGGGAATATCGAGAAACAGCGCCTTGCCGTTATCATTGATGGCAATCTGGTTGCCGCTGGCGATCTCGAGAAACCGCTGGCCCTCATCACCCTGATAGCTGTAACTGCCATCGGGCTCGCGGATAAACGGCTGAGTCTTGCCCTGATAACCGGCAAACAGATACTCGCCACGGGCATTCTGGCTATTGAACAGCCCGAACAGCTCGTCTTCACGCTGCTTGAGTTCCTGCGCCAGACTGGCCCGATCACCGCTGTCCAGAGCGCCATTACCAGCCTGTACGGCAATCTCGCGGATCCGCTGCATGATGTTGACCACCGACTGCAACACAATCTCTTCCTGAGTCAGACTGTTTTCCGCAGCATCAAGATTGGCCTTGTACTGGCTTAGCCTGGAGGCCTCCTGATCCAGTTGCAACAGCCGCACCGAGGCCACCGGATCATCGGCAGGCGACAGTATGCGCATCCCGGTACTGATCTGCTGCTGAGTTCGGGTCAGGCTCGCATAGTTGGTCTGCAAGCCGTTGACGCCGTTATTGAAAGCCTGAATGGTCGAAATGCGCATAACCGGCACCGTTAACGGAAGGAACTGATCAATGTATCGAACAAGGAGCGAGCAACCTGAATGATCTGCGCCGAGGCATTGTAGTACTGCTCGAACTTGATCAGGTTGGCCGCCTCTTCATCCAGGTTGACCCCGGCAACCGAATCACGGTTGTTCTGGGCCTGGGCCAGCACTGCGCCACTGGCCTGTTCATCCATGCGCGCCTGAGCGGTCAGGGTTCCGACCCGCTGCACCATATCGCCATAGGAGTCGACGAAGGAGATCCCGCTGGCACCGCCCTGCAAGCCAATCACCGCCTTGTTTTGCAACTCCAGCAGTTTCAGCGTATTGCGGTTGTCCGATACACCTGGTGTACCGGTTGCCGGATCAGCGTTGTAGTTAACGCTGAAGCTATCGCCATCCTGGGGGTTACCGGCCACAGTGAAACGCAGCGTGTGAGTACCATCGGTCCACTCGACCTGATTCGGCTGCCCTGGGGTAATGGTCAGTGGCGAGGGCACGAAGCTGCCGCTACTGGCCGTCAACTCATTGTTATTGACCGTGAAGCTGAATGGCAGCATGGCCTGCAACGCGGCAGTGTCCAGCGGCTGCGGACCATCAATGATCTCAGGCTGACTGATGGTACCGTTACCCCGATTGTTCAGCGCTGCCTCGGCCGTGACTGGCAGAGCTAGTGCCAGTTGCTCAGGCTGGGTCATCACCGTGCCGATGGTGGCGGCGGCATTTCGGGTCGGCGTCAGGACAAAACGGTCCCCGGCGGCAAAGCTGCCGTTCAATGCAGAGATGCTGAACCCATCGACTTCCGGTGGTGGCACATCGTTGATGTTGAATACCCCGACCTGAGTATTGTCCGACAGCCGGCGTAAGGTGAAGGTGTCGGCACTGGTGAACTCCAGAGCGTAGTCGGAGGTGGTCAGCTTGCTGGTATCGGTGATATTCACCCCAAGCAGTGCGCTGTCATCACTGTTGCCGGCCCGGGCCAGGCTGCGCAGAGCAACATACTCGGGGCTGTTAATATTAGTAAACAGGTTGCCGCCGGCATTACCCAGCAGATCCAGACCCTGGCCCAGCTGGTTATTGATCTGTTCGGAAATCGACAGCGCCAGCCGACCGATGGTATTGAAGGCATCATCCAGCACTTCACTACGGTAACGTAGCAAACCACCCATTTCCCCACCGGTAATCAGGTCGGTTACCCCTTGCCGCGACCCGGCATTGACCAGTTGCACCTCAGAGCGTGACGGATCACGCAAACCCGGCACCACTTCCAGCCGCGACGCGCTATTACCAACCACCAGTGGCTGGCCGGAACCAATGAACAAGTTGATAGTGTTGTCATCCTGAGGAACCGCGGTCACCCCGATATAGGTGCTCAGTTGACGGATCGCCTCGTCGCGGGCATCGATCAGATCATTAGGCTGCTGACCACTGGACGCAGCTACCGCAATCGCATTGTTGTAACCGGCGATACTCGCCGACAGCCGGTTGACCTGATCGGAAACCAGCCCCATCTGCTTGTTGATGAAGTTGTTCTGGGTTTCCAGTTGCGCATACAGGCTGTTGAAACGGCTGGCCAGCCCCTGGGATTCGGAAATAACCAATTGCCGGGCCGGAATATTGGCCGGATCTTCGGCAGCGGTCTGTAGCGCGGCAAACAGCTTCTGGATACCCGGGCCAATACCGGTGGTGGTCCCACCGAGCAACGCATCGAGCTGATCGATCTGGCTCTTGTAAGCCTTGACGTCGCTGTTGATCGCGGTGCTGACCTGCAACTGGTTGGTATAGAACGAGTTGTATATCCGCCGCACATCGACGATGGTCGCCCCGGAGCCGATATAGCCGCCACCGGTGAACTGGGCCGGACGGGTGGACTGGATCGCGCCCTGGCGGGAAAAGCCGGGGGTGTCGACGTTGGTGATGTTATGTCCGGTGACCGCCAGATTGGTTCGGGCGATGGACAGGCCACTCAGGCCAATCGATAACAGGTCTGCCATGCTTTACTCCCTGTTCAGCTCAGCTGACGGTTGTCATTGCCGGCTGTAGTCTGCTGGCTGAGCAACTGGCGGGCAATGCGCGATACCTTGCTGGCGTACTGCGGGTCGGTGGCATAACCGGCGCGCTGCAGCTCACGGAAAAAGGCATCAGGGTTGTCGGTAGTCTGCAAGGCCTGCTGATAACGGCCATTGCGGTGCAGGAATTCAACGTAGTCGTCAAAGCTCTGCTCGAACGAGGCATAGGCACGGAAGTTGGCCCGTTCACGATTCAGCGCGCCGTCACGGAACTCATGGGTCATGGCCGAGGCCGAATCTCCCTGCCAGCCGCCATGAGCCTTGATACCAAACAGGTTATGGCTGTTACCGCCGGCAAATGAGCGGCCCCAGCCGGTCTCCAGAGCTGCCTGGGCTACCAGGTAGTGTGGGTCGATGCCAAGGCGTTCAGCGGCACGTTCGGCCATCGGCAGCATGGTGGCAACGAACTCGGCCGGATTGGCAAAGCTGCGCCGCCCGGCAATCGCAGCGTCACTGACTGAACTCTGCGCTGGCGCAGTGCGACTGACACCCTGCATAGCCCTGAGCGGCTGCCAGTTGGTCACGCTCTCGGCCTGGCTAACCGGGCGCTCATTGTTAACCGGAGCGGCGCCCTCTCCCATTACCGCCGGATTACGGCTGATCATCGCCAGCCGCCGACGCGCCAGCAGGGCCGACTGGTCTGCTGCCGGTGCAGCCTCAGCCGCTTGCGAACCACCAGACTGGCCCTTGGGTGACATTTGCCGCACCATCATGTCGGCCAGCCCAACGCCCTGCTTCTCGGCCAAATGCACACTCATCTGGTTGTCGTACATATCCTGATAGAAGCGGGTCTGATTGGTGTTGAGCGGATTGCCCTCGGCGAACACTTCGTTGGCATCGCGCATACTCTTGACCATCATGTTCAGAAACAGCGACTCGAACTGCTCAGCCACCCGCCGCAGGTTGCCCGGGCTGTTGGCCTGGCTACCATGCTTGAGCTGGCTCATGGCATTGAGGTCGGTGTAGTTGAGGCTCTGCTGGCTTGTAAGGTTCATGCTCGCTGCTCCGCTCAGATCACCACCAGGTCGGCATTCAGCGCACCGGCCTGACGCAGGGCTTCAAGAATCGCCATCAGGTCACCAGGAGCCGCACCTACCTGGTTGACCGCACGGACAATCTCATCAAGGGAAACCCCTGGGTTGAACACAAACATCCGGCCGTCGCCCTCCTCGATACCGATCTGCGAGCTGGGCGTCACCACGGTCTGACCGCCACCGAAGGGTGCACCCGGCTGGCTGACCTGCAGGTTTTCACTGATGGTCACGGTCAACCCGCCATGGGTCACCGCCGCCGGCTGAACCCGGACATCCTGACCGATGACGATAGTGCCGGTGCGCGAATTGATGATGACCTTGGCGGCGGCGTTGCCCTGTTCAATGCGCAGGTTCTCGACCATCGACAGGTAGTCGACCCGGTGATTCGGATCCAGCGGCGCCCGGACCTTGATAGCCCCGGCGTCCAGCGCCTGGGCCACATCAGGGCCAAAGGTGTTGTTGATCTGATCAACCACCCGCTTGGCGGTGGTGAAGTCCGGACGATTGAGGTTGAACACCAGGTGATCGCTGGAGGCAAACGGACTGGCCACCGCCCGTTCAACCGTAGCGCCGCCGGGAATCCGGCCAACGCTCGGTACATTGACGGTGATCCGCGAGCCATCGGCGCCCTCGGCACCGAAGCCGCCGACCACCAGATTGCCCTGGGCAATGGCATAGACCTGACCATCGATCCCCTTGAGCGGGGTCATCAGCAGGCTGCCGCCACGCAGACTCTTGGCATTGCCGATCGAGGACACGGTGATGTCGATGGTCTGCCCCGGGCGGGCGAACGGCGGCAGGTCGGCGTGAATCGCCACTGCGGCAACGTTCTTCATCTGAATCCGGGTCCCCGGCGGCACTGTGATGCCGAATTGGGTCAACATGTTGTTGAAGGTCTGCACCGTGAACGGGGTCTGGCTGGTCTGGTCACCAGAACCATCAAGACCAACCACCAGGCCATAACCGATCAACTGGTTGGTCCGCACCCCGGCAATACTGGCGATATCCTTCAAACGCTCGGCATGTACCAGCGGGCTGAGCAGAATCAGGCACAGGGAAAGCAGCAGGCTACGCATGATCGATGCTCCTAGAAAGGCCACAGCGGGCTCATGAAGAACTGACTGAGCCAACCGGGCTGGCTGGCATTGGCAAAGGCACCGGTGCCCGAATAGGTGATACGGGCATCGGCCACCCGGGTCGAGGGTACAGTGTTGTCCTGACCGATATCGTCGCTGCGTACCAGCCCGGCAATGCGGATCAGCTCATCGCCATTGTTTAGGGTGATCCATTTCTCACCGCGCACCCGCAGAATGCCATTGGGCAACACTTCGGCCACAGTCACAGTGATCGAACCTGTCAGGCTGTTGCTCTGATTGGCCGAAGCGTCACCGTTAAAGCTGCGCTCCCCCCCCATGTCAACCCCCATGTTCAGGCCACCCATGCGTACGCCATTGCCAAACAGGGTCGGGGTGCTGATCTGAGTCGAGCTACTCTTGCTGATCTCGTTGTCGGCGCTTTTGCGAGCGGCAGTGCGCTCCTGCAGGGTAATGGTAATGATGTCGCCCACCCGATGCGCCTTGCGGTCGTCATACAGGCTCATTTCAAACCCTGGCTGATAAATCGCACCATTGTTCAGCTCCTGCGGCATCGGCGTGCGCGGCAGTACCGGCGCATAGGCCGGATCGTCCGGGCGCGGCGGAGTTTGCACGCAAGCCACCAGACTCAGGCTGGCCAGCATCAACACAGTGGTTCTCAGGGCGTTCATTTCACATCACTCCCGTCAGAGGGTCTGACTGACGTATTGCAGCATCTGGTCGGCGGTGGAAATCACCTTGGAGTTCATTTCGTAGGCGCGCTGAGTGGTGATCATGTTGACCAGTTCCTCGACGACGCTGACGTTGGAATTTTCCAGGGTGTTCTGCAGCACAGTACCCAGGCCGTTCTGACCGGGGTTGCCAACCTGTGGCGCGCCGCTGGCAGCGGTCTCCAGGAACAGGTTGTTACCAATCGCCTGCATGCCGGCCGGGTTGATGAAGTCGGCGGTCTGGATCAGACCAATCTGCTGAATGCCCGGGTCGCCGAATACGGTGATGCTGACTGTGCCGTCTTCACCGACGGTCAGGGTCTGCACGTCATCGGGCAGGGCAATGCCTGGCTCCAACGCAAAGCCACTGGAAGTGACGATCTGGCCTTCGGCATCCAGGTGGAAGCTACCGTCACGGGTGTAACCGATGTTGCCGTCAGGCATCAGTATCTGGAAAAACCCGCGGCCGTTGATGGCCATGTCCAGCGGTTGCTCGGTAGTCTGCAACGAGCCCTGGGTGAAGATTTTCTGCGTGCCAACCACCCGCACCCCGGTCCCGACCTGCAGGCCAGATGGCAGTTGGGTGTCCTGGGTGCTTTGGCCGCCAGGCTGGCGTTTGACCTGATACAGCAGGTCCTCGAACTCGGGCCGGTCACGCTTGAAACCAGTGGTTGCGACGTTGGCCAGGTTGTTGGAAATGGTGGTGAGCATGGTGTCCTGAGCGGACAGACCGGTCTTGCTTACCCAGAGTGCTGCGTGCATGTTGTTTCTCCGATAACTTTAGCTGATCTGCAACAGGCGCTCGCTGGCCCGGCTGTTTTCTTCGGCGGTACGCATCATCTTGACGTGCAGCTCGAACTGCCTGGCCAGCGCCAGCATTGAGGTCATTTCCGACACCGCATTGACGTTGCTGCCTTCCAGAAAACCGGTAGCTACCCGAATCGCACCGTCAGCCGGCTGCTCCAGCTCACCCTCGACCCTCATCAAACCGTCTGGGCCCTTGCGCAACGAAGCGGGATCGGGATTGACCAGTTTGATCCGGTCAATCTCGGCCAGCACATTGGGCGCCTCACCCTGGGCACGAATGGTGATGGTGCCGTCTACGCCGATTTCGATTTTGTCGGCCGGAGGAATGGCGATCGGCCCGGCATTGCCCATCACCGGCAAACCATTGCTGGTGCGCAGAATGCCGAACACATCGACGCCCAGACTGCCGGCCCGGGTATAGGCCTCAGTGCCGTCCGGGGCCTGAACCGCGATCCAGCCATCACCTTCCACAGCGATATCCAGGTCACGACCGGTTTCCAGCAAGCTGCCCTGGGAAAAGTTGGTGCCCGGGCGCTCGGTCATCGCGTAGGCCCTGGTCGGATAGCTTTCACCGAATACCGGCATCGACCGAGCCTGCTCGAAATCACCGCGAAAACCGGTGGTATTGATGTTCGCCAGATTATTGGCGTGCGCCCGTTGTGCCAGCATGTTCTGACTGGCGCCGGTCATGGAGATGTACAACGATTTGTCCATGGGAACTCCCGGTTCGACAAAGAATTGCCGCTTTAACCTTATTCACCAGGAGTAATGCAGACATCGTGCCAGACCCGCTGAAACACCATTTATTCAGCAAAATCAAAAAGATATAAACTGGCAGAAAATAAAAACGGCAATAGCGGCAAAGACCATTGCCGCTATTGCCGTTCCAGCAAGCGAGAATCAGCGCAGGTTGATGATGGTCTGCGTCACCGCATCCTCGGTTTGAATAGTCTTGGCGTTAGCCTGATAGTTGCGCTGGGCCACGATCAGGTTCACCAGTTGATCGGACAGCTCAACGTTGGAGGCTTCCAGCGCCCCCGACTGCACCACTCCAAGCGTGCTCGACCCTGGCGTACCGATCACCGGTTCACCGGAAGTGAACGACTGCGCCCAAGCCGTTTTGCCCAGCGGCGTCAGGCCCTGCTGGTTGGCAAAGGTGGCAAGAATGAGCTGCCCCTGAACCCGGGTCTGACCGTTGGTGTAACGAGCGAAAATCACCCCGGTGTCGTCAATTTCAAGGCCCGCCAGTTCGCCGGTAGTAAAACCGTCCTGCACTACCGAGTTAACTCCAAAGGTCGATGCATACTGGGTCGAACCGGTCAGATTGATCGCCAGCTGAGCAACCGGCGAGGTGGCACCGGTGGGTTGACCGTTGGCGTCCAGCGGCACCCAGCCGGACAGGTTGAACGGCTGGGCCGTGGTCATTTGCCCGGCATTGTTGAAGTTGACATCAAAACGCGCACCAGCCGAAGGCGCATAAGCCGGATCAGAAGCCAGCACCCCGGTTTGCGGGTCGCGGCCATCGACCAGCACGATCATCTCCCAGGTATTGGCATCGGTCTTGACGAAGTACTTGGTCAGCACATGCGAGTTGCCCAGGCTGTCATAGACATCCACCGACGTCGAACTGTTATAGGAAGTCGAGTCAGTCGGATCGAAGGAAACCTCGGCGGCAGCCAGACCAGCAGCCTCGGCAGCCGCGATCTCGCCAGCGGTCGGGTTGTCCGGATCAGCAGCACCGGCAATCGAGGCGGCATAGGCCTGGTCATAGGCTTCCTGCCACAGAGCCGGACGCACATTGGTCGAATTCAGATTGAGGGTCGAGCGAATCTCGGTGGTGGCATTCGGCTCGGCGGCCCGGGTATCGATCCGCAGATCAGTCCGCACACCCTGGTTGATCTGCCCAGTGACCGGATTGACCCCATACCCCTGCAAGCGCTCACCGAAATTGTTGATGATGTTGCCTTCACGGTCAGTCCCGAAATAACCGGCACGGGTATAGCTGATCGCCCCATTGTTGCTGGTGACGAAAAAGCCATTGCCGTTGATCGCCAAATCCAGGGTGTTCTGGGTAAAGTTGACATTGCCCTGGGTAAACTGCTGGGCCACGTTGCTTAGCAGCACGCCACTGCCCTGCGGATTGCGTCCGGTACCCAGCACCGAGGCGGCATAGACATCGGCAAACTCGGCACGTGACTGCTTGAAGCCAATGGTACCGGCATTGGCGATGTTATTACCGGTAACATTCAGGTCGGCTGACGCCGCCCGGATACCACTCAAACCGATATTGAAGGACATGATCTGGTTCCTTGTATCAATACGTCACAGACGACGTTACTTGCCAATGATCTGAACTTGCGACAAGCCGATACTGCCAAGGCCCGCCACATTGAGAATCAGGTCGCCACCCGGCGTGCCCGGTAGCGATACGCTGTCGACATTGGCCGGCAGCAGAGTAATCAGTTGCTGGTTTTCACCCTCGATGCCAGCTTCAGCCTTGAAGCTATATTTGCCGGGCGGCAAAACATTGCCGTCACTGTCAGTGCCATCCCATTCGAACGCCACCAAACCAGACTGCTGACTGCCAAGGTTGATCCGTTGCACCAGAGTGCCTGCCTCGTCATAGATACCTACAAACACGTTGCTACTGGACTGCGGCAAAACCACATCGCCCTTGATTCCTTCAGCGGTATCGACAATTGCCTTGTCGGTCGGCACGATCACCGTGCGCCCAACCAGCGAGGATGCCTGCAGCGCCTGGGACGATTGGAAACCGCTCATGATCGCTTCCATGCTGTCATTCAGATTGCCGATACCCTCCACCGTACTGAACTGAGCCAACTGGGCAATGAACTCACCGTTTTCCTGAGGCGATAGCGGGTCCTGATTATTGAGCTGAACCACCAGCAGTTTCAGGAACTCGTCCTTACCCAGCTCGCCACCCTTGTTGAAGCGCTCATTGTCGATCTGGTAGTTGTCCAGGGCGCCGGCACCGACATTATTGGTGTACATGATTCAAGGCTTCCTTATCACTGCCCAAGCGTCAGCACGCGCTGCAGCATGGTCTTGGTGGTATTCATGATTTCCACGTTGGTCTGGTAGGCCCTTGATGAAGCCATCATGTTGGCCATTTCCTCGACCACATTGACGTTCGGGTAGTACACATACCCGTCCTCGTTGGCCATCGGGTGATCTGGCTCGTAGCGAGCCTGCAACTCGGCGTCCGACTCGACAATGCCCAACACCTGCACACCCTGCCCCGGCTCACTTTCAGGAGCGAACAGCGACGGCCCGAGGTTTTGCTGACTGCTGAATACGGTGGCGAACACCGGATGCCGGGCCCGATAGGTCTGATCGATACTGCTGGATACGGTTTCAGCGTTGGCTATGTTGCTGGCCACGGTATTGAGCCGCAGCGACTGAGCGCTCATACCGGAACCGGCAATATTGAAAATCTGGGTCAGGGACATGGTTATTCTCCACGCAGGGCAGTCATCAGCCCTTTGAACTTGCTGTCGAGGAAGGTGAAACTGGCCTGAAACTGAATGGCATTCTCGGCAAACTTGGCCTGCTCGACCTGGGTATCCACAGTATTACCATCGACGGCTGGTTGCAGCGGCACGCGGTAACGCAGCCCCGCCGCCTGATCAATCAGGCTTTCAGCAGCAATATGCCGAGCATGTGTCTGGTTAGCCTGAAAGCGTTGGGCGCCCCCCTGTTGCTGAGCCTCCAGCACACTGGCGAATTCCAGATCGCGGGCCTTGTAGTTCGGGGTTTCGGCGTTGGCGATATTGTTGGCCAACACTGATGAACGCTCGGCACGAAACTTCAGCGCTTGCTCATGCAGCCCCAGGGCACGCTCAAAATTCAGGCTCATAGTGACACTCCCACTCCGGCTGCTAGCCGACCGATAACTTTCAGGAGTTCAAAAGCAAAGCCCGTGCCAAAACACCAAGCCCTTTATTTTCAGGGGGATAGAAGAGAAAAAGAACGCCATGCGGCAAGACCTGACCGGCAAGCGGCAAAGCTGGCAACGGCAAAAGCGGCAAAGGCAAAAGGCAAAAGGCAAAAGGCAAAAGGCAAAAGGCAAATTGCCGCCCAGGGCGGGCGGCAATCAGAATCAGCAGAATCAGAGAACCCTACTTGACCTTGTAAACAATCCCCGGACTGCACTGCACCATCTGGTACAGCTCAGGCAAACCATTGAGCGCCTCGGAAGCACCCAGCATCAGGTACCCACCCGGCTTGAGCGTGGCATGCATACGTCGCAGGATGTCCTTCTTCACTTCCGCCGAGAAGTAGATCAGTACATTGCGGCAGAAGACGATATCGAACTTGCCGAGCATGGCGTAACTGTCGAGCAAGTTCATGGCCCGAAACTCAACCCGATTGCGAATCGCCGGCTTGACCGCCCAGCGCCCCGGCCCGAGAGGGTCGAAAAAGCGATTGAGGCGATCCTGGGACAACCCCCGGGCAACCGACAGACTGTCGTATTCGGCACCCTTTGCCGCATTGAGAATTCCGCCAGACAGATCGGTAGCAACGATCTGGGCACCACCGCGCAACTGACCCAGATTGGCGCGCTCGAACTCATCGATCGCCATACTCAGCGAATACGGCTCCTGCCCCGAAGAACAGGCCGCCGACCAGATCCGCAAACGCTGACCGGGATTATCTCGAATAAACTCAGGAATCAACCGGTTCTTGAGCACTTCGAAGGGATAGACATCCCGAAACCAGAGGGTTTCATTGGTGGTCATGGCATCAATAACTGCCTCGCGCAAGCCGCCACGCGGCTGGAACTGAATCCGCTTGACCAATTCACCGAGACTCTTGATGCCTTCCTGATCCATCAACCGATTGAGCCGGCTGGCCACCAGGTACTGCTTGTTGTCTCCCAACACAATGCCGCAGGCTTTTTCCAGAAACTCCCGGAACACCTGAAAATCCTGATTGGATGACGTCACGCAGCTTGCCCCATAATCAATTCAAATCCACTCTCAGGCACCCGCCTCTCCCCTCAGGGCATGCAGCCTGGCGACCACCCGGCCAGCCAGTTCATCCGGCTTGAATTTAGCCAGGAAATCATCCGCGCCAACCTTCTTCACCATGGCCTGATTGAACACCCCTGACAAGGAAGTATGCAGCATCACATGCAAGCCATTGAGACGAGAATCATTGCGAATCTCGGCAGTCAGGGTATAACCGTCCATTTCCGGCATTTCGATATCCGAAACCATCATCAACAGATGGCTGGAAACATCCTCGCCACTATCGGCCAACGCCTTGAGCCAGTCCAGAGCCTGCCTGCCGTCGTTGAGCGCAACCACCTCAACCCCGACCTCTTCCAGGCAACGCTTGACTTGCTTGCGCGCTACTGACGAATCATCAACGATCAGGACCTTGCGCGACACCGCTTCGGCCTGTGTCTGCTCGTCAACCAGGCCCTGAGACAAGTGCTCGTTGACCGGCACGACCTCTGCCAGCACCTTCTCGACGTCGATGATCTCGACCATCTGGTCATCAACCCGAGTCACCGCCGTCAGGTAGTGCTCACGTCCTGTCCCGCGTGGCGGCGGATGAATCTCTGACCAGTTCATGTTGACAATCCGCTCGACCGAGCGCACCAGAAAACCCTGAACCTTGGTGTTGTATTCGGTAATGATCACAAAGGTATTGTCCAGGTTGCTCAGCCCTGGACCGCCAGTTGCCTTGTTCAGGTCGAGAATCGGTAGCGTACCGCCACGGATATGCGCAACACCACGAACCACCGGGTTGAGTTTGGGCATCAAGGTCAGCTTGGGGCATTGCAGCACCTCTTTGACCTTGAACACATTGATGCCGTAAAGCTGGTTGCCCGCCAACCGGAACAGCAAGAGCTCCAAGCGATTCTGGCCAACCAACTGAGTACGCTGATTGACCGAATCCATCACGCCAGCCATGAGCAACTCCTTATAGACATTATGGGTCACGGTAAGCAGAACGGCACGCTTCTTGCTGGATTCAACGCAATGCCAACAACTTGACGGGCAGCAACCTTTGCCATCCAGGTGTATTGTATGCGTTTTCTCAAACAGTGCATGGCTTTGACGGTATTTTTTTCCGCCGCCAGCTCGGCCAATCCGCTGATTGATCAGCTTATCGGCGCGACTACTGCATTTCTTGAGGATGAAATAGAAATGCACCTGGCCCGCAGTGCCCGCGAGGCCCGCTATCAAATCCAGGTCAGCCGACTGGACCCGCGCCTGCGTCTGCCGCAGTGTGCCGACCAAGACCTCAGCGTCAGCCTGGAAAGTCCGGCAGTGCCGGTCGGCCGGGTCACGGTGCGCGTCAGTTGCGAAGGTGAAAATCGCTGGCGACTATTTGTTCCTGCCCAGGTCAGCCTGTATCAGAACGTAGTAGTGGCTGTCCGACCGCTGGGGCGCCATAACGTGATCGGCAACCAGGATATCGCCTTGCTGGAACGGGACATCGGCCAGTTGGGAGACACCTACCTGACCGACCCGAGCCAGGTGGTCGGCATGCGGGTACGCCGCCCGATCAGCGCCGATAGCGCCATCAGTGCCAGCCAGCTTGAACTCGATGAAGTGGTCCGGCGTGGCGACAAGGTAGTGATCAGCGCCGCCAACGCCCAGATAGCTGTGCGTATGCCCGGCGAAGCCCTGGAAGGCGGCATCACCGGCAGTCAGATCCGGGTCCGCAACACCCGATCGGGCAGAGTGGTCACCGCCCGCATTCTGGGCCCCGGGCAGGTGCAGGTGGCGATGTGAAGGAGCAACCGACTGGGTTATACTGCGGCATCAGCAACCTGCGGCATTTTGTGCGCCCTGTCACAGGTTTTTTTCCTAAAGTTTTTCCAACATCGGCCGTTACAGGTGTTGATAGAAAATATTAGGTCCTGAGGACAACAGAATGGTTATTGACTTCAACGCTTCCAACAATGCCAACGGCAGCAGCCGTAGCGCCCAGAGTGGCGCCGCAGCGGGTAAGCGCGATGCTGGGCTCGAAAGCGCCAGCAAAGACCAGGCCAATAAGGCTCCGGCCAGCCCGCCGGCGGCAGATACCGCAGTCAAGCTCAGCAGCCAGGCACAACAATTGCAGGCTATTGAAGAACGCCTGCGCGATTTGCCGGAAGTTGACAGTGAACGCGTCGCCCAGATTCGCCAGGCTATCGCCCAGGGCAACTACAGCGTCGACAGCACCCGTATTGCCGACAAGCTGCTGAACCTGGAAAACTGATCCCCGCCACTCCCCCTGTGCGAGTGGCGGCTAGCGCCAAGGAGCCACCGCATGCAAGACCTTAACGCCATCATTGAGCGTACCCTTGAGCACGGGCGTCAATTCATTGAGCTTCTGGACCAGGAACTGGCCGCTCTCAGCGCCCGCGACCTACAGCAGCTTGACACTCTGGTAGCCGCCAAAGCCCCCGTGATAGAAGCACTGAGCCAACTGGACAGCGCGCTCACCAGCTACTGCCAGAGCCAGGGCCTGGCCGCCACCGGCGAACTTGAGCGTCATATCCATGACACTCACGGCGAAGCCTTGCACACTCAATACCGGGAACTGCTTCAGGCTTTGCAACAATGCCGTGAAGCCAATGAGCGCAACGCCCGGCTGGTTCATCACAACCAGCACGTCACGGTGCGCCTGCTCGACATGCTGCGCAACCAAGGCGAACCCAGTAGCAATTTGTATGATCGCCTGGGTCAAATTCATGGCAGTCAAGGCAGGCCATTGAGCAAGGCCTGAGATGGCTGTCACAAGGCCATCAGCCTGCTATAGTTGACCGATTGTCGTTCGAGCCGAGATACCTAAGTGTCAAACCTGTTTGAAGAAGAAGCTGGCCCACAGCCGCCCCGCGAGATTCGTTCGAGCATCGAAATCCTGGCCCTGCTCAAAGGTTTGCAGCAACACCGTGAACCGCTGAAAATCAGCTTCGATGATCGCCACCAGGCGTTTCAGAGCTTTATCGTCCAATTGGACAATGATCGTCTATGGATCGATGAGTTGATCCCCCTGGAAGGCAATCGCTACATGAGCCAGCAGGAAGCCTTTCAGGTGGACGCCTGGCGTGACGGCGTGCATATTCGTTGGTACTGTCCGAGCGCCCGCCAGGTCATGCTCGATGACGCTCCGGCGTTTGAAACCAGCCTGCCGCTTGAATTGACCTATCACCAGAAACGTGGCGCGTTCAGGGCAGCTGTAGCCCGCGGGCTCAATACCAAACTCGGACTGGTCCACAGTCAGCGCAGCTATGAAGCCAACGGCCAACTGATCGACATATCCGCCACCGGCTGCAAAATCCGCCTTGCCGGTGCCTGGCACGAACGCCTGCAACCAGGCGAAGTGTTCGACCTCAGTTACTTGGAACTACCCGATAGCGGGCGCATGCCGGTAAGCGTGGAAATCCGTCATTGCCACTACGACGCCAACCAGGATGAAACCCAGGTAGGAATCAAGTTCAAGCAGGCCAGTCCCAATATCCAGCGCCAGATCGACCGCTTCGTCAACCAACTCCAGCGCGAGGCCCGCCGTTTTGAGAAGAATGATCTGTTCTGACCCTGTCTAGCCGGGGCGATGATCGGCCTGATCTTCGTCCCGCTCGCTCATTGCAGCCAGCGCATCACCATCGTCCAGCATCTGCTCGACCACCATCTGCTCATCAACCCGCGGATCCAAAGCAGCCGCCAGCGGTGAACTCACTACGTTACCGGCAGCCGGCATAAAATGAACTGGCGCCTCTTCGACCAGATGATCACCCGTTACCGTACCCGGTCTGACCTTGACCACCAGAATCATGCTGCAGCAGGCCATAAACACATAGAGCATCTCAATGCCCCATTGCTTCATCACCAGCGAACCCAGCAAAGGCCCCAAACTGGCACCCAGACCGAAGGTCACCAGCAACATTGCCGAGAGCGGCACCCGCTCCTCCTGCTCAACATGGTCGTTGGCCAACGCTACCGCCAAAGGATAAAGAGTGAAGGCTAGCACCCCAAACATCGCAGTCAGCACCAGCAAGGCAAAATCGGGAGCCGCCGTCAGAGCGATGATCAACACCACTCCGGTCAGCACAATGGCATTCAACTGAATGGTCCGACTGCGTTCAAAACGGTCCGACAACCAGCCTGCCGGCCACTGCGCGCACAAACCAGCACCAATGGCCACGGCCATGAATACCCCGATTTCCGAGGTGCTCAAACCAACACCGCTGGCAAACACCGGAGCAAGTCCATAGAACGCGCCCAGCAGCAAGCCGGCAACCGCGACAGTGGTCAAGGCCTGCGGAATCCGCTGCACAAATAACCGGACCTTGAGTGGTGCCGGGTGCAACGGTGCAGGATGCAGGCGCTTGGTAACCGCGACTGGTACCAGACACAGGGAGAAGCACATCGCGACCAACAGCAGATGCTTGATATCCAGCTCCGGCATGACCGTCAGCACCACCTGCCCCAAGACCAGCCCCAGATAGGTCACTACCATATAACTGGCGAATACCATGCCACGCTGATGGGACTCGGACTGCTCATTGAGCCAACTTTCAAGCACCATGTACTGACACATCATCGCCATGCCGACCAGAATGCGCAGCCCCAGCCAGATCTCGACACTACCGGTCAGAGCGTGCCCCAACACCGATGCTGTAACCACCCCAGCACTAGCCACGAAGGCGCGGATATGACCAACCTGAGCGATCAACCGGTGCCCTACCGACGCACCCAGCACCAGTCCCAGGTAATAGCCGGTCATCATCACACCGATCCACAGCTCGCTCACTCCGTCCTGGGCCAGTCGCAACCCAAGATAAGTACTGAGCAAACCGCTGCCAAGCAGCATCAACAGCGTGGCGAAATACAACGAGGAAAACGCAGTCAAGGTTCTGGGCATCGATCCTCCATGGAAACAACATAACCGACGTATAGAGCCAGTGTAGGCAACGATAACAGGGAAATGGTGCGCAAGGCCGGATTCGAACCGGCGACCTACCGCTTAGGAGGCGGTTGCTCTATCCAGCTGAGCTACAAGCGCACAGGGAACCACTGGTGGAATTACCACTCAAAGAGTGACTGGCCAACGGGGCCGTCGCTGAAATGGTGGCGGCATCTTACCCGAAAGCCAAGCCGCTTGACCACTCTAGACAGGCCAGACCGCCGGATAGTTCCAAAATGCCATCCGTCGGAATTTTGTCACAAAGATAGACATTATTTTGTCGCCAATGTGCCATCTGGTTCAAAAAAAGAGTATAAAGGCAGGCACTGAAGTAGAAATTGCTGTCAAAATTCATCTATGGCGCTGATGCCTGATTGGCAGGTGTTCTGGATGGCAGGAAGCCTCGCGGATTCCAATTGGCCAGTATCGATTAATCTTCAAAAGCGATTATTGTTGCCCTATGAAAACTGCAACCCAAAACTACACTAGCCGTACCGCCGACAAGTTTGTCGTTCGCCTGCCGCAAGGTATGCGCGACCGTATTGCAGACGTCGCCAAACAACATCACCGCAGCATGAACTCGGAAATCATCGCCCGGCTGGAACACAGCCTGCTGGATCTGCCCAGCCTGCCCGAGCATCCGAGCCGCCATGTTCTCAATGACCAACAACTGGACAACCTGAGCCACCCCGAACGCGAACTGCTTTTGCGCTTCCGGGAAATGAGCCGGCGCCAGCAAAACGCCCTGCTCGCCCTGCTGGCCAGCGAATCTGCCTGAGCCTGATCAGCTCACTCGCAGGCACCCCGTACCCGGCTTAGACCGGGCACAAAAAAACCCGCTTTCGCGGGTTTTTTTGTTGGCTGGAGCAGCTTATTAGCCGGCAAAGCTGAGCAGGATACCCGCCGCCACTGCCGAACCAATCACCCCGGCAACGTTCGGCCCCATGGCATGCATCAGCAGGAAGTTCTGCGGATTGGCCTCAAGACCGACCTTGTTCGAGACCCGTGCGGCCATCGGCACCGCCGAAACCCCAGCCGAACCGATCAGCGGATTGATCGGCTGCTTACTGACCAGGTTCATCAACTTGGCCATCAGAACACCAGCCGCGGTACCAACACAGAAGGCCACCATACCCAGTACAAGGATACCCATGGTGGTCAACTGCAGGAACGACTCGGACTTGAGCTGCGAACCTACCGCCAGACCCAAGGCGATGGTAACGATGTTGATCAACGCATTGCGGGCGGTATCGGCCAGACGCTCGACCACACCACACTCGCGCATCAGGTTACCGAAGCACAGCATGCCAACCAGAGGAGCCGCTGAAGGCAACAGCATCGCCACCAGCATCAGCAGCAACAGCGGGAAAATGATCTTCTCGGTCTTGCTGACGACCCTCAGCTGAGTCATGGTGATGGCCCGCTCTTTCTGCGAGGTCAGAGCACGCATGATCGGCGGCTGCAGCATCGGCACCAGCGCCATATAGGCATAGGCCGCCACAGCAATCGGTCCCAGCAGGTGCGGAGCCAACTGCGAGGTCACGAAGATCGAAGTCGGACCATCGGCACCACCAATGATGGCAATCGACGCGGCTTCCTGGATACTGAACTCAAAACCAGGAATACCCCAGGCCGTAAGCGCCAGAGCCCCAAGCAAGGTACCGAAAATACCAAACTGGGCCGCCGCACCAAGCAACAGAGTACGCGGATTGGCAAGCATGGGACCAAAATCGGTCATCGCCCCCACGCCCATGAAGATCAGCAGCGGGAATACTGTGGTTGGTACCCCGGCACTGTAGAACATGTACAACAACCCACCCGGATCACCCATGCCGGCGATCGGCAGGTTGGCGAGAATCCCGCCAAAGCCAATCGGCACCAGCAGCAAGGGCTCGAAGCCCTTGCGAATGGCCAGGTAGATCAAGCCCAGACAAATGACGATCATCACCAGTTGGCCAGGTGCGATATGGGCCAAACCAGTGGTTTGCCACAACTGGAGAAGCTTCTCCATGAACCTTCCCCCTTAACCGATGGTCAGCAAGGTATCGCCGACCGCTACCGCGTCGCCGACCTTGACGTTGACACTGCCAACAGTGCCGGCCTTGAAGGCTCGCACTTCGGTTTCCATCTTCATGGCCTCAAGGATCATCACCAGATCACCCTCCTGGACCTGATCGCCCGGATTGACCAGCACCTTGAAGATATTGCCAGCCAACGGAGCAGCCTGCGGGTCACCGCCACCAGCCGGCAACGCAGCAGGCGCAGCAGCCGGAGCGGCACCATCGGCAGAGACAGGCTTGATACCAGTGATATCACCACCATCGGCAACCTGAACCACGAACTCCTTGCCATTAACGGTCACGGTATAGACTTCCGGCTCGCCCGGCTTGGCCGCGGCACTGACTTCCTTACCTGTCGGCACCGGCTCGAAGGCATCGGAATTGCCACGATTTTCCAGGAATTTCAAACCGATCTGCGGGAACAGCGCATAGGTCAGCACGTCGTCGATTGCATCGGCGGCCAGCTTGATCCCTTTCTCCTGAGCAATTGTCTGGAGCTCGGCGCTGAGCTTGTCCATTTCCGGCTCGAGCACATCAGCCGGGCGGCAGGTAATGGCTTCAGCGCCATCCAGTACACGGGCCTGCAACTCGGCATTGAACGGGGCCGGCGCAGCGCCGTACTCGCCTTTCAGAACACCGGCAGTTTCCTTGGTGATCGACTTGTAGCGCTCACCGGTCAGGACATTGATCACCGCCTGGGTACCAACGATCTGTGAGGTAGGAGTTACCAGCGGGATAAAGCCCAAGTCTTCGCGCACGCGTGGAATTTCGGCCAGCACGGCATCGAACTTGTCACTAGCGCCCTGCTCCTTGAGCTGGCTTTCCATGTTGGTCAGCATGCCACCCGGAACCTGGGCAACCAGAATCCGCGAGTCCACACCCTTGAGGTTACCCTCGAACTTGGCGTACTTCTTGCGCACCTCACGGAAGTAGGCGGCGATTTCTTCCAGCAGATCCAGATTCAGACCGGTGTCGCGATCAGTATCCTTGAAGATCGCTACTACCGACTCGGTCGGCGAGTGGCCATAGGTCATGGACATTGAGGAGATGGCAGTGTCGACATTGTCGATGCCGGCCTCAACAGCCTTGAGGATTGCAGCAGTCGACAGACCGGCAGTGGCATGGCACTGCATGTGAACCGGAATATCCAGAGTCGCTTTCAGGCGCGAGACCAGCTCAAAGGCCGTGTATGGAGTGAGAATCCCAGCCATATCCTTGATCGCAATCGAGTCCGCCCCCATGTCCTCGATTTGCTTGGACAGGTCGACCCACATGTCGATGGTATGTACTGGGCTGGTGGTATAGGAGATCGTGCCTTGAGCGTGCTTGCCCTGCTTCTTCACAGCCTTGAGGGCGGTTTCAAGATTGCGCGGATCGTTCATCGCGTCGAATACCCGAAACACATCTACGCCATTGACGGCGGCACGCTCAACGAACTTTTCCACCACGTCGTCGGCATAGTGCCGATAACCCAACAGATTCTGACCGCGCAACAGCATTTGTTGACGGGTATTGGGCATGGCCTTCTTCAGCTCACGGATACGCTCCCAAGGATCCTCTCCCAGATAACGGATACAAGCATCGAAGGTCGCTCCGCCCCAGGACTCAACCGACCAGAAACCAACCTGGTCGAGTTTGCCGGCAATCGGCAGCATGTCTTCCAATCGCATCCGGGTCGCAAGGATCGATTGATGGGCGTCGCGCAAGATTACATCGGTAATGCCCAGGGGCTTCTTGGTATCGGTCATAGGGTTATGGCCTTTGTTTGTAATGGGAAACCGTGATTAAAGAAAAATGGGTGTCAGGAGCGGCGCTTGGCGCGGTGCTGCTTGATCGCGGCACCGATGACGGCGATGGTCTCGGCATCGACCGCAGCCGGAGCGGCAGGCCGGGCAGCGGCGGCAGCCGGTGCAGGGGCCGCTTCAGGGAAAAAGCGTCCCAGAATTCTGGACATGAGGGTTGTCGCGATCACCAGGATCACCAGGAAAGTGAACACCGAGCCCATGCCGATGAGCATCAGTTCCACACCTTCAAGCAGCAAGTCGGACGAAGTCATTGTATCTCCTGCAATAATAAGGCACGCCAATCGGCATGCCTTTAAGATATCAGCGGAACAAATCGGCGACTGATCAGCCGCAACCCTCCCAGATTGATCCCGCCTATAGCAAAAACCGGGCTAATGTATCCTGATGTGACATTTTTAGCAATCCAGGCGACATCACTGACCACTCGGTCAGCCTATTTCAGAGCAGGAAGATAGTTGCGAGCCCCAGGAAGATAAAAAAGCCGCCACTGTCAGTAATTGCGGTGATCATAACACTTGAGCCCAGCGCCGGATCACGCCCCAGGCGTAGCCGGATCAAGGGTATGAATACCCCCATAACAGCAGCCAGCAACATGTTCAGCGTCATTGCCGAGAGCAGTACGACCGACAACGGCAGATTGCCATAGAGCAGATAGGCCACTCCAGCCAGTACCATTCCCCAGAACAAGCCATTGAACAGCGCCACACCGACCTCTTTGCGCAACAGCCGCTTACCGTGAGCGACCTGAACCTGGCCGGTGGCAATCCCGCGCACGATCATGGTGATGGTCTGATTACCCGAGTTGCCACCAACCCCGGCAACGATTGGCATCAAGGCTGCCAGCGCCACCAACTTCTCAATCGAGCCCTCAAACAAGCCAATCACCCGCGAAGCGACCAGCGCAGTACAAAGGTTGATTGCCAGCCAGGCCCAACGGTTGCGCACCGACTTCCAGACCGAGGCGAAGATATCCTCCTCTTCGCGCAGACCCGCCGCATTCAGCACTTCAGCTTCACTCTCCTCACGGATATAGTCGACCATCTCATCGATAGTCAGACGCCCGCACAGCTTGCCCTTGGCATCCACCACCGGCGCCGTCACCAAATCATAACGCTCGAACGCCTGGGCAGCCTCCCCGGCATCATCCTCCGGATCGAACACCACCGGATCCTCGGCCATGACTTCCCCCACCAGAGCATCGGGGGAACCAACCAACAGCTTCTTGATCGGCAACACGCCCTTGAGAGCGCCTTCGGTATCAACCACGAACAGCTTGTCGGTATGGTCAGGCAACTCATCGAAACGTCGCAGATAGCGAATCACGACCTCAAGGGTGACATCATCGCGAATGGTCACCATATCGAAGTCCATCAACGCCCCAACCTGATCCTCGTCATAGGACAAGGCCGACTTGAGTCGCTCACGTTGCTGGGCATCCAGCGTATCCATCAGCTCACGAACCACATCGCGCGGCAGATCCGGAGCCAGATCAGCCAGTTCATCAGCATCAAGGGAATTGGCAGCCGCGATGATCTCGTGGCTGTCCATGTCGGCAATCAGGGTTTCCCTGACCGCGTCGGAGACCTCAAGCAGGATGTCGCCATCACGCTCGGAACGTACCAACTGCCAGATCGCCAGACGCTCTTCCAGCGGCAGCGATTCTAAAATGAAGGCAACGTCAGCCGGGTGCAACTCGTCGAGCTTGCGCTGCAGCTCAGCCAGGTTCTGCTGATGCACCAGATGCTCAACCAACTCCTGATGCTGACCCTCCTGCTTGTGCACGAGGTTCTCCACCAGACGATGGCGATTGAGCAACTGCACCACCTGGTCCAGCCGGTCCTGAAGACTTTCCGGAGATTTTCTGTTGAGCTCTGACATAGCCATACTTCCATGACAGGACAAACCAGCGCTGGTCGACCCTTGCGAATCAACGATAGCCAACGCTTCCAAGCCTAGCAGGCTTTGGACGCCGGCTCAGCCTCGGCGGCCACCCTTCGGGCAAAAAAAAACCCACTGACATGTCAGTGGGTTTTCTGTATGGCGCACTCGGGAGGATTCGAACCTCCGACCGCTCGGTTCGTAGCCGAGTACTCTATCCAGCTGAGCTACGAGTGCGTTGTGGGTGCGAATTATAGGGCTTTTAAACCACCTGTCAAACATTTTTTTCTTTAATTTCAGAAACTAACGTTTGACGCCACTACAACAAGCAAAAGTGGCGGAGAGGGCGGGATTCGAACCCGCGATACCCTTTTGAGGTATACTCCCTTAGCAGGGGAGCGCCTTCAGCCTCTCGGCCACCTCTCCGTAACACGCGCAGAATACTAACTGCGCGCCGCCGCGAATGCAACGAAAAATTCAATAAAATTAGCTATTTGGTTCTTCATCCTTTTCTTTCTGGATGCGCTGGTAGATTTCCTCGCGATGCACCGCCACTTCTTTCGGGGCGTTGACGCCAATTCGCACCTGGTTTCCTTTGACACCCAGTACGGTTACAGTCACTTCATCGCCCACCATCAGGGTTTCACCAACCCGTCGAGTCAGAATAAGCATTCCATTTCTCCTTGCTTTGATCAGGACACAGCAGTCTGCAAAAAACCGGCTTGTTGCCTGTCGATACAGCCGGGACGGCTAGTCATCTTGACTGCTATCCCTGCCCCGTGTTCGTCCGCTTTAGTCGCAGATTGTTTCCACGGTTCCTCGACCGGCGGACACGGCAGCCAGACACCGTGCCCTGAGGGGCAAAAAACCCCAACCCATCAATCAGATTATAGGTGATCGCCAGCTGCCGCTTCGGCATCCAGGTCGAATGCGGTGTGCAAGGCACGTACCGCCAGCTCCAGATACTTCTCGTCGATTACTACCGAGATCTTGATTTCCGAGGTGGAGATCATCTGAATATTGATACCGTCGCGCGACAGCGCCTCAAACATTTTGCTGGCAACGCCAGCATGGGAGCGCATGCCAACCCCAACGATCGAGACCTTGGCGATCTTGTCGTCGCCACCGACCTCCCGGGCGCCGATATCTTCGGCCACCTTGCGCAGAATGTCTTCCGCCTTGCGCAAGTCATTGCGGTGCACGGTGAAGGTAAAATCGGTAGTGTTATCCTGAGCCACGTTCTGAACAATCATGTCCACTTCAATATTAGCGGCACTGATCGGCCCCAGGATCTTGAAGGCCACACCCGGGGTATCAGGCACACCACGAATGATCAGCTTGGCTTCATCACGATTGAAGGCAATACCGGAAATGACTGGTTGTTCCATTGAAGCACCTTCCTCAAGGGTAATCAGGGTCCCGGGACCCTCTTTGAAGCTGTGCAGCACGCGCAGCGGGACGTTGTACTTGCCGGCGAACTCGACCGAGCGGATCTGCAGCACCTTAGAGCCCAGACTGGCCATTTCCAGCATCTCCTCAAAGGTGATTTTGTCCAGTCGACGGGCGCGCTCCACTACTCGCGGATCGGTGGTATAGACCCCATCCACATCAGTATAGATCTGACACTCGTCAGCCTTGAGCGCAGCGGCCAGAGCTACTCCAGTGGTATCGGAGCCACCACGACCAAGCGTAGTAATGTTGCCTTGCTCATCGACCCCCTGGAACCCTGCAACAATCACCACCCGACCCGCCTCAAGATCAGCGCGGATATTGGCGTCATCGATATGCTGGATGCGGGCCTTGTTGTGGGCGCTGTCGGTAACGATGCGAACCTGGCTGCCGGTATAGGAAACCGCCGGCACGCCCCGGGACTTCAGGGCCATGGCCAACAGACCAATGGTTACCTGCTCACCGGTGGAAACGATGACATCCAGCTCACGCGCATCAGGCACTGCCTGCATTTGCTTCGCCAGATCGATCAAACGGTTGGTTTCGCCACTCATGGCCGACACCACGATCACCAGATCGTGACCCTGCGCCTTGAACCCCTTGATTTTCTCGGCCACCTGGGCAATGCGTTCAACGCTACCCACCGAGGTACCACCAAACTTCTGGACAATAAGTGCCATGTGTTGCACCAACCTCCATTAAAGTCGGTTATCCCGACCCCGCCACCAGGCACCGACAGGTGCCTGCCCCAAACTACTGTTGCGCCAACCACTCCAACGCCCCGGCGAGCGCACCATCGAGCGCCGCCACGTCGGTACCGCCGCCCTGGGCCATGTCCGGACGTCCGCCACCCTTGCCACCAACATTGGCAGCAGTGTTGCGGATCAGGTCACCAGCCTTGACCCTGGCCGTCAGATCCTGAGTGACCCCGGCAACCAGCACCACCTTGCCATCCAGTTCGCCGCCAAGCAGGATCACCGCCGAGCCGAGCTTATTCTTCAACTGATCAACCAGCGCCAGCAGAGCCTTGCCATCGAGGCCATCCAGGCGCTTGACCAACACGGTCAAGTCACCCAGAACCTGAGCCTCTGCAACCAGATCGCTGCCGGCAGCGCTGGCAGCCTTGGCCTTGAGCTGCTCGACATCTTTCTCCAACTGGCGATTGCGCTCAACCAACCCGGATACCTTGTCCAACAGGTTGTCGCGACTACCCTTGACCAGTTGCGCCACCTGGCGCAACTGGTCCTCGGCCTCAGCCACATAATCCAATGCGCCTTGACCAGTTACCGCTTCCAGACGACGCACGCCAGCGGCAATCCCACCTTCACTGATAATCTTGAACAGGCCGATATCGCCGGTGCGCTCGACATGAGTACCACCGCACAGCTCGACCGAAAAACCGCCGCCCATGGTCAGTACCCGCACCTGCTCACCGTATTTCTCGCCGAACAGGGCCATTGCCCCCTTGCGCTTGGCGGTCTCAATATCGGTAACTTCAACCTGCACCGCTGAGTTGAGCCGAATCTGTTCATTGACCCGCAACTCCAGTGCACGCAACTGTTCGGCGGTGATCGCCTCGAAATGACTGAAGTCAAAGCGCAGACGCTGACTATCCACCAGTGAGCCCTTCTGGGTCACATGCTCACCGAGGATCTCGCGCAACGCGGCATGCAGTAGATGGGTAGCCGAGTGGTTGAGCTTGGTAGCTTGGCGCACCCCGGCATCGACCACCGCCTTGAGCGATGCGCCGACACTCAGACCGCCCTTGACAACCACACCATGGTGCAGATGAGCCCCGCCAGCCTTAGTCGTGTCGCGGACATCGAAACGCACACCAGCCCCTTCCAGGTAGCCGGTATCGCCCACCTGGCCGCCGGACTCGGCATAGAACGGAGTTTGATCCAGCACCACCACGCCAGTTTCACCATCAGCCAGTTGATCGACTGCCTTACCGTCGCGGAACAGAGCCACAATCTTGCCTGCCCCATCGGTACTGGCGTAACCCTCGAACCGGGTATCGGCATCGACCTTGACCAGGCTGTTGTAGTCCAGGCCGAACTGGCTGGCCGAACGGGCGCGCTCGCGCTGAGCGTCCATCGCCACCTCAAAACCGGCCTCATCGATTGACAGGCCGCGCTCACGGGCGATATCACCAGTCAGATCCACCGGGAACCCATAGGTGTCGTACAGCTTGAACAACACATCACCGGGAATTTCATTGCCCTCAAGACCCGCCAGATCCTGCTCGAGAATCTTCAGGCCCTGCTCCAGAGTTTTGGCGAACTGCTCCTCCTCGCTCTTGAGCACCCGCTCGATATGCGCCTGCTGCGCCTTGAGTTCAGGGAAGGCCTCGCCCATCTCAGCCACCAGAGCCGCCACGATCTTGTGGAAGAACAAGCCCTTGGCCCCAAGCTTATTGCCGTGCCGGCAGGCACGACGAATGATCCGGCGCAGCACATAGCCACGCCCTTCATTGGAAGGCAGCACACCATCTGCGATCAGGAAACCGCAGGAGCGAATGTGGTCTGCCACCACCTTGAGCGAGGCAGCATCATCGTTGGCACAACCAATCGCCTGGGCAGCCGCCTTGAGCAGGCTCTGGAACAGGTCGATCTCATAGTTCGAGTGCACATGCTGCATCACCGCACTGATGCGCTCCAGCCCCATCCCGGTATCGACACTGGGCGCCGGCAACGGCTGCATCTGGCCGTCGGCAGTCCGATTGAACTGCATGAACACGTTGTTCCAGATCTCGATGTAACGGTCACCGTCCTCTTCCGGGCTGCCAGGCGGGCCACCCCAGATTTCCGGGCCGTGGTCAAAAAAGATCTCGGTACAGGGGCCGCAGGGGCCGGTATCGCCCATCGCCCAGAAGTTATCCGATGCATAGGGCGCACCCTTGTTGTCACCGATGCGCACCATGCGCTCGGCCGGCACGCCAATTTCCTTGTTCCAGATCTCATAGGCTTCATCGTCACTGGCATAGACGGTGACCCAGAGCTTTTCCTTGGGCAAGTTCAGCCATTTATCCGAGGTCAGAAACTCCCAGGCATAGTGGATGGCGTCACGCTTGAAGTAGTCGCCAAAGCTGAAATTGCCGAGCATCTCGAAGAAGGTATGGTGACGCGCGGTGTAGCCGACATTCTCCAGATCGTTGTGCTTGCCGCCGGCACGCACACACTTCTGACTGGTAGTGGCGCGGGTATAGCCACGCTTCTCAAGCCCGAGAAAACAGTCCTTGAACTGATTCATCCCGGCATTGGTGAACAGCAGGGTGGGGTCGTCCGCGGGAATCAACGAACTGGAGGCGACACGGGTATGCCCCTTCTCTTCAAAGAAGCGGAGGAAGGCTTCACGGATCTCAGCGCTTTTCATAGGTCCCTTACCACAAGATTGTCGGCCCATGCGCAGGCCCGGGCACAAGCCGGCCGCACGCATGGCAAAGGGTTGCATTATATAGGTATAAGGTGACAGCGCGCATCAGCCGCCGGTTTGATAATCCCTATGATGTTGATAGATCACAGGGCTTTTTCCAGCGCCTCGATAAAGCGTGGATCATCCGGACTGACAGCGCTGGGAAAACTGGCCTTGACCTGACCGTCACGCCCGACAATGTATTTGTGGAAATTCCAGCGTGGCCGCTCGCCCGCCTGCTCAGCCAGAGCACGATACAGCGGATGCGCCTGCTTGCCGGTGATCACCTGCGGTTCGCTCATGCGAAAGGTGACACCATAATTGACATAACACACTTCGGCAATGGCTGCCTGATCCCTGGCTTCCTGACGAAAATCATTGGAAGGCACGCCCAGAACCTCCAGGCCTTGTTCGCGATAGCGTTGATAAACATTCTCCAGCCCTTCGAACTGCGGGGTATAACCGCAAAAGCTGGCGGTATTGACGATGATCAGCGGCTTGCCAGCAAAACCGCACAAGTCGATGCGATCCTGCGAGCGCAACGCCGGCAACTCATGCTGCAACAAAGCTGGACACTGCCCGGCGAGCGCCCATACCGGTAGCAGCATCAGCAACACCAGTAGACCTCGCATGAACTGAACCTCCCTCATATGATTGGATAATTCAGTATAGAAGACCCGGCAATCAGCCGTCAGCCCGGCAGTTGGTAGGGGTCAAGCATGCTATCCCCCTGCCGGCCGACCAGCGACACAGCCCGCACCGGAGTTCCGGCACGCAACCCCAGCCGCTCAGCGGTATCCGGCGCCACCACCAAAGTGCCCGCTGCCACACGGGCCGAAGCCGCGACTATCCGGCAATTGTGGCGGCCGCGATTATGGATCAGATAGGAACTGGCTTCATCTCCCGGCGTACCAACCGCCAGCAGCAATATCTGACTATCACTGACTGCACGCACTTGGGCCAGCGGTGCCTCCAGGGTCGCACCACCATCGAAGATATCGATATAGCCTTGATAGCTCATGCCCTCCTCGCGCAGCATCGACAGCCCTGGCTCGGAATCAGGGTGCACCTGACCGATGGCAGCACGCGCCTCATCGCTGAGAAAGCAGGCATACAGTGGAAATTTTGGCATCATCTCAGCAATGAAGGCCTTGCTGCCGATCCCGGTCAGGTAATCGGCCCGGGCAAACTCCATCTTGAAAAAATGCCGGCCCAGACTATCCCAGAACGGTGAGCGCCCCTGCACATCGGAACGTCCACGCATCTCGGCGATGACCCGGGCAGCAAAATCCTGGGCATACTCGGCCATGAACAGGAACCGGGCCTTGGACAACAATCGCCCCTTGAGCCCCTGCCGGTGTTCCGGCGGCAGGTACAGCGAGCACAACGCCGTGGCTCCGGTCAGATCATTGACCAAAAACAGCGTCGGCTGCTGCCGATAGACATTCAGTTCCCGGCTAGCCGTGACCGTCAACCCCATGCGATAGCTGTACCAGGGTTCGCGCAGACCTGCGGCGGCGACCATCCCGCTCGTGCCTATCACCTTTCCTGCCTCGCTTTCGAGCACGAACAGGTAGTCCGCATCGGCCATCGGCATGCCCCCACGGAAACTCTGCTCAACAACCTGCAAGCGTCTGGCAAGGCGCTCCTCACTGGCCGGCAAGGTGGTCAAACCGGAGCCAGCGGCGCTGGCCATTTCCAGCAGCGCCTGCAAATCCCGGCTACCCGCAGCTCGTACCAGCATATTCAGACCTCCTTGACCAACCGAACCGCGTCACCGGCGGCCACCTGCAACAACTCGGCCTGACGATTATCCAGGGTTAGCGGCTGCCCAGGCTGCCAGTCCAGCTCCAGCATCGTGGCCCGGAAACCGCCAACCTGACCATTGGCCACCAGCCAGCGCTGCGAACCGCCCGCGCTTTTGCCAACCTGAACCGCAGCCTGATAGCTGTGCCGCACACTGAGCAGGTCGGCGGTTTTGGCATGCACTACCGGCCCACCATCGAAGATATCGACATAATTGTCGGTTTCGAACCCCTCGCGCAGCAGGATATCGAACACCCCCTGTGCCGACGGATGAACCTGACCGATCACCTCCTGCGCTTCATCCGACAGCATCGGCACATAGATCGGATAACCCGGCATCAGCTCGGCCAGGAAACTGCGCCCACGACTACTGCCAATTTGCTCGGCCTCGCTATAGCTGACCGCGAAGAAATGTCTCCCGACCGCATCCCAGAACGGCGCATTCCCCTGCTCATCGCTGATACCGACGATCTCGACCGCAATCGACTCGGCAAAACGTTGCGGATGACTGGCCATAAACAGCAACCGGCCACGGGCGTTGAGCGCCATGGCCGAACAGTGCTGCTGGTATTCAGGCTGCAGATGAAACCCGGCCAACAGGCTGTAACCGGTCAGATCATGACACAGCGACAATACGTGAATACGGTTGTGCAACCCCAGTTCACGCGAGGCATGCACGAACATTTCGTTGCGGAAGGTATAGAACGGCTCACTGAAACCCGCCGCCGCGATGATACTGCTACAGCCGACCAGACGCCCACTGTCAGCATCCTCCAGCACGAAGAAGTAGCGCTCCTCACCGCTGAAGGCGACCTCTTCAGCCATTGACGCTTCAGAGCTTTCAATGATCTCGGCCAGCCGCTGACGGTCCGCCGGCAATGAGGTCACCCCCACGGGACTGGCGGCGGCCAGCGCTTCAATGGCGCTCAGGTCGGCGGTGCAGCACAGGCGTTGGACCAGCATGAAAGCCTCCGGGTATCAACCAGCCAGACTGGCCAGTGCTGCGCGCAAGCGCTGCAACGCTTCGCGGATATCCGCTTCAGGGATTACCAGACTCGGAGCCAGGCGCATCACATCAGGCCCAGCCTGCAGTACCAACAAGCCATGGCGCTGAGCAGCCTCCTGAATCTCCCGGGCCCGGCCACGCCAGGCCTCGGTCAATACCGCGCCAATCAGCAACCCACGCCCACGAATCTGTTCGAATACCGGAAACTCGGCGGACAGCGCCATCAAGCCTTCGGCCAGCAACTGATGACGCGCGTCGACACCCTGCAACAGCTCCGGGGTATTGACTATATCCAGCACCCGTTCGGCCACTGCACAGCCCAGCGGGTTGCCACCATAGGTGCTGCCATGGGTACCCACCCCGAAATGCTGGGCAATTCGGTCACTGGTCAGCATTGCGGCAATCGGGAAACCGCCGCCCAGACTCTTGGCGCTGGTCAGTATGTCCGGCACCACGCCACTGTGCATATAGGCAAACAGCTTGCCGGTACGACCCATTCCGCTTTGCACTTCGTCGAAGATCAACAGGGCATTGTGCTTGTCACACAGCGCCCGCACGCCTTGCAGGTATGCATCCGTCGCCGGAATCACCCCACCTTCACCCTGAATCGGCTCAATAACCACCGCACAGGTACGCGCTGACATAAGCCGCTCAAGTGCCGTCAGGTCGTTATACGGTACATGACTGATACCTTCGATTGCCGGACCAAAGCCCTGCGAGTATTTTGGCTGACCGCCAACACTGACGGTAAACAGGGTCCGACCATGGAAGCTGTTGGTGCAGGCGATGATCTCATGCTTGTCCGGCCCGGCGGTTTCATGCGCCCAGCGCCTGGCCAGCTTGAACGCCGCCTCATTGGCCTCGGCGCCAGAGTTGGCAAAGAACACTTTCTCGGCGAAAGTCGCTTCAATCAGTTTGGCCGCCAGCCGCAGGGCCGGCTCATTGGTCAACACATTGGAGACATGCCAGAGCTTGCCGGCCTGCTCGGTCAGTGCCTCGACCAGACCAGGATGGGCGTGCCCCAGGGCATTGACCGCAATGCCGCCGGCCAGATCGATATAGTCACGACCCTGCTGATCCCACAGGCGCGAGCCCAGGCCACGAACAGGTACCATGTCCACTGGCGCGTAATTGGGAACCATGACCCGATCAAAATCCGACCGGTCGACCTGCATTGAATCCGACATTGCTCTCCTCTCCTCTGCCCGCCCCTTGGCGGAATAATCACGACTGAAGCCCGGCAGCCCCCGGCTCATTGTTCTTGCGTATCCTTGGCACCGGCATCCATCGCCTGCTGGGCACGACGTTGGTTGCGATCCTCTCGCGGAGTGATGCCAAAGCAGTTCCGGTAAGCACTGGAAAAGTGCGGACCAGATGAAAATCCGCAGGACAAGCCGATCTGAATGATCGACTTGCTGGTTTGCAGCAGCATTTGCCGCGCGCGATTCAGACGCAGTTCCAAGTAATACTGCGACGGTACGCTATTGAGGTATTGCTTGAAAATCCGTTCCAACTGGCGCCGTGACACGCACACATGGCGGGCAATTTCATCAGTGGTCAGAGGCTCCTCGATGTTCGACTCCATCAGGATTACCGCCTGGGTCAGCTTCGGATGAGTACTGCCCAAACGGTTGCGCAGCGGCACCCGCTGACGCTCACTGCCATCGCGAATCCGCTCAAGCACCAGATCCTCAGCTACCAGGGCTGCCAGATCCTGCCCATGATCTTCGGCCACCAGACTCAAGAACAGATCCAGCGTGGCCTGACCACCGCTGCTACTGAGCCGGGCCCGGTCCTGCTCGAACAATTGGCTGGAAGCAGTCACCGCCGGAAAACGCTCGCGGAACTCATCGATCATCCGCCAATGCACCGCACAGCGGTGCCCATCGAGCAACCCGGACATCGCCAGAGGGAAAACACCGCCTTCAATCGCCCCCAGCGGCAAGCCATCACGCGCCAGCGTCCGCAACTGTTGCACCAGGGTTGCCGGTAGGGTCTCGGGCAACTGATCGGCAACCAGCCACAGCCGGCGCAATTCGGGATACGGGGCTTGCCATTGCCGGGCAGGCATCTGCAACCCTTCCGGGCTGACCAGCGGCTGGCCGTCCAGGCTGAAGCAGTCGACTTTGTAACAGAGGCTCTCAGCCATGCGATTGGCCGAGCGCAATACCGAAAGCGCAGGCACCAGAGTGGCCGGGTGTGTTCCCGGCCAGAGAAGAAAAGCAACCCGCCGCGTATCAGCAGCCATCCGTGACTCCGCGCCCGCAGTTGAACAACATGATACGCCTCAGCCCTGCCCTTTCAGGTCAAAGACGCATTGTGCCACAACCACAGCGCGCTGCCACTGGGGCGGCGCGGTTATTCGGCCAGCGGCAAACCCATTTTTTTCGACGCAAGGCGTGCCATATCGTCGTAAATGACCTGCGGGTCGGCCTGTTTGAGCGCCCAGGCCTGTTTGCCAGCCTCGTGCGGCAGGATCATGAACTGATCCGCCTGACTTTCCCGATAAATGATGTCGGCCACCTCGGCCGCAGTAATGGGCGAGCTTTCCAAAAGTTTAGCCACTTGCTGCTTGCTCTGTTGGTCCGGGCCGCGGAAGGAGTCCAGCAGATTGGTCTGAAAGAACGACGGACACACCACACTGACCTTGATACCCAGCGGACGCAGCTCGGCCAGCAGGCTTTCCGACAAGGCCACAACACCAGCTTTGGCTACGTTGTAATTGCTCATCCCTGGTGACTGCATCAGTGCCGCCATCGAAGCAATATTGATGATCTGACCCTGGCGCTGCTCGGTCAGCATTGGCATGAACGCCTTGCAGCCCTTGACCACGCCCATCAGGTTGATGCTGATCTGCCAATCCCAATCCTCAAGCGACAGATCCCAGAAAAATCCTCCGGAAGCTACTCCGGCATTGTTGATCAGTACCTCGACACCACCCAGGCGCTCCTGACAGGTCTGGGCCAACGCCGCCAACTGACTGAAATCGCGTACATCGCAGCGCTGAGTCAACGCCCACCCACCAGATGCTTCGACCAGCGCCCGGGTTTGCTTCAAGCCCTCATCCTGAATATCGGCCAATAGCAGCCTGGCGCCTTCGCGAGCATAGCGCAGAGCCAGCTCCCGGCCCAACCCACTACCCGCTCCAGTGATCACCACTCGTTGCCCAGTCAATTGCATAAATGCCTCTCTAATCGCAGCAGTTCGCCATAATTCGGCGATTGAGTTCTTGTTTTTGTATGGCCTCAGTCTAGCGACTGAAAACCCGGCTGATGAGCAAAGATGGGCAACATCACTGCGGCGAATGGGCCACCCCCATCAGTCACTGATGGGGGTGATGCGCATGATAGGTATCCAGGCCCATGGCCTGAATCTGCCCCTCGATCATTCGCTCGAAGGGCTTTAGCAGGGGAGAGAAGTCCGTTTGCGGTTCGATCAGGCTCAAGGCCAGAACACCAGCCTCAATGGTTGCCAGGGATTCGGCCGAAGGCGCCTTGCGCAACCGGTACCGGCTCTTGCCGGCAACTGGCAGCGCCACCCTTGGCAACTCCTGCAGCAGCGGATTGAGATACAGCAGCTTGCGGGCCTTGCGCCAAGTGCCATCGAGCAACACCAATTGTCGCGGGCGCGAATCTTCCACCGCGGCACTCAGCAGCGGCACATCCGGCCCTGGGAACAGCAGTTCGGTACGCCAGTTCGAGTCACGTAGCCAGGCCTGCCACTCGGGCTGCTCATCCAACCGCTCCACCACCAGCAATTGGCACTGACGCAGCCCCAGAGCCAGCAGGCGTGCAGTATTGAGCGCATGCTGGCGTTCGCTCGGGTGCTGGATAATCAGCACTCGCGTGCGAGACTCCAGGTCGGGTATCCAGGGACACAGGCAGTGATCAAGAGGGCGCTGGCAGCGCTGACAGCGAGGACGCTTGGATAAAGTAGTCATGCCACTATTCTACTGC
Source organism: Pseudomonas jilinensis (assembly GCF_003586265.1). Lineage (NCBI taxonomy): Bacteria > Pseudomonadati > Pseudomonadota > Gammaproteobacteria > Pseudomonadales > Pseudomonadaceae > Pseudomonas > Pseudomonas jilinensis. Next base: position 121,144 of record NZ_QJSA01000004.1, on the reverse strand, counting down.
GCTCAGACCCTAGCTACCGTCACTGACATTCAAAACAACCCCATTTGTTGACCTGGCGGGGCAAACTGCGAACAATCCAGCTCGCTGCTACCCTGCGCCCGTTGCAGCCCCAGACGCCGACAGGCCAACTGAAAGCGCTGGGCCAGCAACTCGGCAAACGGCCCCTCACCGCGAAAGCGCTTACCAAAGCTGGCATCATAAAGTTGGCCACCACGCGACTGGCGCAACAGACTCAGTACATGCTCGGTCTTGCCCGGATAATGCTGTTCTAGCCAGTCCTGAAACAGGCTTGCCACCTCACGCGGCAAACGCAACAGCATATAGCCGGCACTGTCGGCACCAGCCGTCACCGCCGCGTCCAGCAGATGCTCCAACTCATGATCATTGATCTGCGGAATCATCGGCGAGCACAGCACCCCAACCGGGACCCCCCGCTCACGCAGCGCGCGAATTACCCGCAGACGCGCCGCTGGAGAAGCCGCGCGCGGCTCTAGTCGGCGCTTCAGGTCATCGTCCAAGGTAGTCAGACTGATCATCACCCGGACCAGACGCCGCTCAGCCAGAGCCACGAGCAGATCCAGATCACGCAATACCAAAGCCCCTTTTGTAACCAGGGTCAGCGGATGGCGATAGCGCAACAACACCTCAAGACACCTTCGAGTCAGGCGGTAGTTGCGTTCGATTGGCTGATAAGGATCAGTATTGGCTCCCAGATTGATTGGCGCACAACTGTAGCCAGGCCGTGACAGCTCCTGTTCCAGCAAGTCAACGGCATTGGTGCGGGCAATCAACCGGGTCTCGAAATCAAGCCCCGGCGACAGATCCCAATAGGCATGACTTGGTCGGGCGTAACAGTAGATACAACCGTGCTCACAACCTCGATATGGATTGAGCGAGCGATCAAATGGCAAGTCCGGCGAGTTGTTACGGCTGATGATGTGCCGCGACTGTTCTTCGCGCACCTCAGTCACGCAGCGTTCAGGCAACTCCTGGAACCAGCCGTCATCACAAGATTCGCTGTGCAGCGGGGCAAAACGATTGACCGGGTTAGCCTGGGCACCGCGCCCCGATTGGTATTGAGAAGTCATGGCAAACCTCAATAACTGTATTTATATACAGTATCACAGTCACACCCACCCACTACCACCAGCAACAAAAAAAAGGCGGTCAACCCAGAAGGTGACCGCCAAAGGCCTTGCGAGCCATGCACTTGAAAACCATTGAGGCCTGGTCTCAGACCAGACCGAAAAACTCAGGAACGCTTGTTCTTGGCCTTGCGACTATCGGACCAGATGAAATAACCGACCCCTCCCAAGAACGCGATCATCAAACCAACCGTCAACACACCGGCAATCACTGCATCATCGATATACATGGGCTTCTCCCCACCTTGCGTCCATCAACGATTGCAGAATATCCACAAAAAAAATCCGGGTTATTGACCCGGATCAATTTTGCGAACTTTTCTAACGTTTGCGGGATTTCTTCTTGCCGCGAGCCGGCTTGGCGGGCTTGCTCTTGAGCGGGAAGGCTTGCTCAAAGGCCGAGCGCACCTGCTGCAGCCTGGCCTCGTGAATGTCGTGAATACGTTCGCGGCGTGCTTCATCAAAATCAATGATGGCGGGTTGCTGGGGTTTATCCATGATAGGTCACCTGCAATTGTCCCTTACAGACTACCACCGGCTCAGACTTCGATGTCAATCAACAAGCCTTTGCTGGGCAACTCAACCGGCTCAACCGTCGCAGCGCCTGACTCGGCATCAGCCTCTCCCAGCCTGCGCCGGCGGCTGCGGCGCCGCTCGGGCAAGTGGCCAATATCGCGTTGACGCCTTTCCAGATATTTGTCGTCCACGGCCTCGCGAGTCGGCCCGGTTTCCGCCGTCGGCTGGACCTGGCGCTTGGGCTTGATCACGTCTTGTTGCGCTCCCACGTTCGGGAGCCCGGGAATCAGCATGGCTCACCTCGTACGGTCGAAACGGATTTCCGAGAACGACATAAAGTGCCGCCGACCATCAGCACTGAACTACTCTTCTATCTATCGACAGCAACCACGCAAGTTTTATCCCCAAACCTGTGACGCAACCGACAAAACCGGACAACACACTGCCCTTGGCAACCTTATTAAAAACAAGGCCAGACAGCGGTTTGTGAGGCTCGGCCTATCGGTTACCATAGCGCCCTTTTTTGCAGACGGGTAGGAGCAGCACATGACAGTATTCACTCCTGGGCAACGCTGGGTCAGTGACAGTGAATCGGAACTGGGGCTGGGCACGGTCTTGTCACAGGATGAACGCTTGGTAGTACTGCTGTTTCCTGCCAGCGGCGAAACCCGTCACTATGCACTGCGCAACGCACCTCTGACCCGCGTGCGCTTTTCACCAGGGGATCAGATCAGCCACCACGAGGGCTGGACCCTGACCGTCAGCGATGTCCGCGAAGACAGCGGCCTGCTGGTATACAGCGGCCTGCGCGACAATGGCAGCCAGACCGAATTCGCCGAAACCATGCTGGATAACTTCATCCAGTTCCGCCTGGCCAGCGATCGCCTGTTCGCCAGTCAGATCGATCCGCTGGCCTGGTTCAGTCTGCGCTACGAAAGCCTGCGTCACTACTGCCGGACCCAACGCTCACCACTGCTTGGCCTGTCCGGGGTTCGCACCCAGCCGATCGCACACCAGCTTCATATTGCCCGCGACGTGGCAGACCGGATTGCCCCGCGAGTGCTGCTGGCCGATGAAGTTGGCCTGGGCAAAACCATCGAAGCCGGCCTGGTACTGCACCGTCAACTGCAGACCGGGCGCGCCCGGCGGATCCTGATTCTGGTACCGGAAAACCTCCAGCACCAATGGCTGGTGGAAATGCGTCGGCGCTTCAACCTGCGCTTTGCCCTGTTCAATGATGATCGCTGCCAGGGCGCCGAGGACAACCCCTTTGAAGAAGAGCAACTGGCCCTGGTCTCTCTGGAGCTGTTGCAACTACGGCCCCAGATACATGACTGGCTGCTGGCCAGCGACTGGGACCTGCTGGTGGTCGATGAAGCCCACCACTTGGTCTGGCACGAAGAACAGGCCAGCCCCGAATACCAACTGGTGGAAACCCTGGCCCGATTGATTCCCGGCGTCCTGCTGCTGACCGCAACCCCAGAACAACTGGGCCAGGCCAGCCACTTCGCCCGCCTGCGCCTGCTTGATCCGGACCGGTTCCATGACCTGGAAGCCTTTCGCGCCGAAAGTGCCGGCTACCGCCCAGTTGCCGAAGCAGTCCAGCGCCTGCTCGACGGCCAGTCATTGAGCGCCAGCGACCAACAAACCATGATCAACTGGCTGGGTGACAGCGCCAGCGCCTTGCTGGCCAACCTGGAACAGCCAGGCGAGGCCGGCGAAGCCGCCCGCGACAGCCTGATTCGTCAGTTGCTCGACCGTCATGGCACCGGTCGAGTGCTGTATCGCAACACCCGCGCGGCAATCGCCGGTTTCCCTGAGCGGCAACTGCACCCCTACCCGCTCCCGTGCCCAGGCATCTACACCGATATTGAGGGCCGTGCCGCGCTGTATCCGGAAACAGCCCTGCAAGGACAAACCAGCGCCGAGGAAGCTGCCTGGTGGCAGGACGACCCCCGGGTTGAGTGGCTGATAGACACCTTAAAAATGCTCAAGCGCAGCAAAGTACTGGTGATCTGCGCCCATGCTGAAACGGCACTGGATCTGGATGATGCCCTGCGTCTGCGCAGCGGCACCCCGGCCACTGTGTTCCACGAAGGCATGAGCATTGTCGAGCGGGACCGGGCGGCTGCCTTCTTTGCCGACGAAGAGTTTGGTGCCCAGGTGATGATCTGCTCAGAGATTGGCAGTGAGGGCCGCAACTTCCAGTTCGCCCATCACCTGGTGATGTTCGATCTGCCCAATCACCCTGACCTGCTGGAGCAGCGCATTGGTCGCCTGGACCGAATTGGCCAGCGCCAAACAATTCAACTGCATATCCCCTACCTGGAAGGCACGGCCCAGGAACGCCTGTTCGACTGGTATCACCGGGCCCTGAATGCCTTCCTCGCCACCTGCCCAACTGGCAATACCCTGCAACACCAGTTCGGCACCCGATTGCTCGCACATCTGGATCACCCGGACGACAGTGACTGGGAAGCCCTGATCCAGGAAGCTGGCGATGCCCGCCAGGCCTTGGAGCAGGAACTGCACGACGGTCGCGACCGCCTGCTGGAAATCCACTCACGCGGCCATGGCGATGCCGAGCGCATGATTGCCCAGATCGAACGGCAGGACCACGACCCGCAATTGGCTATTTATATGGAACGACTGTTCGATGTGTTCGGTATCGACAGCGAAGACCATTCCGACAATGCGCTGGTCCTGCGCCCTGGCGAGCGCATGCTCGACGCCGGATTCCCGCTGGGTGACGATGAAGGCGTGACCATCACTTATGATCGCGAAACTGCCCTGACCCGCGAGGACATGCAGTTCATCACCTGGGAGCATCCGATGCTCCAGGGAGGCATGGATCTGGTGCTATCGGGCAGCATGGGCAACAGCGCGGTTGCCCTGCTCAAGAACAAAGCGCTCAAACCTGGAACCCTGCTGCTCGAATGCCTGTTCGTCAGCGAGGCCATTGCCCCAAGGCATCTGCAACTACACCGTTTCCTGCCGCCCACACCGGTCCGTTGCCTGCTCGATAGCAACGGTCACGATCTGGCCGCCAAGGTCAGCTTCGACACCCTCGATGCGCAACTTGAACAACTGCCCAAGCACCTGGCCAGCAAGGTTGCCAAAAGCCAGCGAGAGGTGGTCGAGCGCCTGCTTGACCGCGCCGAGGCATTGGCCGATCTGCAGCACTATGAGTTGGTCGACAGCGCGGCGAACCAATACAGCCAGCAGATGGATGAGGAAATCGAGCGTCTGAAGGCTCTGGCAGCGGTCAACCCACTGGTCAAACCGGCGGAAATCCAGGCTCTGGAGCAACAGAAACAGGTTGGCGAGCAAACCCTGCGCCAGGCCAAGGTGCGGCTGGACGCCATTCGCATTCTGCTTGCCGGGTAGCTCTCTGGGCTGGTGGGAGCCCCGTTCCCACCAGCCCTACAAAGGGCAATATAGTCCGAGAAACCTCTGCAAGGCTTCACGCTGGGCTAAGGCATCCTTGCGCCCCAGCTCAATCAGCTCCTGGCAATACTCAGCCTCGAACAACAGGTAACTCAAGGCACTGCCACCCGAAGCCCGGGTTGCACCACTGCCGCGCATGAAGGCCCGCAGCCCTGCCGGCAGCGCCTTACGATGGCGGCTGGCAATCACATCCAGCGGCTCGCTGGGCGAGATGATCTGCACTTCCACCGGGCGCACACCCTTGCCATGCTGGCGGGCCGCCAGCGGCAGATAGCCTGACAACCGATTGAGCCGTTCGAGCAACTCGACATCGGCCTCCAAGTGGTCAACGAAGGTGCTGTTGAGCAGGTGTCCACCAATCTGTGCCAGCGTCGGCGGCAGCGCTGTACGCAAGCGCGGACCACGCCGACCACCAGCCGCCTCGCGCTGACTCAGGTTGTCCGACACCCCGATGATCAGTACCCGGTTGGCTCCCAGGTGCAGCGCCGGACTGACAGGCGTCCGCTGACGCACCGCACCGTCGCCATACCATTCGCGATTGATCAGCACCGGCGGAAACACCAGAGGGATGGCTGCCGAAGCCATCAAATGCTCCAGGCCCAACTGGGTCTGCACCCCAACCCGACGATGACGGCTCCAGGGCACAATGCGCTCATGGCCCTGATAAAAACATACCGACTCCGACGACTGATATCCAAAGGCACTGACCGATACGGCCCGCAAGTACCCACTCTGCAGCGCCTGTTCAATCTTGTGAAAGGACAGCCGGCTGGCCAGAAGCTCGCGCAATGGACTGTTGTCCAGCAGTGAAGTCGGCTGGCGCCCACCCCAGCCCAGCAAATTGGCCCGACTCCAGCGCCAGGCCTGAACCAGCAGGCACAGCCAGTCGGTGCGATAGACCTGATGGCAGCGGAACTCAGACCACACCTCCAGCATCCGCTCGACCCCGGCACTGAAATCATCGGCATGAGTAGCCAGCGCCAAGGCATTAATCGCCCCGGCAGACGTGCCACAGATCACCGGGAACGGATTCCTTGAATGATCGGGCAGCAGCCCGGCAACCACCGAGAGCACCCCGGCCTGATAGGCCGCCCGAGCACCGCCGCCGGACAGAATCAGTCCGGTACAGGCCTGTTCGCTCAGACTTCCGTGCATGCCCATCCTCAGTTTCTGCGCTTGCGGCGTTGACGTTTCGGGTAAGGCCGAGCCTCACCCTCTGGCCGGGTCTTGAAGCGTCGGTGCACCCACATGTACTGCTCAGGATGCTCGCGTATCGCCTGCTCCACCCATTGGTTGATACGCAGAGCATCAACATGATCATCACCCGTTGGAAAACCCTCCAACGGCGGGTGCACCACCAGTCGATAACCACTCCCATCATCCAGCCGGACCTGGGTAAAGGGCACCACCAGTGCCTTACCCAATCGAGCAAAGGTGCTGGTCGCAGTCACCGTGGCCGCTGGCACACCAAACAGCGGCACAAAGATGCTGGCCTTGCGCCCATAATCCTGGTCCGGGGCATACCAGATTGCCCGTCCGGCGCGCAGCGACTTGAGCATCGAGCGCACATCCTCGCGCTCAACCGCCTTGGCATCGGCATTGTGACGCTCTCGGCCACGCCGCTGCACAAAATCGAACGCGGCGTTGTCATGCTCACGGTACATACCATCAATGGTCACCGCCTGCCCCAGCAGCGCTGCACCAATTTCCAGAGTAGTGAAATGCAGCGACATGAGCACCACACCCCGCCCCTCGGCGGCAGCCCGCTGCAGATGCTCCAGCCCTTCGATGTGGGCCAACCGGGCCAAGCGCTTGGGTGGCCACCACCAGGCCATGGCCATTTCGAACAGAGCGATGCCATAATTGGCAAAATTTTCACGCACCAGAGCCTCACGCTGCGCCTCGGACCAGCCAGGCAGGCACAGCTGCAGGTTGATCCGGGCAATGCTGCGTCGTTCCCGCATCAGGTGGTACATTGCCCAACCCAGCACCCGGCCAAGCCGCAGCAACAACGGATATGGCAAACGGGTAATCAGCCAGAGCACGCCCAAGCCCGACCACAGCGGCCAATAGCGGGGGTGTACCAGGCGGGCACTGAAACCAGGACGACTCATTCTCGGCAAACCATTCGGCAAAAGGCGCATTCTACCCTGTGAGAGGCACCGAACAACTCTTGGGAACCTCTGAAGAACGTAGGCGAGGCAGGCAAGACAAGGAAAAACAGCCGAAAAAGCGCAGTTTACGCGGTGTAAATGAGCATTTTGAGGCTGTTTTTAACGCAGTATTGCCAACGCAGGTAGTTTTTCAGAGGTTCCCTTGCGATTAGCATAGCCAGCCTATATAAGTGTCCGCATCACTTGAGCCTGGAACCAACATGAGCGTTGAAACCACCCTTGACCTGCTAGATAACGACCCCGTCTTCCATCTCAAGGGCGGCATGCTGACCATGACCGTACTTGAGCTGGTGCGCCAGGAGCCGGAACGCTTTGCCCGGCAACTGGCCGAAAAAGTCGAGCAGGCTCCCAACTTCTTTCAGGACACCCCTGTGGTCATCGGTCTCGACAAACTAGACGGCCAGCCAGACCCAAGCAGTCTGGCCAGCCTGCTGCGCATCTGCCGTGAGCATGGGCTGCTGCCAGTTGGTTTGCGCGGCAACGAAAGCTGCCGACCACTGGCCCAGGACGCAGGGCTAGTACTGATGCCGCCGGGACGCAACCGCGACAAACCCCAGGAACTTGCCGGTGAGCCGACCAAGCCGGCCGAACCGTCTCCAGCCCCAGCCCCCAGTGAGGCGCCGCCCAGCCAGGGCCGGATCATCACTCAACCGGTCCGCTCCGGGCAGCAGGTTTATGCCCGTGGCGGCGATCTGGTGGTTCTGGCTCCAGTCAGCGCCGGAGCAGAACTGCTAGCCGATGGTCATATCCACGTCTATGGCCCACTGCGTGGCCGGGCCCTGGCTGGCGTGCGCGGCAACACCGAAGCCCGCATCCTGTGTCAGAGCCTTGAGGCTGAACTGATCTCAATCGCCGGGCACTACAAGGTAGCCGAGGATCTGCGTAAGGACAGCCTCTGGAAACAGGCCACTCAGACATTCCTCGACGGCGACAACTTGAAGATGACGAGTCTTTGACAGATACTGTGCGCCATCCGGGAGTGCCCGCCATATCTGGCCTGAAGCCAGTACCCGGGCCACCCAAACCAATTCGAACCGACCGGCGCAGAGCGCTGTAACGCCGGTACCAGAGCAACCTCACATATATCGACAGGAAGGTCATCTTGGCAAAGATTCTAGTCGTTACCTCAGGCAAAGGCGGTGTTGGCAAGACTACGACCAGCGCCGCCATCGGTACCGGACTCGCCCTGCGCGGCTATAAAACAGTGATCGTCGACTTCGACGTTGGCCTGCGCAATCTGGACCTGATCATGGGCTGTGAACGTCGCGTGGTGTATGACTTCGTCAACCTGATCAACGGCGACTCCAACCTTAATCAGACCCTGATCAAGGACAAGCGCGCCGACAACCTCTACATCCTGCCGGCGTCCCAGACCCGCGACAAGGATGCCCTGACCGAGGAAGGCGTTGAAAAGGTTCTCAACGAACTGAAAGAAACCTTCGATTTCATCGTCTGTGACTCCCCGGCCGGCATCGAGAAAGGTGCCCACCTGGCCATGTACTTCGCCGACGAGGCAATTGTCGTGACCAACCCGGAAGTCTCCTCGGTACGCGACTCCGATCGCATGCTCGGACTGCTGGCCAGCAAATCACGGCTGGCCGAACAGGGCGGCAAGGTCAAGGAAAATCTGCTGTTGACCCGTTACAACCCGGAGCGGGTGGAAAACGGCGAAATGCTCTCTGTCAGCGATGTCGAAGAAATTCTGTCGATTCCGCTGCTGGGGGTAATCCCCGAATCCCAGGCCGTACTCAAGGCCTCGAACCAGGGTATCCCGGTAATCATGGATGACAAGAGCGATGCCGGCCAGGCCTACAGCGACGCTGTCGACCGCTTGCTCGGCAAAGACGTTCCGCATCGTTTCCTCGAAGCGCAGAAGAAGGGCCTGCTGCAGCGCCTGTTTGGTGGCCGTTAATGAGCATTTTCGATTATTTCCGCGACCGTAAGAAAAGCACCACGCCGGCCTCCGTCGCCAAGGAGCGCCTGCAGATCATCGTCGCCCATGAGCGTGGCCAGCGTACTCAACCTGATTACCTGCCGCAGCTCCAACAGGAAATCATCGACGTGATCAGCAAGTACGTGCCGATCGACCGCGAGCAGGTACATGTGGCCCTGGATAATCAGGACCACTGCTCGATTCTCGAACTGAACATCACCCTGCCCGACCGCCCCTGATGACAGGCGCCGCTACGGCGGCGCCTTCAGAGTTTGCATGCCGCTGACCAATATCGGGATCCTGCACGAGGATCCGTGTTTTCTGATCGTCGACAAGCCCAGCCTGCTGCTATCGGTTCCCGGCCGTGCTGAAGACAACAAAGACTGCCTGATCACCCGTCTGCAGGACAACGGCTATCCCGAAGCCCGGATCGTCCATCGGCTCGATTGGGAAACCTCCGGTCTGCTGGTGATCGCCCGCGACCCGGACAGCCATCGCGAACTGTCTCGCCAGTTCCACGACAGGGAAACCGAGAAAACCTACATTGCCCTGTGCTGGGGGCAGCCGGACAGCGACAGCGGCCACATCGACCTGCCGCTGCGTTATGATCCACCGAACAAGCCCCGTCATATCGTCGATCATGAACTGGGCAAGCCGGCCCAGACATTCTGGCAGGTACTGGAACGACACAGCGACTATTGCCGGGTTGAGCTGACCCCGATTACCGGGCGCTCGCACCAGCTGCGGGTACACATGCTGTCCATCGGGCACCCGCTGCTGGGCGATCAGCTCTATGCCCACAGTCAGGCCCTGGCCGCCTGCCCACGCCTGGCGCTGCACGCGGCCCGGCTCGGCATTCGCCACCCGCAGAGCAAAGAACGCCTGGTTTTCGACAGCCCAGCCCCTTTCTGAACAAGGAACATGCCATGCCCCACAGCACCCTGAACCAGGATCTGGCCGACTTCATCCAGGCGTCCCCGACGCCGTTCCATGCCACTCAGAGCCTCAGCCAGCGCTTGCTGGACGCCGGCTTTGAGCTGCTCGATGAGCGTGATGACTGGCAGCTCAAGGTCAATGGCAGCTACCTGGTACGGCGCAACGACTCGTCACTGGTCGCCTTTCGCACTGGCGAGCCAGGCGCTCTTGAGCGCGGCTTGAGAATGGTGGGCGCACACACCGACAGCCCGTGCCTGAAGGTCAAGCCGCAGCCGGAAATCGACATGCAGGGGCTCTGGCAACTGGGCGTCGAAGTTTATGGCGGCGCCCTGCTCGCGCCCTGGTTCGACCGCGACCTGTCACTGGCCGGCCGCGTGACCTTTCGCGACTGCAGCGGTCAGTTGCAGAGCCGTCTGATCGACTTCAAGCGGCCCATCGCGGTAATCCCGAGCCTGGCAATTCACCTCAACCGCGGCGTCAATGACGGCCTGGCCATCAATGCCCAGACCCACCTGCCGCCAGTCCTGGCCCACAGCCTGGAACCACGCCGCGACCTGCGAGCTCTACTGGTTACACAGTTGCAGCAAGAACACCCGAACCTGGAAATTGACCAGGTTCTGGACTACGAACTGAGCTTCTATGACACTCAGCCGGCCAGCACCCTGGGCCTGGAAGAGGACTTCTTCGCCGCCGCGCGCCTGGACAACCTGCTGTCTTGCCACGCCGGCCTGCGCGCCCTGCTCGACAGCGACAAGCGTCAGGCCTGCCTGCTGGTGTGCACCGACCACGAGGAGATCGGCTCCTGCTCGGCCTGTGGCGCCGACGGTCCCTTCCTGGAAGACGTGCTGGCCCGCCTGTTGCCGGAAGCCGAGAGCCGCATTCGCGCCATTCAGCGCTCACTGTTGGTATCGGCCGACAATGCCCACGCGGTACACCCCAACTTCGCTGACCGCCACGACGCCAACCACGGCCCGCAACTCAACGCCGGCCCAGTGATCAAGGTCAACAGCAATCAGCGCTATGCCACCAACAGCGAAACAGCCGCCTTCTTCCGTCACCTGTGCCACCAGGCCGGAGTACCGGTACAGAGTTTCGTGGTGCGCAGTGACATGGGTTGTGGCAGCACGATTGGCCCGATCACTGCCAGCCGTCTGGGTGTGCGTACGGTCGATGTCGGCGCGCCGACGTTCGCCATGCACTCGATTCGCGAACTGGCCGGCAGTCGTGACCCCGGCTATCTGGTTCGCGCTTTGCGGGAGTTTTTCAACAGCGAAGCCCTGATTTAAGGAACCTCTTAAAACGTAGGCAAGGCCGGCAAGACAAGGCAAAAATGGCCGAAAGAGCGCAGTTTACGCGCTGTAAATGAGCATCTTGAGGCCATTTTTAACGCAGTATTGCCAACGCAGGTAGTTTTTCAGAGGTTCCTTAAGGCTTCGCTATCGAAGACAACAATCAGCGCACCAGCACAACCTTGCCAACAATCTGATCGGCCGCCAGTTCAGCAAAGGCCTCCTCGGCCTGATCAAAGCCAAAGGTCTTGGCCACCAGCGGTTTCAACTCACCGCTAGCGAACAATGGCCACAGGCGCTGCTCCATACGCGCCAGCAGGCCAGCCTTGAAGTCAGCATTGCGGGTACGCAAGGTCGAACCGATCAACTGAATACGCTTGACCAGCAGTTTGGCCAGATCCAGTGTCGCCTCACGTCCGCCCATCAGACCGATAATCACCCAGCGGGCATCCACCCCCAACAGGTCCAGATGATCTGCCGCATAGGTCGCCCCAACCGGGTCCAGAGCCACATCGAAGGGCCCCTCGCTGGCCAGCCCAGCAATCCCGGCCTGGCGCAACAGACCACCCGTTGCTCCCAGTGCCAGACAGGCATCGAGCTTGCCCTGGCTACCGAGCGTGACCCAACAGGGATTGCCCAGCGCCTTGCACAACTGAATCGCCGCCGTACCCACCCCGCTGGCACCCGCATGAATCAGGACTTTTTCACCCGGCTTGGCCGCAGCCAATTCGAACACATTGAGCCAGGCGGTACTGAACACCTCGGGAATCGCCGCCGCCTCGGCCCAGCCCATACCCTTGGGCACTGGCAACAGGTGGCCGGCATCAACCACCACTTCCTCGGCCATTCCACCGCCCGCCAACAGCGCACAGACCCTGTCACCGACCTGCCAGCGCACAGCACCACAGATTTCAACCACCTCTCCGGCACACTCCAGCCCCAGCACCTGGGTCACACCGGGCGGCGGCGGATACATCCCCGCCTTCTGTAACAAGTCGGCACGATTTAATCCTGCCGCTGCAACACGCACCCGCACCTGGCCCTCGGCCAGCTCTACATGGGGCTGTTCACGCCAAATCAGGGCCCCGCCCTCGGCTTGCAATCCTCTCACGCTGCCTCCATAGTGCAATTAAAGGGTCTACAGTAACGGGAACCCATGCTCCCGTATGAGGCCTAAGAGCATACTCCCACCCAGTCCGGATGTGATACTTCGATGAACGGCTTAAATACCCTGCGCACGACCTGCCTTATCGCCCTACTGAGTTTCGGCGGTACCGGTTACGCAGCGGACCCGCAGGGCACCACCCTGGACCTCGACAGCCTGCAGCCCACGCGCGAGCAAATGATTGCCAGCCTCAATACCGTGGAACTGTTGCGTCGGCATCACTACAACCGGATTCGACTGGATGATGCTCTGTCCAGTGAAATCTTCGACACTTACCTGCGTCATCTCGACCCTCAACGCAGCCTGTTCAGCGCAGCCGATATCCAGGGTTTCGAGGGTTACCGTTACCGCATTGACGACCTACTCCTGGCCGGCGATCTGAGTGTCGGCTTCGAGATGCATCGGCGCCAGTTGACCCGCGCCCTGGAACGGGTCGACTTCATTCAGTCATTGCTGGCCGAAGGCCTTGACAAGCTCGACTTCAACAGCGACCAGACCATTCTGGTCGACCGTGAAGAAGCCGCCTGGCCAGCCGACAACAATGCGCTCAAGCAGCTCTGGCGCCAACAACTCAAGGACGAAGTACTGCGTCTGAAACTGGCTGGCCGCGACCTTGATGGCATCGCCGAGTTGCTCGACAAGCGCTACAAAGGCCAGGCCCTGCGCCTGAACCAGACCCGCAGTGAGGACATCTTCCAGAACTACATTAACGCTCTGGCCCAGGTCTACGATCCGCACACTCAATACCTGTCACCGGAGAATGCGGAAAACTTCGATATCAACATGAGCCTGTCGCTCGAAGGTATTGGCGCTGTCCTGCAAAGCGATAACGAATTTACCAAGATCGTACGCCTGGTTCCGGCCGGACCGGCCGAGAAAAGCCAACAACTGGCCCCGGCTGATCGTATTATCGGTGTCGGCCAGGGCACTGGCGAAATCGTCGACGTGGTTGGCTGGCGCCTGGATGAGGTGGTCAAACTGATTCGCGGTCCCAAAGGCTCGAGCGTGCGCCTGGAGGTCATTCCGGCCAGCAACCCGCCCACCGATTTAACCAGCCGCGAAGTGGTTCTGGTGCGCGAGGCTGTCAAGCTTGAAGACCAGGCGGCCAAGTCCAGGGTTCTGGATTTCACCCAACAAGGGCGCGATTATCGCATCGGCGTCATTGAGGTGCCCGGCTTCTACATCGACTTCAAGGCTTACCGCCGCGGCGACCCGGATTACCGTAGCACCACCCGCGACGTACGCCAGTTGCTGAGCGAGTTGCAGACCCAGAAAGTCGACGGCATCGTCCTGGACCTGCGTAACAATGGCGGCGGCTCGCTGCAGGAAGCCACCGAACTGACTGGCCTGTTCATCGATCGCGGCCCGACCGTTCTGGTGCGTGATAGCCAAGGCCAGGTGCAGATTCTCGACGATCCTGATACCGGCATCAGTTATGGTGGTCCGTTGGCGGTCATGGTCAACCGGCTGTCCGCCTCGGCCTCGGAAATCTTTGCCGGTGCCATGCAGGATTACGGTCGGGCGCTGATCATCGGCGAACCGACTTTTGGCAAGGGCACTGTACAGTCAATCCAGCCGCTCAATCATGGTGAGCTGAAGCTGACGCTAGCCAAGTTCTACCGCGTATCGGGGCAAAGCACCCAGCACCGCGGCGTGATTCCCGACATCAGCTATCCGTCTCTGCTTGAAACCACCGACATTGGTGAAAGCAGCCTGCCGCGCGCGCTGCCCTGGGACACCATCGCCCCGGCCAAATACCGCAGTGACCGCCAGCTCGCGCCGCTGCTCGGCACTCTGACCGAGCGTCATCTGCAACGCGCAGCCAATGATCCGGACTTCACCTACACCATGGCTCGCATCGAACTGAACCGTGAAGTGCAGGCCCGCGAGCAGTTGCCGCTTAACGAAGCCAAGCGCCGCCAGCAGCAGAAGGAGTTCGAGGAGCGCTTATTAGCTCTGGAGAATCAGCGCCGCCAGGCCCTAGGTGAAACTCTGCTCACCGAACTGGAAAAGGATGATCCACTCGAAGGCGAACTGGCTGCCGGTCATGAGGAGCAGGAGTCTGAGCACGACCCCTTCCTGGCCGAGACTGGAAAAATCCTGATCGATCTGCTGGAGCTGGAGCAACAGGTAGCCAAAGCCAGCTGAGCCTTATCATGTCATCTTAATGTCATCGCTGCTGGTCACACTCACGGAACCAGATCGGTTGTCCGTGATGTAACCAGCAGAGGACAACCAGGCTGATTTCCGATTTACCAGCCCGGCTCCGCTATGACTCTTTCCGAACAGCGCCAAGCGTTACGCACCATCCTCCGCCACCAGGCGGTGAACACCCTGTTTCAACCTATAGTTTCAACTCTGGAAAAGCGGATTGTCGGCTACGAGGCGCTGAGTCGCGGCCCCTCGAACAGCCCTTTGCACTCACCACTGATTCTGTTCGCCGCCGCCCGCCGCACCGGTCTGCTGACCGAACTAGAGATGCTCTGCCGGCAACAAGCCGTCAAGCGTTTCAGCAGCTTATGCCTGCCTGGACGCCTGTTCCTCAATGTCTCTCCCGAAAGCCTGCTGGAGCAAAGCCACTCCCCAGGCCGCACCCTACAAATGCTGAAGACCGCCAGGCTTGACCCCAAGCGCGTGGTCATCGAACTGACCGAACAGGCCCCGGTCGAAGACTACAACCTGCTGCACATCGCCCTGCATCATTACCGCGACATGGGATTCACCATCGCCCTGGACGACCTGGGCGCCGGCTATTCGAGCCTACGGCTGTGGTCGGAGTTGCGCCCAGAGTTCGTCAAGATCGACCGGCACTTCATCGATGGCATTCACCGCGACCCACTCAAGAAAGAGTTTGTTGGCTCCATGCTGAACATAGCACGCGCTTCTCAGGCCCATATCATTGCTGAAGGTATAGAACAGCGCGAAGAACTGGAAACCCTCAGCAGCATGGGTGTGGACTGGGTACAGGGTTATTGGCTTGGTCGCCCGGAGGCCGAGCCTGAGCTGAGCGACCTGGCGCTGGCACAAAAGCTATCCAGTCGCGCGACTCCGAGCGTTATATTACGACCACTAAGCCTGGTCCACACAAGCGCGCTTTAAAAACCGGACTCATCCGTTCAAAAAACCCAACAACTCATTTAGTATGAGCGAACTTCTTCGCGAAAAAGGTCGCAATGTGAGAAGAGCGCTGATACCCCTCATCAGTACCAGCCTGGTCATCTGGCCGCTCACCGGCCTTGGCTCGCCATTGAAATGGGGCTATGCCCCCAACGACCCCGCGCCCTATGTGGTAGTCGAAAACCATCAGCTCGGCCCCAGCATCACCCTAACCCTGGGACACGCCGTCGCCGAGCGTCTGGGCCGATCTGTGCGCTTCATTCCAGTCCCCAACAACCGCATTGACGACGCCTTGGCCAGCCACCACATCAACGTCATCTGCAACACCATACCAAACTGGATTGAGCAGCCTGATCGCTACCAGTGGAGCCAGGTAATCTATGAAGATGCCGACATCATAATCAACCGGCTCGATCAAGCCCCGATTCATGACCTGGGCTC
Source organism: Pseudomonas jilinensis (assembly GCF_003586265.1). Taxonomy (NCBI): domain Bacteria; kingdom Pseudomonadati; phylum Pseudomonadota; class Gammaproteobacteria; order Pseudomonadales; family Pseudomonadaceae; genus Pseudomonas; species Pseudomonas jilinensis. The sequence goes on along the minus strand of NZ_QJSA01000004.1, from coordinate 104,981 downwards.
GTTGTCTGGCGCCATTGTCGGCACCACCTTGGGTTATTACTACGCCCCGGAACTGACCAACGCGTTCAATTCCGGGCAGGTGATCCGACATGACGCCCGAAACCTACCGACCCGACTCAACATGCTGCTGCATGGCCGCTTGGATGCAACCATCGAGTTTCGCCGCTCGGCCCAATATGCCATTGCCCAACAAGGGCTGGACAACCTGCGCCTGAATGATTGGGTAGTTGAGCATTTTGCCCTGCAGTGCGTCGTAAGCTACCCGGATCCGAACTGGTCCCGCCAGGTGGCTGAAGCCATCGACAGTCTGGTTGAAGACGGCACCCTGCCCCATTTGCTACAACCATTCGAGGGCCTCTGAGCCCTTGATCATGGTTACCCACAGATGCTGTGGATAAGTCTGTGAACAAGGCTTGAGCAAGTCGCGCAAACGCCTGTTTAAACGGCCCTCAGGACAGAATGGACATTTTTTAATCAACAAAAAATATGATTAAAATCATGGAGTTATGCGAAAGGGGAGAACATGAATCAAGAAGGGAAATCAAGTCTTGTGTGTTACCTGCAAATGTGCATAACGGTAACACTGTGAGGTCCGGGCGCTCTGGCCCGGCCTCGCGATCCGTTACCGACTCGGCTCAATTTTCGAGCGAGTCGATACTGATCAGCTCCATATCAAATACCAGTACCGAGTTCGGCGGAATCACCGGGCTCGGGCTGCGGTCACCATAGGCCAGCTCACTGGGAATGGTCACCTTCCACTTGTCGCCCACTTCCATTAGTTGAAGCGCCTCGACCCAACCCGGAATGACACCGTTGACCGGAAGCTGAGTCGGCTCGCCACGGCGAATGGAACTGTCGAACACAGTGCCATCGACCAGTCGACCTTCATAATGCACGGTAACCACATCCGTCTCAGTCGGCTTGGCACCCTCGCCATCGCCGGACTCAAGCACTTCGTACTGCAAACCCGACGCAGTGGTAGTCACGCCATCGCGCTGGCCGTTCTCGGTCAGGTATTTTTCATTCGCTTCCAGAGTATCGCTGGCCAGCTTGCGCGCCCGGTCTTCAGCACGCTTTTGCAGCTCGGAGAAGGCTTTCATCAACTCTTCGTCATCCAGACGCGGGGTTTCGCGCGCCAGCGCATCCTGCATGCCGAGGGCCAGGGCCTTGGGATCGATATCATCGAGCCCATCCTGCAACAGGCTTTCGCCCATGTTCAGACCAATACCGTAGGATGCCTGCTGGATCGGGGTATTGAGCTCAGGCTCTTTTTCACCGCAACCGACCAGGGTGAGAATGCTAATGGCTACGCTGGCTGCCAGCAGATTTCGCTTCATGCTTACCTCAAGTAACAAGCCCGTGACGGGCACTATGGAAGCAGGAAGCTTAACAGGGCTTGCCCGGACAGGCTACCGGCCAGTCAGGCAATCTTGGAAATCGATAACAGTGTCACTAGGGGAAGGAAAACAGGAAGGAAATGGCGCAGCGGACGGGACTCGAACCCGCGACCCCCGGCGTGACAGGCCGGTATTCTAACCGACTGAACTACCGCTGCGCGTAACTTCTCGAGTGGTGGGTGGTGACGGGATCGAACCGCCGACCCTCTGCTTGTAAGGCAGATGCTCTCCCAGCTGAGCTAACCACCCATTTGCTCTCGAAGTGGTGCGCATTCTAGGCACCTTTTCCCGACCTGGCAATACCTTTTTCAAAAAAAATTTCACTCATTATCAATACCTTATTCAAAGCCCCGGGAAGACTGGTCGCCAGCGGACCTCTCAGGCAATATGGGCGGCCCTGGGCGCCCTGCGCCCATGCATCATTCATCAAGGACAGCACCATGTGGTTTCGTAATCTCCTCCTCTATCGTTTCAGTCAATCCGTCCCCTTCACCGAAGCCGAGCTGCTCAAGGCTCTGGAACAACGTCCGGCTCGCCCCTGTGCCAGCCAGGAGACCCATACCCTGGGCTGGACCACCCCGTTCGGTCGACACTCGGAAAACCTGCTGCAAGTGGCTCAGGGTTATTGGCTGGTCGCGCTGCGCAAGGAAGAGCGCATGCTGCCCTCCAGCGTAATCAAGGACGCGCTGGCTGAGAAAGTCGAAGAGATCGAAGCTCGTGACGGACGCAAGGTCTACAAGAAGGAGCGTGACACTCTCAAGGACGACATCATCATGTCCCTGCTGCCGCGCGCCTTTACCCGGACCCAGACAACCCTGGCCTGTATTGCGCCTGCCGAAGGCTGGATCGCCGTCGATACCTCCAGCAACAAGCGCGCCGAAGACCTGCTTAACCTGCTGCGTGAAGGCACTGGTAGCCTGCCGGTACGGCCACTCAACGTGAAAATGGCTCCAGCCGCCTGCATGACCGACTGGGTACGCAGCGGCGAAGCCCCGGAGGGCTTTGTGATCAGCGATGAGTGCGAATTGCGCGATACCTCCGAGGACGGTGGTGTTATCCGTTGCAAGCGTCAGGATCTGGGCAGCGATGAAATCCAGCAACACCTGAGCGCTGGCAAGCAGGTCAGCCAGCTTGGCCTGCATTGGCGTGACAAGCTGTCCCTGAGCCTGGATGACAAGCTGACCATCAAGCGCCTGAAGTTCGAGGATCTGCTGCGCGAGGAAGCTGACGAGCAAGGTGGCGACGATATGGCCGGACAACTTGACGCCAGCTTTACCCTGATGGCCATGACTCTGTCGAGCCTAATCCCAGCCCTGAGCAATGCGCTGGGTGGTGAAGACATCCCCCAGGGCGTATAACCCGAGAGGCAATGGGAACTATCCACAATATCTGTGGATAAAACTGTGGGTAGCCTGATAAAAAACCCGTTCAGCGCCTGAAACACGCTGGACGGGTTCAGAATGATCAAAAACTGATCAATTAATTTTATCTTTAAAAATCAATATCTTGCGCAAATACACTCTACTTTCAGCAAGTTACGCGCAGTTGTGACAGCAAAGTGACAAGCTTGCTCCGTGACTGTGCACAACCGCTTGGCCGCAGGTCACTAGCTAGCCCCATCAAAGTGCATCATGGCGCTCCAGCAACGAGGCCGCATCACCTGCCGCAGCGCTGCGTGGATACTGTTGAACCACATAGCGCAAGCGCGCAGCCGCAGCGTCATTATCTCCCTGCGCCAGAGCCTCCTGGGCCAGGCGATATTCGGTTCTCGCCATCCCGTCGAGCACCGCCTTAAGGCTCTGACCTACCCCTTCGCGATAGCTCGATTGCGGATAAGCCCGCACAAAGCCGGCCAGTTGCCGGTGTACTTCACGCCCCAACTGCAGACGCTCAGGGTCTTCTTCGCCCAGCATCTCGAAGCGCAGCAGCGCACTCAGACCCAACAGATAATCGGCATAATCCGGATACGGCGGCGACACATGACGCTGGCGATAGTCGCCCAGCAGCCGTTCAACTTCAGCCAGCTCACCCTGCTGCAGGCACTGATAACCCGCCTCCAGCTCCAGCCCTGGTTCTTTCAGACGCCGAATTTCCTCAACCAGAGTCATGTCGCAACCGCTGAATCCCAGCTTGGCCCTGGCATCATTGATCGCTGCAGTGCGCTGCCCATCTATCTGGCCCATCGAAGCACAACCGCCTAAGGTTGCCAGCGCCGCCAGCAGTACCAACCATCGCATGGTTATCTCCTCTTGCTACTGAAGCTGGGCACGCCAACGCACCCAGCCCTGTCTGTCAGGCCGCCCGAGCAGCGCCACCGCGCCGGCCAGGCTGGGGTCAGCGACCTCACGGGCCTGTATCCTGGTATTGAGCTGCAGCGCCTGGCCTGGGCGCCAGCGAGCATCCCCCTGCAACCCGAGAGGCCCCTCGCCTTGATCCTGCAAGGCCATGGTCAGCCACCCGTCGCGACTATCCAGCTCGGCTTTCAGATGCCCCAGGGCCAAAGTTTGCGGCAGACCTGCTGCCGCTTCCTGCCAGACCAGACGCCCATGAGCAGCACTGACAAATTCGAAATCGCGCAATTCAAGCACAGGTACATCCAGCAGCCAGGTTCCCCCCAGCAGGAATGGTGCCTTGTTGACCATCGCCATGCTGGCAGCATCGAGTCGACCATTGACCTGCTCCAGACGCACAACGCCGATGCCTGCCTTAAGCTGAGCCTGTACCCGGCTATTGCGAGGCAGCCACTCCAGATCCAGTTGCACCTGGCCACGCATCAGGGCGCTCGGGCGCCATTGCCAGCGCAACCCGCCTTGGTCGATACCATCCACAGTGATCCGGGTCACCTGCCCGGACCACAGCGTGCCGGCCAGTCCCTGCAACTCGACAGGCACCGGCAACTGGGCCGATAGCCGATGCCAGACGAACGACGCGGGCAAATGCCAGGCCAGCGTCAACAGATAAACCAGCAACGCAAGCGCCAGCATACCCTTGAGATTAAATCGTCGCAGCATCAGCGGGGCTCCAACAAAATCCGCGCCGAAACTCGGCCCGGTTCGTCACCGACATCCACCGCCAACTGACTCACCAACAAGCCGTGACGCTGTTCCAACTCGGCCAACCACACCAGCAAGGCATCAAAACCAACACCTTCGAGCCACAGCCGTGCCCCCTGCCCTTCCGGCTGCAGGCGCTCTAACGCCGGTTTGACACCAGCAGCATTGGCCGACACCTCGACCAGCGTCAGAACCGAACCATTACTACGTCCGGTTTCACCCTGTGAACGCTGGACCGCTGCCTGACGCCGCACCTGATCAGCCACCTGCTGCATCCAGGCCAGTTCGGACGACAGGCGACTGACCTCATTACGCAGGCTGCTGCGTTGATTGGCCAGCGGCTCCCAGATCATGATCCAGAACAACACCACAACCAGCACTGCCAGCCCCACACTCAAGACTCGGCGCTCGCGCTGGGCCAGACTTTCCCACCAGGCCCTCATGATGCTCTCCTTTGAATCCGCAACCGCGCGGTCACACCTTCGCTGCCAGAATCAGCCCCTTGCAGGCTTTCAAGCAGCCGCGGATTGGCCGACAGCTCGGCCCTGATCGACTCAAGCTCGGCGAAGGAGGCCACTTGCAACTCGACCTCTACCTCTTCGCCGTTACTGCGAACCTGCCGGATCCGGGCCTTGCCGACATTGCTGATCGCCGTCAGCGCATCATGCAGTAGCGGCCCCAGACTGGCCTGACCATTGGCAGCGTCGCCGCGCCCCTCCAGCACCTGGCGAAACTGGAACACCGGATCACTTTGCGGCGTATTGGGCAGGGTCGCACTGAACAGGCGGTCTACCTCCAGCCACAGACGTTCACGCTCACGACTCAGGCTCCACCACTCCAACCCCAACTGCACGACCAGCAAAACCACAACTGCGGCGGCGGCGATCAGCGGAGGACGCAGCTTGCGCCAGGGCGGGGCAGCCATACTGGCGGCATAAGGCCCATTGAGCAGGTTGAAGGGTTGCTGATGACCCAGACACCGGGCCAGCAGAGTCTGCCGCTCGGGTAGTGGCGTCGGCTCTGTCAGTACCGTCCACTGCGGATCAAGCGTGCCCAGCATCTCGACTTGCAGACCGCACAGGCGTAGTTGCCGCTGTTCAGGCTCTACGTCCGCCAGCCGCCGCTGCAGCCAAAACGCCAACAGGCTCGACTCAACCAGCACCGGCTCCTGGTCAGCCGAGAGCACCAGCACCCCCTCCGGCAAACCGGGCCAATCCACCGGCATCAGGACCAGACCCTGTTCGGGTTCACGCTGTTCATACAGCGCGCTCAGCGGCAGAAGCAGTTCGGCACGCCAACCAGCTGCGGCCAGTTGTTCCTGCCACTGCTCCATCAGCCGATGCTCAACCACCACCGCTGCCAGGCTGCCGTCAGCCCGACGCGGGCCGGCCACAATGTGCAATTCATCAAGCTCCTGACTGAGCTGATCCTCCAGGGCAAACGGCAACGCTGCACGTACTACCGAGGCCCTGCGGGCCGGCACCTGAACCCGGTAAAGGCTGACCATGGCCGGCGCCACCAGCACCCGCAGCCGCTCGCCCGGAAAACGATCACGCAGCACCTGCAGGCTGGACTCCCCATACTCCAGCAGTTGCCCATCACGCTCAAGCCGCCACCAGGGCAGAAGAGCTGACTCACCTGCAGAAGCTTGCGCTAACAGCACTATCAACATAACTTGATCCGTTCTTTATCAGGGCTCACAAGCCGTTTGTTCTCTGAGGACCACTCTGCCATTGGGCGCATCCAGAAGACTGCACTGGTAAAACCGCCGCTGGCCGAATTCCGCCACCACTTCCAGCCGCACATACCAAGGCGCCTGATCCGGCACTGGCCGGCCACTAAACACTTCCTGTAGCAGTTCCGGACTGCGTACCAGATCAATCGGGCTGGCCGTACCAGGGTATGCCGCCAGATAGGGGGCCATGGCCTGCCAGGCTTCGGCCGTCATTCCGGTTACACTGTTCAGTTCCGAAGCCAGTAAAAAAGCCCTGTTGCCAGACGCCCGAGGCGGATCAGCCAGACGATAGATGGGATCGTCAGTTTCCGCATTCATCCAGTCGTTCACCGCCATCGCCAACTGCGCGCCCGATGGGGTCGATACGCCCGCATCCTGACCGACCCGGTCGACCAGACGAGCAAAGTAGCCCAGTTCAGCCTCGTCAGCGCCGGCCAGAGCGTTGAGGTTGTAACGGCATTGCATGTTGTCCAGGGTCGCCTGCAGCCGGACCTGATCGACCTGAAACGGCAGCACTGGCGAGCGGCAGGTGTCCCAGAGCAAATCATCAGGCCCATCGACCCGCTCAAGATACTGCAGCACCATCTTTTCCGCGCCCAGCGCGATCTGACGCGCCAAATCGCGTTCGAACACTGCGCTGGTCCGGCGAATATCAGCCTGGCCGCGCAAGGCCATGGCAGTCGCTGCCACGACTGCCAGAGCCACCACTAACAGCGCGGTGACCAGCGCTACGCCCCGCTGGGTCTGCCTCATTGCCCCACCGCCATCAAACGGCGAATCTCGCCTACCCCAGGCACATCCAGCACCAGCTCCACGGCCAACGGTAACTGGGTCGCCGCCGGGTCCCCATCCAGCGGCGGCCAGGCATCCACCCGCTCCAATCCACTTGCAGTTCGCACCACGAAGGCAAAGCCACTGTCCACGCCCAGGCGCTGCTGCTCACCGACCAGGTTGGCAAAGGGCCGTACCCTCATGCTGTCCCGGTCCACCACATCGACGCCAGGCCACAGTTCGCGTTCCAGCCCGCGCTCGGTCAGACGCCAGGCAGTACGCCGCAGACGCTGCTCGCCACCAGCACCGGCCCTGACCAGCTCCAACCGTACCGCCTCCCCGCCGGGGCGCAAGCGCAAAGGCGGCAGCCGGTCGCCAAACTCGTCTCGCACCACCACATCAACTACCTGGGCCAGATCCCGCTCCAGCACACTCAGGGTCACCTGCAGATCGGCCAGCCGCTGAGCCTGCTCCCGGCTGATCCGGTCGGCATCCAATACCGCCCGCAAGCCCTGATAGGCCACCATGCTCATGACCGCAAATACCGCCAGGGCGATCAGCATTTCCAGTAAAGTGAAGCCGCGCTGAGCAGGACGTCGCCCCATCATGGCAATACGAACCCGGTGACCATGGCCCGTTGCTCAGCCTCGCCACGCTCGGCCAGCCACAGGCGAATATCAACCCGCCGCACCGCTGGTAACGGGAACGGACTCTGCGGGCTGTAATCGCTCATTTCCACCCGATAGCCGAACCGGTAAGGCCCCATGCTGGTTTCACCGGTACGGTTGCCAGTCTGGGCCGGACGCATGCCGGTTTCGTACTCGGCCAACAAGTTCTGCCCGGCCCAATGGGCCAGGGTCCGTTCCTGCAAATAGGCGGTGTTGCGGGCATGATCGGCTCCGCCCTTGACCAGCGCAGCCAGGGCCACTCCAAGCACAGTCAGGGCCACCAGCACCTCCAGCAAGGTAAAACCGCGCTCAACGGGGCTGCGCATCAAGCACCTCCACCCGCCCTTCCAGGCCAATCTCGATATGCCGTTCCAGGTTCTGCCGGGGCACGCGCAAAATAATCAGCCCTGGAGTCATTTCACCGGTGTTGCTCAAGTACACATGCGGCTCCCAGCCCCCGGTCTGCGGCAGCGGTCGGCGATTGCCGTTCTGCTGGAAACTGATTTCAAGCAGTCCTTCTTCGAGCTGACGCGGCCCCAGCTGGGGATCCAGCAAGGGCTGCCATTCACGGCTGGCATCATCGAGAATCACCAGTTCCAGCAGGCTGTAGGCGTCGCGTCGCAGGCCCAATGCCCGGTCTGCCCCCCCGGTAATCAACAGTTCATCACGGGCCAGCCGCAGCACACCCGCCAGGCGTTCGCTTTCGCTGCGCAGCAAGCGCTCGGCACCATTGCCCAGCGACAGGGTTGCCAGGCTGGCAACGATTCCGATCAGGACCAGTACCACTAGCAGCTCCAACAGGGTGAAGCCCCTCTGGCCCTGGCACTCAACCCGCAGCAGGCGCATCATCAACGGCCAGGGGACTGATCCAGATTCCAGTTGCCGATGTCGGCGTTGTTGCCCTCACCGCCGGCCCGGCCATCGGCGCCGAAACTGAACAGGTCGTATTCCCGACCGTCACGCCCCGGACGCAGGTACTGGTAATCATTACCCCACGGATCCTTCTGCAAGCGGTCAATATAGCCGCCCGAACGCCAGTTACGCGGAGCATCCGGACCAGTTGGCTGAACCACCAGAGCCCGCAGGCCCTGTTCGCTGGTTGGGTAGTTGAAGTTGTCCAAGCGGTACAAATTCAAGGCACTTTCCAGCGCACGGATATCGTTCTGAACCTTGGTAACCCTGGCCTGATCCGGTCGATCCATGACCCGGGGCACCACCACCGCAGCCAGAATTCCGAGAATCACCACGACCACCATAACCTCGATCAGAGTGAAGCCGGATTGCCGGCGCGCATTAACGGTTACAGGTTTGCACATGTTCAATTCACCAGTTGATTGAGTTCAAAGATCGGCAACAGAATGGCCAGCACAATAATCAGTACAATGCCTCCCATAGCCAGAATCAGCAGCGGCTCGAATACCCCCATGACCATGGCGATCCGCGCTTCCAGTTCACGCTCCTGGGTTTCGGCAGCCCGCTCAAGCATCTGATCAAGGGTACCGCTGCTTTCACCACTTTTGATCAGGCTCAGCGTCATGGGCGGGAAATAGCCGCTGCGCTCGAGGGAATGGCCTATACCCGCGCCCTCACGTACCCGTTGCGCGGCATCTCCTACGGCTTCGCGCATGGGCAAGTTGGTTATCACGCTGGCACTCATATTGAGCGCTTCAAGCAATGGCACACCACTACCAGCCAGAATGTTGAGGGTGCGAGCGAAACGGGCGGTATTGAGCCCTCGGGTCAGTCGCCCCAACAGAGGCATGCGCAACAGACCGCTATCCCAGCGATAACGCAAGGCCGGACGTTTGAGCAGTTCACGCCCCAGTAGCAGACCACCAATCAGCACCAGCAGCATCAACCAGCCCCATTGTCGCAGGGCATCACTGGTGGCGATCAATGAACGGGTCAGCAGCGGCAACTCCTGATTCATACCGGCAAAGACCTGGACTACCTCCGGCACGACATAGGTCAACAGCGCCACGGTAACCAACAGAGCGACCACGGTCAGGATCGCCGGATAGAACATCGCCAACTGGATCTTCTGGCGCATGGCGTTTTGCGCCTCGACATTGTCGGCCAGCCGCTCAAGCACCAGATCCAGCCGCCCGGCCTGCTCCCCGGCGGCAATGGTCGTGCGATAGATTGGCGGAAACACCGAAGGGAACTCACCCATGGCATGGGCCAGCGGCAATCCCTCCATAACCCGGGTGCGCACAGCCGCCAGAGTGGTCTTAACCTTGGCCGACTCGCTCTGCCGAGCCACCGTGCCCAAGACCTCCTCAATTGGCATGCCGGCACGTGCCAGGGTCGCCATCTGCCGGGTAGCCAGGGCCAGCTCCAGTGGTTTGACCCGGGCCTGAAACACCGGCATGCGTAGCAAATTGCTGCGCTCAGCCACCTGACTGACGGTGGTCGGCATTAACCCCTGCTCACGCAGACGGGCCCGCACCTGACGCGAGGAGTCGCCCTCCTCGACGCCCTTGCGAACTCGGCCGGCAGCGTCCAGCGCGGTATATTCGAAGGCCGGCACGGTCAGTCCTCCCGGGTCACGCGGAGGACTTCCTCCAGCGTGGTCTCGCCAGCCAGCACCCGGCGCAGGCCATCCTGACGGATTCCCATTTGCGCCAGCCGGGCATGCCGAACCATGGCCTGTTCACTAGCACCGTCATGAATCAGACCACGCAGGGTGTCATCAATCTCAATCAGCTCATAGATCCCGGTACGCCCGCGATAACCGCTGTGATTGCACTCTTCACAGCCAGCAGCGCTATAGAGGGTGGGGGGCTGCTCGGGGTCGACTCCCATCAACCGGCATTCGCTGGCACTGGCCTGATGAGGCTTGCGGCAGGCCGGACACAGGGTCCGCACCAGACGCTGAGCCAGCACGCCGTTGAGGGTCGAAGACAACAGGAAAGGCTCGATCCCCATATCACGCAAGCGGGTAATGGCACCGATGGCGGTATTGGTATGCAGGGTGGAGAACACTAGGTGACCGGTCAAACTGGCCTGGATAGCTATCTGCACGGTTTCCACGTCACGGATCTCACCGACCATCACCACGTCCGGGTCCTGACGCAGGATTGCCCGCAGCCCGCGGGCAAAGGTCATGTCGACCTTGGTGTTGATCTGGGTCTGGCCGATGCCATCCAGATAGTATTCAATCGGGTCCTCGACGGTGAGGATATTGCGGCTGCGATCATTGAGCCGCATCAGCGCCGAGTACAGGGTAGTGGTCTTGCCCGAGCCAGTCGGCCCAGTGACCAGCACGATGCCGTGTGGCCGCCCAATAACCCGCTCCATGGCCTGATAATGCTCGTCGCACATGCCCAACTGACGCAATTCCAGGCGTCCGGCCTGCTTGTCGAGCAGACGCAGCACCACCCGTTCGCCATGCCCGGATGGCAAAGTAGACACCCGGACATCAACCGCTCGACCGACCAGCCGCAAGCCAATCCGGCCGTCCTGCGGCAGGCGTTTCTCGGCGATATCCAGCTTGGCCATAACCTTGATCCGCGACACGATCACCGGAGCCAGAGCCCTGGGCGGCTCCAGTACCTCGCGCAGCACGCCGTCGACCCGCAAACGAATCGACAGACGATTCTCGAACGGTTCGATATGGATATCCGAAGCATTTTCCTTAACCGCTTCAGACAGTAAGGCGTTGATCAGGCGGATGATCGGCGCCTCATCCTGTGATTCAAGCAAATCTTCCGGCTCGGCCAGCGACTGAGCGACCGACATCAGGTCGGCATCATCACTGAGCCCCTCGACGAACTGCATGGCATCGTTGGCCGAACGCTCGTAGCGCTCGCGCAGGCGAGCAGCGAAACTGTCATCGTCCAGCACCGTCGGGCGCAGCGGATGCCCGGCCCGGCGCCGCAGTTCCAACAAGGCCTGGGGGTCACAGTCGGCACGCACATACACTTCCAGCTCGCCATCGTGTAATTGCCCGGGCAAAACACCGAAGCGGCGGGCGAACCGGTAACCGGTTTCCGCCTGATGGCCCGGGGTATTCCCCAGATCAGCAATCTCACTGTCGTTCATCCGCGACCTCCCCTCAGTTGTTGGTCGGCGGGGCGATAATCCGCGAACGGTCAGGGGTAGCGCCCTGCATCGCATTCTCGAACGGAGCCGGCAGGCTGAGCAGGTAATCCCAGTCCGGTAGAATCGGCAGATCCACATCGCGCATCAGGCGATCACGACGGCTCTGCTCACGCACCTGCTGGTCACGAATATAACTGTACTTGGAGTGGGTCAGGCTTTCAGCCACCGCACGGTCGCGCACGATCACCGGACGCAGGAAAATCATCAGATTGCGCTTTTCCATGCTGGCGGTGTCATACCGGAACAATCGACCCAGTCCGGGGATATCGCCCAACCCCGGCACCTTGTCGCGAGTTTCAACCATTTGGTCGTCAATCAGCCCGCCGAGCACGATCAATTCATTGTCGTCGACCATCACATGGGTGGTCAGACTTCGCTTGTTGGTGATGATATCAGCCGCGCCACTGGCGCCCGGAGCGATCTGCGACACTTCCTGCTCGATTTCCAGACGTACCGCGTTGCCTTCGTTGATCTGCGGGCGAATACGCAACTTGATCCCGACATCCTCACGCTGAATGGTGTCAAAGGCCTGGCCCGAACTCTCGATTGAACGGCCGACGATGAACGGCACATTCTGACCGACAACAATTTCCGCCTCTTCGTTATCCAGAGTCAGCAGACTCGGGGTCGACAGGATATTGCTGGAGCTGTCTCCCTGCAGGGCGTTGACCAGCACGGCAATGTGCGAGCTGCCGATCCGCCCGATCCCACCAATGGTGGCACCACTACCCAACGCCGGCGGCGTCGATACATCACCCTCCAGGAAGGAGTTGAGCCCAGCAGCAAAGTTGAGGATGCCCCGGTCATTGCGGTTGAAGTTGATCACCCCTACCCCACTGCGCTCGTTACCAAAGCCCCACTGCACCCCCAGCTCCTTGGCGCGGTCGTAGGAGACTTCAGCGATCACCGCTTCGACCAGTACCTGAGCCCGGCGGATATCCAGCTGCCGGATAATCATCGCCATTTCCCGGCTCAGCTCGGCCGGACCGTTGATCACTACCGAGTTGGTACTTTCATGGGCCTGGATCCTCACCCGCCCAAGATTACTACTACTGTAGCCACCACTCCCGGTGGCAGTCGCGCTGGTTCCGGCTTGGCCGGAGCTGCCAGGCAACTCGCGACCTTCGGCAATTCCGCGCAGCACTTCGGCAACTTCCTCGGCCTTGGCGTAACGCAGATAGTGCACCTGGGTCCCGGCATCTTCGCCGGGTACGTCCAGCCCCATGATCATGCTCCGCAGCCCGCGTCGACCTTCGGGATCGCCACGCAGAATCACGGTATTGGTCCGCTCATCGGCAATGACCCGGGTACGCTTGGTGAAGTCCTCACCTGAAGCTGCGCCCTCCAGCCCCTGGACCATACGCACGACATCAATTGCCGATGCATGACGCAAGGCGATCAGCTCGAAGTCCTCCATTGACTCCAGGTCGATCCGCTCGATCAGCGCCTGGATCCGTCGCACATTGGCTGCAGTATCGGCTATGACCAGCGTATTGGACTCGGCTGCAGCCGCCAGGTGCCCCCCCTTGGGTACCAACGGGCGCAAAATCCGCACCAGTTGCCCGGCATTGATATGCTTGACGCTGATGACATGGGTTATTACCTCATCTCCACGACTTCCCGGTTCAAGCCCGGCAATCTCGTTCTCTTTGGCCTGCACTTCGGGAATGATCCGTACCGTACCCTCGGCGCCGGTGACTGCAGCAAAACCATAGGACTTGAGCACACTGAGGAACAGGTCATACAGCTCGCCACGCCGGATCGGCTGTCCGGAGACCACATTGACCTGGCCGCGCACGCGGGGGTCGACAATGAAGTTCACCCCGGTTTCCTGGCTGACGATCTCGATCAACCCATTGATATCCGCATCCCGTAGATTGAGTACCAGCTCTTCATTGGGATCGGCCGAGGTAGATTGCGCCAGCAAGGGCGCGCTCAGCACCAGGCTCAGCGCCAGGGGCAAGGCATGACGGCAAAACGGGGACAGCTTCAGCATTCTGTATCAATCCATCGTTATCGTTATATTCATGGGCTCGCCACCACGCTCCAGCGAAACGGACACGCTACTGGCACCTGAAAGCTCCTGAAGAATCTCGCGGTAGTCATTGATCTCAGCCACCGGACGCCCTTCAACTTCCAGAATCACATCACCAGACTGGAGGCCAGCTGCCTCGAACTCACGGGCATTGCGCGAAGGTCTGACCTCAAGCCCATAGAGCGCCCCCTCGACCATGACAGGGTTGACCGTAATCACATCGAGGAAACGCTGCGGATCATTCACCCAGGCGTCACGATCAATCCGGGCGACCCCGCCATCGCTGGCCAGAGTCACGCCAGGATCGACACTCGGCAACGCGGGCGCAGCCCGGGGAGCGCTGCGCGAGGCCGTTTCCGCACGCCGCAGGCGCAAGGTTTCCAGTTTCCCATCGCGGGCCAGCAACACCCGGTCAGCCAGGACCTGCTCAAGGCGTACATTACCCGGCAGGCTGGCACCGACCCGATAGAGTTTTTCAGGCTGACCTTGAGGCGCGAGGATGGCGGCTCCCCGCGTCGGATCAGGATCGGAAAACACACCTTTGAGCACCCAGCTCAGAGTGGTTTCCGGCGCATCGATCTGCACCGGAGCGGGGGCATTGGCAGAGCCAAGAATGGATTTACCAGCCAGTTCTCGGAAACTGGCCAATGAGACAGTGCTTGAGGCTGTACCAGGCGCTGCGGCCTGACTGACCGGCTCGACCGCCGGCATCAGACTCGAGGGTTCAAGAACCGCCCAGGTCAGACGCCCCAACAACACGGCAGCAACCAATATCAACAGGAACGTGGCCAGTCTAAGCAGGGGCTCGAGAGGGATTCGGGCAACCAGCGGCATAGGGTCTCCAAGGCAAAGCGCACACTACGTCCGGTAGTGAGGGTCAATGGTGTTACACACTACTGACCTTTCTTTGCAAAATTATTGTTATACGCCTGAAACAGGCTGCACCACTGTCTCGATTGTCACGAATTTGCCACACGCCAGCAACCCCTAGAATGGGTTATTGCGCGACCAGATCACCCAAACGGGTGAAGTTTCAGAAACCGTGATCAAACCGACTGATAAGTCAGCATATCCGGTCCAGCAAAAAACCGTTCAAGCCCCTTCGGCTACTTGCTCCTCGGCGCGTTTGCCACTTAACTTGCGACAGCATCGCCAACAACTCCCTCACAACAAAACGGCCTTGCGCATTCAGGAGAATAATAATGAACAAGCTGAAAAAAACCGCCTACATTGGTCTGGCGGTCAGCGCCCTGGCGCTGAGCGGCTGCCTGAGCAGCAGTAGTAGCAGCAACAGAACTGCACCCACCCCCAACGAGCCCGTTCGCGCCCAACAGGAACGTATTGATGACGGCTTCTTTGTCGTGAATGAAGCTCAGTTGCCCTTCGCCTCACTGGCTGCCGGTGTTCCGGCCTACGACAACACCAGCCGCTGGTGGGGAGTGCTTGACGGAGCGGGCTATCGCATCGAAGTGCCGGAAAACTGGAACGGTCATCTAGTGATGTATGCACACGGATTCAGAGGCGAAGGCCCTGACCTGACAGTCGACAGTCCGCCCATGCGCCAGTACTTGCTGGACAATGGCTTCGCCTGGGCGGCCTCAACCTACAGCGCCAATTTCTACGATGTCAGGGTTGGCGTTGAGGATACCAACAAGCTTGCCCTGGCCTTCACCGATATCGCTGCAGCCAATGGCCGCACTCTGGCCGAACCAGACAAGTACTACATTACCGGCGTCTCAATGGGTGGGCATATTGCTGGTGCCGCAATCGAGCTTGAAACCCAGCAAACCGCCAACAACTTCGTTCCCTATGCCGGCGCAGCCCCCATGTGCGGCGTCATGGGCGACACCGCCTTGTTTGACTACTTTACGGCCTACGGTTTGGCCTTGTACCAACTGGCCGGTGTCGGTGCTGACAGTTTCCCGGTACCGCTCGATGAAGCCATCGAGAAGCGAGATATCGCTCGAGAGGTACTATGGACCGACTACGCCGCAAACAAGACACCACTGGGTCTGACTCTTGCCGGACAGCCACTCTTTCCGATTTTGCAGAACCTGACCGGCGGTCCACGGCCCATCTACGCACAGGCTTTTGGCGGTTTCCAAGACCTGCTCCAGGGCTTCCTCGGTTCCGACGGAACCATCACCGGTATTCTCAACGACAGCGTAGTAGACACGACCAGCACTGTTTATCGCTTCGAGACATTACCCGGACAGACACTGAGTGCTAATGAACAAGCCTTCAACCAGAGCATAATTCAGGCAGAAGCCGTACCTGGAGCCAATGCCCTGCGCCAAGACGGCCTGCGCTGGATACCCAAGGTCAATGGTGAGCTTTACGCCGAGATCCCCGTGGTCACCGTGCATACCCTGGGCGACCTGTTCGTCCCAATCAGCATGCAGCAAATTTATCGCCAGAATCTTGAGGCCAACGGTTTCGGGGACTGGCTAGTACAACGCGCGATAAGAGCGCCGGGCCACTGTGATTTCTCTATAGCCGAGTTCACCGCAACCTTCGACGCAATGATCCAATGGGAGCAAAACGGCATCAAACCGGGCGGCGATGACCTGCTTGATCAGGCACAAATGGCTAACAGCAATTTTGGCTGTACCTATACCATCGATGGCTTCCCTCAAGAAGTCGTGCGTAGCCTAATGCCAGCCTGCACTCCATAAGCAGTATTTAAGTCAGAAGGGCTGTTACCTTGTGATATCAGCCCTTTCTGACTTTTCGGACAGCGTAACCTGCTCCAACAGATTCCGCCGCACATTGGATGAACGCACCCGCTCCATATCCCGGCGCAGTTCCTTCAACTCAGCCTCGGGCAACTCCTGCCCCACCTGAGCCTGTACCTCTGCCAGCCAACCCTTGGCCTTGCCCAGTAGCCGCCCCAACACCCTGGCGCTATGCTGCAGACGCTGAGGCCCGAGCACCAGCAAACCCACCAGCGCGACCAGCAGCAGTTCGGTAATTCCGCTATCGAACATGCTCTGTTCTGCCGACCGAGCGGTCCTTGTGTACGGAATGTACCGTAGCGGACTCCAGCGCACTCAGGCTCTCCTGAGTGTCCTCACCCTCCTTGACCGCCTTGCGGAACCCGCTCAGCGCGCCACCCAGATCACTGCCAATGGTGCGCAGGCGCTTGGTGCCGAACAGCAGCATGACAATGACCAATACAATCAACAACGAACCAACACTGACTCCGCCAATACCCATGAGAGCTTCTCCAAAACAAGGCGCCACGCTGGTAGTGCGCGGCGCAAATTCGACAAAATGGATTGTTATTGCTGCCCGCGACAGGGCCGGAGCTGAAGCCGGCCCTGTCGACCGGATCAGGTACCGATCACGCCACCGTCATCCTTCCAGATCACCACCGTGGCCGAGCGCGGCGGATACAGCGACGGCATGTGGTCCGGCCAGGTGCTACGGGTCTCACCAGCCGCCCACTCGGCGGGAGTAGCGGTAGCACCCGGATGCTGAACATTGATGAACATGGTGCGCTGATCCGGCGTAGTGATCACCCCGGTAATTTCCTGACCGATCGGCCCAGTCAGGAAACGGCGAATTTCTCCAGTCTCCGGGTTGGCGGCAAACATGCAGTTGTTACCCATGATCTCATAGGGTCCAATGTTTTGCGCACTCTCGCCAATATCGGTCTGAATCCAGACCCGGCTGTCCTTGTCGATCCACAGGCCGTCCGGCGAGCTCATGTAGGCCTCTTCACCCAGCACATCGCCATTAAGGTCACGTCCAGTCAGGTTATCCTGACCACTTTCACCACCATCGCCGGCAAACAGGAAGATATCCCATTCGAAGCTATTGGAAGCATGCTCACCGTCAGCCTCAGCCCAGCGAATGATATGGCCATGGCGGTTGACCGCTCTCGGGTTGGCGCCAGTTGCCTGATCCTCAGTACGAGCGCTGTTGTTGGTCAGGGTGAAATATACGTCGCCATTGTTCGGATCGACCGCGCCCCACTCCGGACGGTCCATCGGCGTAGCCCCAACGGTGGTGGCTGCCAGGCGGGTATTGACCAGAACATCGGCCTGACTGGTGAAACCGTTGGCATTGGTCAGACCGTTCTGGCCGTATACCAGCGGCAGCCACTCACCGCTGCCGTCTGCATTGAACCTTGCTACATACAGAGTGCCAGTATCCAGCAAAGCGCCGCTAGCGGTATTACGGTTGTAGTTCTCGGCACTGACGAACTTGTAGATGAACTGGAAAGTCGAGTCGTCCCCGGAGTAGCAGACCACCGGCTTGCCTTCTACCGCCGGGGCGAATACCACGCCCTCGTGGGCGAAACGCCCCAGAGCGGTACGCTTTTTCGGCACACTGGTCGGATCGAAAGGATCAACTTCACACATCCAGCCAAAGCAGTTCGGTTCGTTACGATAATCCGCGGTAGCATCGGCGCCCTTGATGCTGGCATCAAAGCGGATGTACTGATCTTCACCGCTCTCGGCCAGTTCCCAGGCGTAACGGCCGGTTCCGGTCGGCGATGAGTTGACCCCATAGCGTGAGTGCTCGCGAGGGTTGTCGCCACCATTACGGAAATAACCAGCCCAGTTCTCCTCAGAGAACATGTAGGTGTTCCACGGAGTCACGCCATGGGCACAGTTATTCAACGTACCGCGGGTCATGGTGCCATTGGGACTGTACAGAGTGCGTACAAAGCTCGAACCACGCACCGGCCCCTGAATTTCCATCGGAGTCAGCGCTGTGATCCGGCGGTTCAGGCTGTCGGGCTGAACCGACCATTCATTATTGACGCCCTTGCGAACCCGCACGATGCTGATGCCGTGCGCATTCATTTCTTTCAAAACCTCATCGGTGGCACGCACCCCAGCGTTGACCAGCACCGCCCCGGAGCTCAGCGACTGGCCCAAATGTGAGGCATGCATGTAGCGCGGCTCTACGTACTCGTGGTTGAGTACCAGCAAGCCATCTTCGGAGCTACCCTCAAAAGGCTCCTCACCCTCAATCGGGAAAAAGTGCATGCCGTCGTGGTGCATCCCGATCTGCATTGCCTGATCATCACCACTGTTGTTGATCGAAAAGGACGGGAAGCTACCGGCAATCGGCGTCCCCCAGGGAATTAGAACCTGATAGCTGTAACCTTCAGGCACGATGATATCGTCCGATTCGCTGGTCGGGATTGCGGTAAAGCCCAGCAATGCCGCCGGCGGATTGACCGGATTTTCATCATCATTGCGATTCCGCGAGCTCGAGCCGCTGTTGCAACCGGCCAAACCAACCCCCATGAAACCCAGGGCAGCCGCACCCAGACTGCCCTTGAGCAGATCACGGCGGGCCAAACGGGCTTGCAGCACGGAAGCGAAGGTTGGGTTCAGCGAATAGTTGACCTGGGGCTCATCACCCTCGCCATGGTCGACTACGGTCAGATTGGTGCGAAGTTCGGTGGACATCCGTTGTTTCCTCATCAGGCTTGTGGGTTTTCAGGACCCGCCTAGGATGGGAATCACAGATGACAGAACGAACAAACGACGATGAATATTTCGCTGGTTTTGGGTGACACTCAAACTACAAAAGCATGAATTCAACCCAGTGATTTTAATCGCATTTCGCTGGGGGGGAGTGATTTATTTGTCATAGGGGTGACGGGTGCCCAGGAGGGTCGGAGGCCGCGCGGGGCGCGGCTCTCGGGCAAATTGCTGGGTGCGACATGAAATGTGCAAAATTGACAGGGAGTGAGCGGGTAGCGGTCAGTTTTGTGCAATTTATGACAAAGGAATTGTCAATTTACATCAAACCATCCAGCCCCCAGCCCATACCACTCGACCGATAATCTCAAACTCTTCCTGGTAGCTCTTGGGAATCACCATGTCGCGGTAGGCCTTGTTCTCGCTGATGACGTGAACTGAGCCGTCAAACTGGCGTTGCAGGCGCTTGGCGTACATGTGGTCGTCCAGGCGGATGACATAGACACCCTCACCTTCCAGGGTATTGCGGCTGTGATCCACCATTACGGTGTCGCCATCATCCAGCAGCCCCAGCATTGAATCACCATCCACCCGCACGGCTGAGAGTTTTGCCGGGTCCAGCCCTTTCTTTCGCAGGCTATAGCGGGTAAAGGCAAGCCTGGTCAGCACCTTGGCACCTTCCGCCCAGCTCCCATGCCCTGCGCTGATCTTGGCGTCGTATAGAGGGATATACGAGTACTCGGCATCTGCATTGGCCTCCGGTACTGACTCCCCTTTACCGAGCAGAAGCCAGTCCAGGCTGACCTTTGCAGTGTCAGCTAGGGCTACTGCGACAGCGATACTGGGTGAATTAGCACCTTTGATATATTTGTAGAGCTGCGTTTCATGTATGCCTGCCAAGTTAGCTAGCTCCCTTTTGCCGCCAACCCTCTCCGCAATCTCCTCAATTCGAGTTCCGATTGCCTCCGGGCTAAACGGAACTGTAGTGCCGAGCCCATGTTGCGATTCTGATTGCATATAACCATCTGATTTTGTTGACATTAGCTAACTCACCAGTCAAAAGAAGCGAAAAAGTCATTCAGAACTAGCTTTTTAGCTTGCAAGGCTATAGCTGATTAGCTATGTTTATGCCGTAGGACAGGTTAAACACTCTAAAAAAGCCACCCTGCCAGGTGGCTATATGTGGACGCCAGGCTATGAGCAAAGCTGACATTCCAACCAACCCCAGTCACCGCTGGGAGTGGATCAAGTACGCACTGCGCACCAAAGGCACCTCGCTGGCCAAGCTGGCGCGAGAGCTGGAGGTGTCAGACACCGCCGTCAAAAACGTAAAACGCAGCCCTTACCCGCGTATGGAGCGTGCCATTGCCAAGGCGCTTGGGCTGACACCGGTGGATATCTGGCCAGAACGCTGGCAGACCAGCAGCACCCCAATACGGCAACGCCCGAACCGGTCGGAGACTCTCGTTCAGTATCACTATACCGAAGGTGAGTCTAGCAACTCGGGCGTTAAACCGCACCGTAAAACCGGTACGGAGGGCTAGACATGCGTCACGGAAAAGACATGCGGACCCTGGACCTCTTCGAGGTGCCGCAACCCATCACCAGCCTGCCGGGTAACGGAAATTACGGCACCCAGGTCAGCGAGCTGGTGAGTGAAATCCTGAAGGGCTCCGAGCTGGACCGCTACGAAATTGCGGCACGTATGTCGCGCCTGTCTGGTGACGAGGTCAGCAAGCACATGCTGGACGCCTGGTCATCCCCTGCACGTTGTGACCACAACCTGCCGTACTACCGCGCGCCGCTGCTTGAGGAAGTGTGTGCCAGTCATGCGCTGACTGACTGGCTGGTGTGTCAGCGTGGCGGGCGCGTGGCCTATGGGCGCGATGCGCTGAATGCTGAGCTGGGACGGCTGGAGCGGATGCGTGACGAGGCCGCCCGAAAAGCCCGAGAGCTGAAGCGACTGATGGGAGGTGAGTCATGAAACCGTCAGCACTGAAATCCGGTGACTGGTTGGCGATCCGCTGTGGCCTCGGTCAGGGCGAATACCGTGCCCAATTCATTGAACGCATCCCGGCCAAAGGCAAGGGGTGCCCAGCCAAGAGCGTTATCCGTAACCCCGACTGGGCTGGACTGGACGGCCCAGACGATCACGGCGTGGCGACGATCAGTGATTACGACCTGGCGCGCCGTGGCCGGTTGCTAGAGGGAGGTGTGGCATGAACGCGTTGCTTAATGATCTGCGCAATGCGACTGAGTTCTACCGTTGTGTAGAGGCTAGCCGCCGGGCTGGCGAGAGCGTCAGTGAGACCGGGACACAGCGCGATGCGGATGACTGGCTGCGCTGGGCTGCTCTGGCGTTGGGTGATGAGCTGCGTCGCCAGCACGATGCTGGCGAGGATGGTGCGGCATGAATTACGTGCGATCACTGAGCGTTGGGCTTTGCTTGTTTGCCCTTGCTCAGCTTTTTAAGGAAATCCGCTGTGACCTTGAAGTGGGCAATTTGCAGTTCAAGTTTTTCAAGGTCGATATCGGTGAACTCAGCCAGGAAGGCATCAGGCTCCCGGTTGTAGCTGTGGGCCAGGTTTTCAGACGGAGGCCTGCCGGCAAGCTCAGCACTCAACTGCGCGTAGTAGCGCTCCAGCTCTTCCTGGTACTTGCGCACAACGTCCTTTCTATAGATAGCCATCACGCTCACTCCGAGGTGCTTTATGTCTGATCAGACTATGCCACAAGATGCGGCGATTCGCATTCAGCTGTTAAGGGCCGAGCTGGGGTCAAGGTTCGCCAGGCTGCGCAGCGCCTTTCTGACACTGGAATCCGGTGACGACCTGGCAGAGGTGCGTTTTGATCTGGCCTTGGCTGACGTACTGGCGCTGATTGACCTGGTACGCAGGGACAAGCAGTTACATGAGGATGCTCGTCGATATCGCTACTTACGGGGCAACGGTGAGGAGATCCATGCAGTAACGGCCCTTGATTACGTTCCAATATTTGGGGCTGAGCTGGATGAGGCTATTGATGACGCGTTGAGCCAGTTTGAAGGTGATCGCGATGCGTAATTGGTACACCGCTAAGGAGTTGGCGGGGCTGCCGGGGATGCCGGGGACTGAGCGCGGCGTTAAAAAAGCTGCTAGTCGTGAGGGATGGGAGGGACAACTACGGTTTGGTACTAGCCGGGCAATCGAATACCCAATTGCGGTACTGCCCACCGAAACCCGCAATGCCCTGCTCAAGGCTGCTGCTGAGAAGGTTGCCAAGCAGCAGCCGACTCCGGTACGGCAGAACAAGACAGCTCTGCGCACGGTAAATGCTGAGGGCGAGTTAACGCACCGGCAAACCCTGACCCGTGACGCCCGCCTGCTGGTGGTCAACATGCTCAAGCGCATGATGCACGACGGCCTGAGCCAGCGGGGAGCCTGTAGCCAGATGCTGGCTTGGGCGGCCGATGGCGAACTGCATGAAAGCGTGATCGCGGCGCTGGCCCTGGGCAACAACAAATCTGGCATTGAATGGGCGATTCGCCTGAATGCACAGGGGTTGCCCGAGGCCGAGGCTTTGCCAGGTCAGGATGTTCAGGCAGCGGTTGGTCGGCTGTCTGTGCGGACGCTGGAACGCTGGGTTGAGTCCGAGGCCAAGGGCGGCATGGCCGCGTTGGCACCGGGCAAGCGGGCCAAGGATATGAGCGTGAAGCCGTGGGTGCCCTACCTGCTGGCTGAAATGCAGCGCCCGCAAAAGCCCAACCTGTCTGACGCTTGGCGACGGATGTGCCTGTCACTGCCCGAGAGTATTGAAGCACCGAGCTACTACGCCGTGCAGCGCTGGTACAGCAAGAAGTACTCCAGCCTGGACAAGCAGCGTGGACGCAACCAAGGCAGCGCGCTGAACCCGCACAAGTACCACCGCACCCGGACAGCCGAGGGCATGGTGCCGATGCAGGAGATCCACTCGGACGGCTGGGGCACCCACTTCACCGCGCCGCACCCGGTATCCGGCAAGTTCGTCAAGCTGGAGGTGTGGCATACGCATGACGTGGCTACGCGCTATGTATTCCGGCCGAGCGTGGGCCTGTCTGAGTCGATGCTGGTGATTCTAGGCAGCCTGTATAACGCGGTGGCCGAAGGCGGTGTACCTGCGGTGTGGCAAACCGATAACACCGGCAGCGTCAAGAATGACCGGGTCAAGTTTGACCCTGCCACCTCCATTCAGGCGCGAGCCGGCATCACGATCGTGCACAACCTGCCGGGCAACAGCCAGGCCAACGGCATCTGCGAAAACTTCAACAAATACCTGGACCGGCGCAGCAAGGAGCTGGCCACGTATATGGGCAAGGCGATGGATAGCCTTGCCCAGAAGCGAGTACTGCGCCTGACCCAGAAGCTGATCAAGGCCGAGACTCTGAGCGAACGCCAGCAACTGAAGACTGAGGCTGAGCGCGCTGGTGCTGGGCGCCTGGTGCAGTCATTCGAGGAGGCCCAGGCACTGATCGAGCAATGGTGTGATGAGTACAACCACACGCCGCATAGCTCCCTGCCCAAGGTCGTTGACCCGCACACAGGCAAACGCCGCCATCAAACCCCCGCCGAGGCCTGGGCCGAGCATGTGGCCAAGGGTTGGCAGCCGGTGGCTGTTGATGGTGAAGCACTGCGCGATCTGTTCAGGCCGCATGAGGTCAAGGTGGTGCGCCGGGCCAAGGTGACGCTGTATACCCAGACCTACCACAACGCGGAGCTGGAGCACTGGAACGGTGAGCAGGTGCAGGTGGCCTATGACATCCACGACGGTGAGCGGGTGTGGGTCAAGGCGCTGGACGGCCGCTTGATCTGTGTCGCCAGCCTGGACAGCGTGCGCGGTTACCGGGCGCGCAGCGTGTATGAAATGGCTGGCGAAAAACGGGCTGATGCAGCCATTGCCCGCCATGAGGCGCACATTGCCGAAATAGACCGGCAGCGCCCTGCACATGTCATTACTCATGAAGCGCCGCTGACGCTGGCCGGGCTGGGCGATATCACCCCTGAGCGGTTGGATGCACAGCTTGACCGGGGGCTGCTGATTGACGTCACGCCGCAGCCACAGCCCGAGCCGCAACCTGAAGCCGAACTACCCCAGAACAAGTGGAACGCTCCGGAGCAGCCCGGCGAGCGCTGGCCGCTGTGGCTGGAGGTTGATGAGAAGAAACGGGCCGGCATTGCCATCGACAACCCGGCCTTGCTGCGCTGGCACTCCACCTACCAGCAGAGCAAGGAGTTTCGGGCCTTTGCCACTCGGGAGGGACGCTTATGAGCGCTGAGGTCGTGATGTTTGAAAGCCCGGCTCTGCGCCGCTACCGGGCCTGGTTTCTGGAGGAATACGCCATCCGTGAGGGGGACTTCTGGGTGGATCAGATCGATATGGCCAGGCACCTGGCCTATCAGCAAACCGCCGAGTTTCAACGGTTGAATGCGCTGCATATCGCCAGCGGTTACTCGGTAGATGACGCCATTAGGATCAACAAGGAAAAACAGCATGCGTGAAATTAACCCCACTGTTAACAGCCCCGGCTTGGCCCAGATCGCCAACCTGGGCCTGTGCGATATCGCCCTGGAACGGGCGCTGTCACGTACTGCCAGCCTGCCGGGGATGGTGTGTTTTTACGGCCCCAGCGGTTACGGCAAATCCATGTCTGCCGCCTGGGTGGCCAATGCTCGCCGGGCTTACTACGTGCAGGCCCGCAGCGTGTGGAGCAAAAAGCACACCCTCAAGGCGATATTGGCCGAAATGGGGATTCGTGCTGCAGGCACGATCCCAGAAATGGCTGATCAGGTGGCCGAGGAACTGGCCGCCAGTGGTCGTCCGCTGATCATTGATGAGATGGACCACCTGGTTGACCGGGGAGCGGTTGAACTGGTGCGCGATATCTATGAGGCCAGCCAGGCCGCGATTCTACTGATCGGTGAGGAAATGCTGCCGACCAAGCTGAAAAAGTATGAGCGCGTCCATGGTCGGGTGCTGTCATGGGTGCCGGCCCAGCCGGTCAGCCTGGAGGATGCCCGGCGCTTGGCCCCGATCTACTGCCCCAAGGTGCAACTGGCCGACGACCTGCTGGGACACCTGGTTAACTTGGCGCATGGCTCAGTACGGCGGGTAGCGGTGAACCTGGAGCTGGTGGCAGAGACGGCCCTGACCATGGGGCTGGATCTGGTTGACCGTGCAGCCTGGGGCAAGCGCGAGCTGTATACCGGCGAGGCTCCAAAGCGGAGGGTTGGCTAATGGCGAAGGTTGGACGCAAGCCGATTCACCTGGAACAGCGCGGCGGCAAAGGCAACCGCCAGCGCATCTGGGAAGCGATCCGCACCAAACGCGAGGGGCTGACCTGCTACGACTTGGCCCGTAAATCCAGTGTCGACGACGAGACCGTGCGCAGCTACCTGCAATCGTTGCTCAACGGTGGCTATCTGGCTTATGAGGACGGCAGCCCGGCAGGCAGCCCCAGCGACTACACCACCAAAACTCTGAAACTGATTCAGGACTGTGGCAGCGAAGCCCCAGCGCTGTGCCGGGACGGGCGGCCCAATACCCAGGGTATGGGTAATGAGGCCATGTGGCGCACGTTGCGCATCATTGGTGAGTGCAGCGCCCAGGAACTGGCCGCCTATGCCAGCGCCTCTACCCCGGTGGCCGTGGAAACAGCCAAGCGCTACCTGAAGTGGCTGAACCGGGCGGGCTATGTGCTGGCTGTGCGTAAGCCTGGTAGCCGGGCCTATCGCTACAAGCTGGCCCCCGGTCGGTACACCGGGCCGCGCCCGCCGATGATCCAGCGAACCCGACAGGTTTATGACCCCAACCTGGCCAAGGTGGTATGGGCCGAGGCTCCGGAGGATCAGCTATGAGCGCCTGGATCGATCTACTGAAAGGCGAAGTGGACGCCACCAGCATTACCGCTACGGCCACTCGGCTGGGGGTATCACGCACCGCTGTCAGTTTGGTGCTAAGTGACAAATATCCCGCAAAAACAGACCGCATGGCCAAGCGCGTCGTTGAGGTACTGGGCGCGGTCATTTGTCCGGTACTGGGCGAGTCGATCACGCCTGAGCGCTGCCATGGCTATCGCTCGATGAGGGCGCCAACCCACAACCCTATCGCGATGCGGCACTGGCGGGCCTGCCAGCGCTGCCCGAACAACCCTACAGCACAAACAGACAAGCCGGAGAACAGCAATGCAGACCGCTAAAACCCCGCTGCAGATCCGCCCGAAAGGCCGGATGTGGCACATCTTCCAGGGCGAACGGGTGGTGGGTTTTGCCCGTGACTATCAGTTTGCCAAGCACCGCGCTGCCGAGCTTGAGCGCGTTCAAACCCTTCACTGAACAGGAGTCAATCATGGAAATGAATACGATACCAACCGGTTACCGCCAGGACGCGCAAGGCCGCCTGGTGCACGAAAGCATGATCAAGCCGATCGACCTGGAGCGGGACCGGTTAGTCCGCCATTGGGTTGACCGGGCCAGCGAACTCAGTAGCGAACTGGCTGACTTCAAGGTCGCCGCTTTTGGGGACATTGAGGCGTTCGTTGACCTTTCCGCTGAGCAGTACGGCGCCAAGCTGGGCGGCAAGAAAGGCAACCTGAGCCTGCTGACCTTTGATGGTCGGTACAAGATTGTACGCGCCATCAATGAAAGCGTGGCGTTTGATGAGCGCCTGCAAGCGGCGCGGGCATTGATTGACGAGTGCCTGCGTGACTGGACGCAGGATGCCAGGCCAGAGGTGGTCACGCTGGTCAATGACGCCTTCCGCACGGATACCAAGGGTGAGATTCGCACCGCCAGGGTGCTGGCTCTGCGCCGCCTGGAAATTGCCGATGAGCGTTGGCAAAAGGCGATGCAGGCCATCGGTGACGCCTGCCAGGTGGTGGGTAGCAAGAGCTACATCCGGGTGTATGAGCGCATTGGTGATAGCGACCAATGGCGGCAAATCAGCCTTGATATTGCCGGGGTGTGAGAGATGGCAAATAAGAGCTGGTTGGTATGCCGTATCAACGGCGTGTTGGAGCTGGTTGATGAACAGCCAGGGAATGGTCACTTCATGCTGGCGGTGGGTGAGCGCGATGCTCTGACGCGGGCGGTACACAACAGCGCCGCCCCGTTCATTGAAAAGGGCCTTGGCCCTGGTATGCGGGTGCCAGGCACCCAGAGCGATGCCGAGGAGCGGGCGAACCTTAGCCAGATTGCCCAATACATTCAAACGCTGCGGGTTTACGACAGCCCCAGCTTCCGCGCACTGGGCGCTTGAGGGAGAAAGCTATGTCTGAATACACCATCACTGTGAAGGATGCCGAGAACGGGATCTCCGTAAACCTGGCCGGGCCGGCTGACGAGAACTCGGTGGCGTATATCGTCGCGCAGGTCGTTATGCGGTTCATTCCGGAGATAGTCAAGAAAGCAGCAGTTCGGGCGACGTGCCAATGCGACAAGTGCAAGGCTGCCCGCGAAGACTCGCCACAAACGCTCCATTGACCCAGTGCGAAACCGCCCGGCCAAGCCGGAGCGGTCTGCCCAGCGTGGTGGCTGGGTACTGATGAGCAGCCAGTTGATAAAAGTGAGGTGTCACGCATGAGTTGGTTGGCCAAGATCCATATTGCCAAGAGCCAACTGGGCCTGGATGACGAAAGCTATCGCGCTCTGCTGGCCCGAGTTGCTGGGGTGCGGTCAGCCAAAGACCTCAATCCACGCCAGGCTGGGAAGGTGCTGGCTGAGTTTCAGCGCCTTGGTTGGACACCGCGCCCAGGCACCCGCCAAGGCCGCGCCAAACCTCGCGCCGCCAAAAGTCGGCAGGCGGTTATGGGCAAGGTTGAGGCGCTGCTGGCCGAGGCAAAGCGGCCCTGGGCATATGCCGATAGCATGGCGATGCATATGTTTCAGGTCGAGCGTGTCGAGTGGCTGGATGACAGCCAGCTCCAGAGACTGATGCAGGCGCTGATTATTGATGCCCGGCGCCACGGGAGGCTGTGATGGATCTGAGCCAGGTCAAGGAGCTGCTGCCGCGTAATGTGCGTGATATGGCCGCCCGTATTGGCTTGCCGGCTACCCTGATGGTGGTCGACAAGCTCGGGGGGACAACCTGGCGTATTGCCGAAGGGCGTAACCCAGAGGGCGAAGCCAAGCGGGCCGCACTGGCCGAGCTGGTCGGCAGCGAGATCGAGGAGCAGTTGCACCGGGAGTATGCCGGTGAGGAGATTTACCTGGCACGCTGCCATGCTGCGGTGCTGCGCTGGCGCAACCTGGAGATACATGCTCGGTTTGAACAGGGTGTGCGCGAGGGTCGAACGGCGCGGGATCTGGTGGCCGAACTGGCCAGGGAGTACCGGCTATCTGACCGTTGGGTGTGGGAAATCGTTAACCAGCACTTGCCGGCGCTGGATCAGGGTACGCTGTTTCACTAACGGCCTCTATCACGGCCGCCGAGAAACCCAAATGTGGCGCGTGCGGAAATTACATCGAGTTGGCTTGGGTTAAAAAAAATCTTGTATAGGATGGGTGTCGCCATCAAAAAACAGAGGATTTTTTATGCTGACACCTGAAGCCAACCGCCGCCTAGAGCGCCTGGATACCATAGGGATCTGCTGGGAGGCGGTGACAGGCTTGATGATTCCTGGCCGGGATCTACACTGCGTTGATCGCGACAAACTGGCCACCCTGTTCACCTTCATCGCTGATGAGTACAACCGGGCCAGACAGGACTTTACGGAGGCGATGAAAACCCGTTAAATCAAAAGGCCCGCGCGATGCGGGCCTTTTAGTCGATGGGGAGAATAGTCATGGATGCACAGGAAACGCTGCAAACAGCCAAGCAATTCCTTGAAAACGAATCACTAGAACAAGCTTTTTCCGCCTACACCAGGCTGCTATCCAGTCACGCGCCATCTCACAAGCTCCAAGGACTAATGGGGCAACAGAGCGTATTGGATGCTGACTATAATCCCTATTCCGCACTGGGTACGGTTGCAAGCGTTGTGCTTTGCCTGGGGATCTTGGGCGCTGTAGTTATGGGCTTTTGGGGGGTTAGTCTTTTGGATACGCGAGGCGGCAGTTGGGCCCTTGCTTGGCCGGTCCTTACCCAAGGTGCATATGCGCTTTTCGCTGGTATTTTGGGGTATCTCGTGCTGAGTTATGCATCAAACGGGCTCAAGCATTTATTGGAGTTACGTATCGCTGCACGTGTTTCAACACTCCTAGCACTGCGTGACCTGCAAAAACAAGCCTGACCGACCGCTGAACCCCTTCCCGTAACCCCCTGACCATGCCGCCAGCACACTGGCGGCATGGACAATCAAAGCACCTATTCAAGCCCGCGCAGTATCGCCGCCAGCATCCTGGCTCAGCCAGATGTTGAGCGTCAGCGTGAGCTGTTCCGCCAATGCCCCGAGCATCTGCGCGCCCTGGTGCGTGAGCATGTCCGCAGTAGTCAGGCGTTGGCTGAGGCCAAGCGCAAGCCGAAGCCGCAGTCAACCCAGACCAGTCCGATCACACCGCCCCAATACACGCCCGTTCCGCGCCTTTCTGATCTGCCGCGCTCTGCGCCGGAGGTAGCCCGTGGACACCTGCAATCATTGCGCTCCGCGCTCGCACAAGGACGTTCACATGCCTGATCCAACTTCATCGGCCGCAGCCAGCGGCGCGGTACTCAAATACTTCGGCCTGCATATCAGCGCGGGGGCTCTGGCGGCTGCCATGGGGTTTCTAGTGCTGTGGCCACGTTCCATGCAAGAGGGCTTTGCCCGACTGTTCTGCACCATTGTGGCCAGCAGTGTGTTCGGCCCGATGTTGGTGGTGCATATGCATTCGAGCCGGCCCGAGCTGTTTTTATCCGCTGAGGCAGTGGCTCACCTGTACGGGCTGGAACCCGCCTTTGGCCTGTTGTTCGTGGCGACTCCCTTGCTGGTGATTGCGGGTTTGCCGGCCTGGTGGCTGATTGGCGCCGTGCTGCGCTTCTTCGAGCGTGACGGTGAGTCATGGCTGGGCGTGGTGGCCCAGTGGTTCAAACGAAAACTGGAGAAGTGAGATATGAGCCGTCTACCCCGAGGCATCCGCAACAACAACCCCGGCAACATCGAATACAACCCGCGCAACAACTGGCGTGGGCAGCTACCCCATGACGTTAAGGTTGAGCCCCGTTTTTCACGGTTCGATACGCCTTATAACGGTATCCGGGCGCTGGCCAGGCTGCTGTTGAACTATCGCAAGCTGCATGGTTTGCGCACGGTTGAGGGGCTTATCAGTCGATGGGCTCCGAGCAATGAGAATGACACCAAGGCCTATGCCCGCGCTGTAGCAAACCGCATGGGGGTAAGCATCCAGCAGCCTCTTCATATGGACCAGAACACGCTGGAGAAGCTGGTTACTGCTGTGATTCATCACGAGAACGGCCAACAGCCCTACAGCGCCGGCTTGATCGCTGATGCTGTAAGGGAGGTGCTGGGATGAAGCCGTTACGCATTACTGCCTATGTGGTTCGGAGCTTGTTGGGCCGGCTCCTGGTCTGGTGTGGGCTGCTGCTGGCCGATGCGGGCATTTACATCCTGCCGGAGAAGAAGCCATGAAACTGCGCTTGATTGTCTCCTGGCTTGTGTTCGGTCTTGTGCTGCTGGTGGGTGCCTGGTTTGCCGGTCAGATCGCTGGTCGAGCACAGGCTGCAGCCGAGTGCGCGCACGCCAATGCCGATGTTTACCAGAGCCTGCTGGAGCAAAGTGCCGAACACCTGAAAGAGGCCAGCACCAAAAGCCAGCAGCTATTCAACCGCCTGGCCAAGCGCGCCGAGGCAGACATGAACACAACCAGGGAGTTACGCCATGTGCTTGCCGAAACGGCTGATAGTCGTGCTGATTGCCGGTTTCCTGACAGCGTCATGCAGCAGCTCAATGCAGCGCGTGCCCGTGCCGCCGAAGCCGTTACCAGCGGCCTTGGCGCAACCCTGCCAGATCCCGGTGGCGGTGGATGATGACCACCCTGACAGCTCTGCCGTTGCCTTGAAACAGCTTTATGACCAATACGGCCACTGTGCCGGCCTGCACTGGGACACGGTGCAGCATATTCAGAGCCTGGGGGATCACTGAAATGGCTGATAACAGTCGTGAGTTCGAGTTGCTGCAGCGCATTGATGGGCGCCTGGAGCGTTTTGAAAAGCGCTTTCCGCAAGTGGAACGCAAGGCCGTGCAATACGGTGCGGCCGCTGGGGCGTTGACTGGAGGACTGGTGGCCTGCGGGTTGCTGGCGGCAAGGATCAAATTGGGATTGTAAGGAACGCCGATGGCACACCCCAAGGAAACCCGTGACAACGTGCGCCGTGCCTATGTGTTCGAGCGCCAGAGCCTGGAGTTGGCTGCGGCCATGCATGGCGTTGCCTATGGCACGGTGCGGCGCTGGAAACAGCAGGCGCTGGAGGCTGGCGATGATTGGGATAAGGCTCAGTCTGCCCAGTTGCTGGCTGGCGGCGGTATTGAGGACGTAGCGCGCCAGGTGCTGTCAGGGTTGGTGGTGCAGTTTCAAGCCACTATGGAAGCCGTGCAGAAAGACCCAGATATCAAGCCCGCTACCAAGGTGCAGATGCTTGCCAGCCTGGCTGACGCTTACAACAAGACCGTGGCGGCCTCTAAACGGGTGCTGCCGGAAACCAGCGCGCTGGCCACCGCCATGGAGGTGCTGCAGAAGTTGGCGGGGTTTATTCGGGAACGCTACCCCCAGCACGCTCAGGCGTTTGCTGAGGTGCTGGAGCCGTTTGGGGAACTGTTGGCGAGGGAGTTGGGGTGAATCAGAAAAACCCCTTCCATTTGTTCCCTTCGCCGGAGGACATAGCCATAGCTGATGGATACGCCTGAAGCTGAATATCGGAGTCGCATGCGTGACACTTAAGCATTTTGAACCGACCAATATCTGCAGATGGTTGCAGGATCGATTTGATGCCCTGCTGGTAGCACTGGGCACACAGGCTATGTTCCGGTTCGGAGCCTTGCATTGCAGGCTTAACACGATACAAAAGACCACCCGCCTCAGTCTGGTGAAGCTGATAGCGCTCCTGCTCATGCGCCCAGTCTTTGAGCTTTACCAGCTCAGTTTTCAGCTTGTCTTTTTCACTCAACAGCGCCAGGTAGTCCGTTTGGGCGGCAATCAACTGCTGCAAGGCACCACCCAGCCGCTCGTTCAGCTCGGTCGTCTTAACAGCAATTTCATGATCCGTCTTGGCATTCGAAATGTCTTTGGAAAGCGTCATCAAGCTGCTGACGGCGGTGAGCGCGCCGCTGATAGCGTCCATCATGGCGAGGTTCCTTCTGATCGGGGTAACCCATGAAGGTTAACACCAAAACTTTCCTGGCTGACATAGCCGAGCTGGCTGCCAACTTTCGGCGTCAGATTGAGGCAGAGGTTGAAGGGTTTGACCCCAACCCGAAGGCCAGTCAGGCCCGACGTGAACGGGCTTGGCAGGACTATGAATACTTTGCCCGTACCTATTTCCCTCACTATGTGAAGTGCGGTAATGCGCTGCTGCATGATTACCTGTACAAGCGACTGCCCGAACTGGTGGATAACCCGGATGGGCAGCATGAAGCCATCGCCGCGCCGCGCGGCAACGCCAAGTCCACCCTGGTCAGCCAGATATTCGTGATCTGGTGTGTGGTCACCGGACGCAAGCGCTACCCGCTGATCATCATGGATGCTTTCGAGCAGGCGGCCACCATGCTTGAGGCCGTCAAGGCTGAACTGGAGTTCAACCCGCGTCTGGCCATGGACTTTCCGCAGGCTACCGGCAAGGGCCGTGTCTGGCAGGTGGGTACCGTCATTACCGCCAATGACTGCAAGATCCAGGTGTTCGGGTCTGGCAAGCGCATGCGGGGCTTGCGACACGGCCCCTACCGTCCCGACCTGGTCATTGGTGATGACCTGGAGAACGATGAGAATGTGCGCAGCCCGGAGCAGCGCGACAAACTGGAGAGCTGGCTGAAAAAGACCGTGCTGTCTCTTGGCCCAGCTGATGACAGCATGGATGTGCTGATTATTGGCACCATCCTGCATTACGATTCGGTGCTGTCACGCTTGTTGAACAACCCGTTGTGGAAGCGTCGCAAGTTCAAGGCTGTGATCGAATG
This sequence comes from Pseudomonas jilinensis, assembly GCF_003586265.1. Classification (NCBI taxonomy): domain Bacteria; kingdom Pseudomonadati; phylum Pseudomonadota; class Gammaproteobacteria; order Pseudomonadales; family Pseudomonadaceae; genus Pseudomonas; species Pseudomonas jilinensis. The sequence continues at coordinate 71,658 of NZ_QJSA01000004.1, read as the reverse complement.
GCCGGCGCGCATGGATCTCTGGGAGACCTGGGAAGAGATCCTGTTGAATGAGGGTGAAGACGAAGCCCGTGCCTACTACGATGAGCGCGCTGCTGTCATGGATGCCGGTGCGGTGATCTGTTGGCCGGATGGTCAACCGCTTTACACGTTGATGGTCAAGCGAGCCCGTGATGGCAGAACGGCTTTCGACTCCGAACAGCAGAATGACCCGGTTCAGGGTGATAACGCACCCTTTGCGGCCTGCATTACCTTCTGGGTCAACCGCCTGCAGGACTGGCTGTTTTATGGTGCCTGTGACCCGTCCCTGGGCAAACACGGGGCCAGCCGAGATCCGAGCGCCATCCTTGTTGGGGGCTTCAACCGGGAAACCGGTGTGCTTGATGTTGTCGAGGCCAGTATTCGCAAGCGCCTGCCAGATCGGATCATTGAAGACATTATCGACTTTCACAAGGCTTACCGCTGCCTGGTGTGGGGAGTGGAAGCCGTCCAGTTCCAGGAGTTTTTGCGTACCGAGCTGGTCAAGCGTTCGGCACGTGCCGGTTACCCGGTCCCGGCCAGGGCGATCACGCCACATACCGACAAGCTACTGCGTATTGAGAGCCTGCAGCCACACATGGCCAATGGGCTGATTCGTATTCACTCAAGCCAGACGACGCTTGAACAGCAGTTGCGGCACTTCCCTGCAGCTGACCATGACGACGGCCCGGATGCTCTGCATATGTTGTGGATGCTGGCCACCACGGGATTCACCTCTTTCGAATTCACTGCTGCACCACGCCGCCATGAGGCTGCAGGTGCTGCGTTCAACGACATCAAATCCGGGGGCCGCTTCTCCGGCTCGTGGTGAGGTACGACAAATGACCCGTATTGTTGATATTTACGGCAACCCGATCAAAACCGCGCAGTTACGGGAAACCCAAACCGCTCGCATGGCCGGACTGCACCGGGAATTTGCCCGGCACCCAGCGCGAGGCCTTACCCCGGCTAAGTTGGCCAGCATTCTGCAAGACGCTGAACAGGGAAGCCTGCAAGGTCAGGCTGAGCTGTTTATGGATATGGAGGAACGGGACGCGCACCTCTACGCCGAGGTCAGTAAGCGCAAGCGAGCTATTCTCGGATTGAATTGGACTGTTGAGCCACCCCGTAATCCCAGCGCTGCTGAGCAGGCAGATGCCGAGTATTTGCATGAACTGCTAAGCGATCTGGATGGCTGGGATGACATGCTGCTGGATGCGATGGACGGTATGGGGCATGGCTACAGCGCCATTGAGCTGGATTGGCGTCTGTATGGGCGTGAGTGGATACCGGAGGCGTTCCACCACCGCCCACAGAGCTGGTTCATGCTTGCTCAAGGTGACCAGAATGAGTTGCGCCTGCGAAGCGAAGATGGTCAGGGGACGCCGCTGCAACCCTTTGGCTGGATTATGCACCGCCCACGTGCACGCTCTGGTTACGTTGCGCGTAGCGGTCTGTATAGGGTTTTGGCATGGCCGTACCTGTTTAAACACTACTCGGTCAGTGACCTTGCTGAACTGCTTGAGATCTACGGTTTGCCGATTCGCCTGGGCAAGTACCCGCCAGGTACTGCCGATGAAGAGAAAACCACACTACTGAACGCGGTTACCGCACTGGGCCATGCAGCAGCAGGGATTATTCCCGACACCATGGCCATTGACTTTGAAAGCGCCACTCAAAGCAGCAGCGAGCCTTTTCTGGCAATGATGCGTCAGTGCGATGAGTCGATCTCCAAGGCCGTGCTGGGTGGCACCTTGACCAGCCAGACAAGTGCCGGGGGTGGCGGTGCCTATGCCCTGGGTAAAGTGCATAACGAGGTCCGCCATGACCTGCTTACGTCTGATGCCCGGCAACTCGCTGCAACACTGAGTCGTGATCTGCTGTGGCCGCTGTTGGTACTGAACCGACCTGGTAATCCGGACACGCGCCGGGCTCCTCGTCTGGTGTTTGATGTGCGGGAAACCGAAGACATGGCGGCAATGGCCACCGCACTGCCGGCACTGGTTGATATTGGTGTTCAGGTGCCTGCCAGTTGGGCCCAGGAGCGTCTGGGCATCCCGCTGCCAGCCAAAGGCGAGGCAGTTCTGCAGCCTGCTCAAAGTGCTTTAGCGGCCCTGACCCGCCGAAGCAAGCCCCGAATGGCCAGCCTGACGCAGATCATAGGCCCACGCTACTCAGATCAGCAGGCGCTGGATGATGTACTTGGTGCGCTGCCTGGCAATGAGCTGCAAGAGCAAGTTGACCCATTGCTGGCTCCTTTGTTGGCGGTTATCAATCGGGGTGGCAGTGAGGCTGAGGTGCTGGGGGCGTTGGCTGAGGCGTTCCCGGATATGGATGAGGGAGCGCTGGCCGAGGCGTTGCACCGGCTGATGTTCGCTGCTGACACCTGGGGGCGTTTGCACGGCAACCTGGATAGGATCGGCTGATATGCCTACGCCTACAGCCGCCGACCTGCAGGCAATTATTGGCCTGCGCCCGGCTGCAGCCATTGAATACCTTGAGCGCAAGGGCTTTGCCATTACCTGGAACTGGAATGAGGTTAATGCCAGCACCCACGCTCGCGCCTTAACCGTGGCCAAGGCGACACGCCTGGACGTGCTGCAGGATATTCGCAATGGTTTGCTCGACGGCCTGGAGCAAGGTCAGACCCTGCGCGAGTTTCAGCGCAATCTGCGTCCGCGCCTGGAGGCCAAAGGCTGGTGGGGGCGGCAGATTGTTGTGAGCCCTGATGGTTCTGCTGAGGTGGCCCAGCTGGGCAGCCCGCACCGGTTGGCCACTATCTATCAGACCAACATGCAGTCGGCCTATATGGCTGGCCGATACGTGGCCGCGCTGGAGGCTCGCGAGACTCATCCGTACTGGATGTATATCGCGGTGATGGATGGCGTCACCCGCCCATCCCATGCTGCCCTGCATGGCAAGGTGTTCCGCTGGGATGATCCGATCTGGCAGCACATCACGCCACCGAACGGCTATAACTGCCGCTGCCGCATCGTTGCGCTAACCGAGGCTGAGGTTAAACGCCGTGGCCTAACGGTGGAAAGCAGCGAGGGTAAAACCGGTACCGAAACCGTGGAGACCGGGGTTGATCAGCGCACTGGTGAGATCCGCAGCGAAACCATCACCACCCTGGAAACCACAGACCGGGCAGGTAAAAAGGTGCGATTCCGGCCTGATGCCGGCTTCGATGGCTCCCCTGTTCAGAGTCATCTGATGGACGATGTGCTGTTGCGCAAGGCCCAACGTACCCTCGGTGACCCGGCAGCGCTGACCGAAGTGCAGCAGGTGCTGCTGGACCCGGTTCGGCTGCGGGGCTGGGAGGCATTCGTTGACAATGCCAGGGCGATCGGCCGCCCACAGGGGCAAAGCATGGCCTTCGGTGTGCTCGATCCGCGTGATCTGGCCTTTGCCCAGAGGCAAGGTGCAGCCGTGCAGTCTGGCGTGATCTACTTGGCTGACGACTTACTGGTTGGAGCCAAGGCCCGGCGTCATGAGACAGCTGGCAACGCCCTGACTGCCACAGAGTGGAAAGCACTGCCACAGGACATGGCCCAGGCGGAACGGGTTCTTTGGGATACCAAGAATGGCACCTTGCTTTATATCCTGGCGGGCGGCACCAGGCGCGCCAAGATCGCGGTGCGATTCAATCGGGCCAAGGCTGGTCAAGCTCGGGTTGATGATGCTGCCACCGTATTCAAGGTACCGCAGGTGGCCATACGTGATGGCTTGGCCAGCGGCCTGTATAAAAAAGTGAGGTAACGGGGCGGGACTCGAACCCGATAGCACGGCGTGCTGATGGTTGCCGTGTCGCCTCCAGGGAGCGACTCTCCCGCTACCTCTGGCACTACTATAAACCCGAGGGCGCTATATGGCCAACCGCATGGATATCCAGATAGTCGATGCTCCAGTGCGTCAACGTATCGACCAGGTACTGAGTGTGCTAACTGACTCCGCCGCGCTGATGCATGGCATTGCTCAAGAGCTGGGGGCGCAAACTGAGCTGGCGTTCCAGGACCAAGGGCCGGGCTGGCCACAGCTAAAACCGGCCACGGTCAAGGCTCGTGCCCGCATAGGTCGAGGGGCGACGCCCATCTTGCAGGTTACCAACGCCCTGGCGCGATCGATCACGACACAGGCTGGCGCGGACTTTGCCCAGGTCGGCACCAATATGCCCTATGCTGCGATTCACCAGTTCGGCGGGACCATCGAGCGGGCACCCTACGGCGGCAAGTTGCGCTTGCGCACCGATCGACAGGGCAACCTGCTGCGCCGTGGCAAGAACGGTAAGCTGGCCACGTTCGCCAGGGAGAAGGGACCACGGGCACACAAGAACTATGTGGAGCGGCGTTATGAAGTTAAAGCGTACAAGATCGAGATCCCGGCGCGGCCCTACCTACCTGTGACTGCTGATGGTCAACTGACGCCCAAGGCTGCGGAGGCGGTTATGGGTATTCTGAGCGGGTTTCTTGTTGGCCGCGCCTGAGCGCCGTCAGGCAGCGATCAGGCGTTAAGCCGGGTGGTTTGTCCTGTTGGGCGCCTAACCTGCGTTAGTCCCCCGTTAAAATCCCTTGTGACGACCTTTGTTGGCAATGCTTGCGCTAACACATAAGCCAGGCAGCCGCTGAACTCCTTCCCGTAACCCCCTGATCATGCCCCCGGCACACTGGCGGCATGAAGAAAAAACACTCCTTTGTTGCCATCGCCGCCTGTTCTTTCCAGCTCCCTGAGCTGGGAGACGGCAGCGTATGGCTTCAGTTCACCCCTGCTGGCGAGTTCCGGCCAACCGATGGCCGGCCGATGGATGTGCCAGCCTGGCGCATTGATGCCGCCAGCGCGGCGGTAGTGATTGCCCGCTTCCAGGCGCGCAAGACGCCGCCTGTCATCGATTACGAACACCAAACCCTCAAGAAGGAACAGAACGGTCAGCCGGCACCGGCTGCTGGCCGGATTCATGAGCTGGAGTGGCGTGACGGCTCAGGGCTCTGGGCCCGCGTTGAGTTGACCGCCCGCGCTCGCCAGATGATCGAGGACGGTGAGTACCTGTACTTCTCCCCTGTGTTTGCCTATGGCCCTGATGGCACTGTGCTGGCGGTGCTCATGGGGGCGCTGACCAATGACCCGGCCATTGATGGCATGGAACCGCTCGCCCGGCGTGCGGCCGCGACCTTTGGCCTTTTCCACGACGAAGAGGAAGACACCGTGAATGAACTGCTGAAAGCCATTATCGCGGCCCTGGCCCTGAAGGCGGATGCGACCGAGGCCGAAGCCATTGCCGCCCTGACTGCTCTGAAACCAGCGATGGATGCACAGACCAAAGCCCTTGCAGATCTGCGCACTGCTCTGGGTTTGGCCGAGAACGCAACTACCGAGCAGATTGCAGCCGCGACGGTTCAGCTCAAGACCAACGCAGGAAATCCCGACCCGAGCAAGTACGCACCCATTGAGGCCGTTTCTGCACTCCAGGGACAAGTGGCCGCTCTGACTGCCCGGCTGAACACCGGTGAGCTGGACGGGCTGATCCAGGGAGCGCTTAGCGAAGGTCGTCTGCTGCCTGCCATGGAGGGCTGGGCACGAGAGCTGGGAACCCAAGATATCGGCCAGCTCAAGGCGTACCTGGAGAAAGCTGCCCCAATCGCCGCATTGACTCGCTTGCAGAGCGGCGGCCAGCCACCTGGCGGTGAAACTCACAACCTCTCGGCTGCCGAACTGGAAGCCGCGAAACTGACCGGCATCAGCCCCGCTGATTACGCCAAGGCAAAAGGAGCCTAAGCACTATGGCCATTATTACCCCGGCGCTGATCAGCGCATTGAAAACCTCGTTCCAGAAACACTTCCAAGACGCCTTGGCGACTGCCCCTAGCGCCTACCTGGAAGTTGCCACTGTGATCCAGTCCACCACGGCCAGCAACACCTATGGCTGGCTGGGGCAGTTCCCGAAGCTGCGTGAGTGGATCGGTGACCGGGTGGTCAAGGATATGGCAGCCCAGGGCTACCAGATCACCAACAAGCTGTTTGAGGGGACCGTGGGCGTGAAACGTACCGACATCGAAGATGACAACTTGGGCATCTATACCCCGTTGATGCAGGAAATGGGCCGAGCCGCCGGTGTGCACCCAGATGAGCTGGTGTTCGAACTGCTCAAACTGGGCGATAGCTCGCTGTGTTACGACGGGCAGAACTTCTTTGACACTGACCACCCTGTCTTCCCGAATGTGGATGGCACTGGTACAGCAGTCATGGTCAGCAACCTGTTCGAGCCAGCCTCCGACCCTGGTCCGGCCTGGTTCCTGCTGGATACCAGCCGTAGCTTGAAACCCCTGATTTACCAGGAGCGTGTAAAGCCGGACTTCACGGCCATGACCAAGGACGACGATGAGCAGGTGTTCATGGCCGATGAATACCGCTATGGCGTCCGAGCCCGGAGCAACGTGGGCTTTGGCTTCTGGCAACTCGCGGCCATGTCCACCAAACCGCTCAACGCTGCCAATTTCCGCGAGGCCTACAACGCCATGCGTGATCAGAAGGCTGATGGTGGCCGACCGCTCGGGGTCAAGCCGACCCTGTTGGTGGTGCCTACCTCGCTGGATGAAGCCGCTCGTGAAGTGGTTGGCGTGGCGCGTCTGAGCAATGGCGCAGACAACCCGAACTACAACCTGGTCAAGGTGCTCGACACCGCCTGGTTGAACTGATTGGACCTGGCCAAGGAGGCCATAAGCCAAGGACGGCCACTTTTGCAGGAGATTTGACATATGGCGAGTAAACGCACCACCAAGACCGATGACAAGAGCGATGATTTTGAAGGCCTTTATGTGCGCTCTATTCCTGAGCGTCGTTGCCGCGCTGGGTTTGTGTTCGACCGCGATGGACTAGGTATTGCCCTGGACGCGCTGACCGCAAAGCAAGTGGCGGATCTGGAGGCTGACCCACTGCTGAAAGTTGAGCGCTGCAGCTTTCCGGTAGATCAGGACGGTGCTGCCGAATGAGCTACTGCACTCTGGCCGACTTGGTAGAGGTCTACGGTGAGCGCGAAATCCTGCAATTAAGTGATCGCGTAAACCGCCCGCCTGCGGAGATCGACCAGGGTGTTGTAGATCGAGCGATTGCGGATGCCGACGCGGAAATCGATTTGCATCTGCATGCCCGGTATCAGTTGCCTCTGCCAACCGTGCCTTCTGTTCTGAAGCGGGTGGCCTGCACCTTGGCTTATGCCAATTTGCATACCCGCCTGGATGACGGTCATCCGGCACTGAAGGCGGCTGAGAGTCGGCGCAAGTTGCTGAGTGGGATATCCAGTGGACGGCTCAGCCTGGCGCTGGATGCTGGCGGCCAGCCAGCGCCGATTGCCAATACGGTGCAAGTCAGCAGCGTTCGTAATGACTGGGGTGGGAGGTGGTGATGGATGCGTTCGATTACCTCTACCTGGAGCCGCTGATCATTGAGCGGGTACGCGAGTCGGTACCAGGCTTGGCTGATGTGGCAGGTATCCCTGATTTGGCCAGTGTGGATGAAGCGCGACAAGTCACCCCGGCAGTGTATGTGGTGTATCTGGGCGATGACGTAGGTGGTGGCGCCCTGCATCAGGGCAGCCGTGGCGCCATTCAAACCGTGACACAGAACTGGGCCGTGGTGCTGTCGGTGCACTACGCCGATGCGACGGGCTCGGGCGAAGGTGCAAGAAAAGAAGCCGGGCCGCTGCTGGGCGCGCTGCTGCAAGCCCTGTCCGGCTGGCTGCCGGATGGTGCGACAGCACCCATGAAACGTGCTCCGCAACAAGCCCCGGTGGCCTACGCCAATGGCTACTTCTATTACCCGCTGGTGTTCCAGGCCAGCTTTGTCTACCCGAGGAACAAGACATGGCAAAAGTGAAAGTAACGATCACCGCTGCAGACCCGAACCTGAGACATGCAGGCAAGCCCTGCAAACAGGGTGATGAGATCGAGATCAGCCGGCAGGCAGCGATGTTGCTGCTGCGCAAGAAACTGATCAGCAAGATTCCTGGCGAGTCAGATCGGGCGGAAGAATCACAAAGCCCGGCCCCTGTCGGCAGCGGCAAGCGCGCAAAAACCGTAGTCGCTCACGTTTAAGGAGACACTCTCATGGCAAAAGAAACTTACTACTACGGTCAGGGCAAACTGTATCTGGCGGTCATCCTGGCCAACGGCACGCTGGGTAAATGGCGTTGGGTGGGTGATGTCTCTTCGCTGTCTGGTTCCATGCAGGAAACGGCCATCACGCATGAAGAGTCCTTCAGCGGCAAAAAGGGCCGGGTGCGGGAGTTCTTCGTTTCGCCCCAGCTAAGCATGGCGGCCACGCTGCATAGCTTGGGGCCCGAAAATGTCACTATGTTCACTCAAGGTACTGCGACAGACACCCTGGCCGGTGTGGTTGCCAGTGAAACTCTGCAAGCGGGGCTTGAGCCTGGTGATGTGGTAATGCTGGAAAATCCGGGCGTGACTGACCTGGTCATCACTGACAGCGCTGCCACTCCGGCCGGGTTGGATGAAGAGCATTACATCCTTGACCCGCGCTTTGGCAGCATCGAATTGGTGTCGTTGCCAGAAACGCCGCCAACCCAACCTTTCATTGCCGCGTACAGCTTTGCTGCCAATACGCAGGTCAGCTTCCTTTCTGCCAATACTCGCCCCAACGTCGCTTTGCGCTATGAGGGCATAAACCTTGCCGAAGGCGGTGCACCGGTAATCATGGAGCTGTACAAGATGTCGCCCAGCCTGCTCCAGGAGCTGTCGATGATCACCGATGGTAACCAGGTGGCGGGCATGCCGATTGCGCTGAATGCCCTGCTGGATACCTCCAAGCCGGCTAACGGTCCGCTCGGCCAGTATGGCCGGATTATCCAGGTTGGGGCGGCCTGATATGACTAAGCGTAAAACCAGGGTCGCGCCAAAAAAAGCGCAAAACAATCAGGTTAACGAGCTTGATGTATTGCTCCCTGACCGTCCGTTGACGGTTGGGGGGCGTAAGTTGGTCGTGCGTGAGCTGGGGTTTGAAGAGCAGCTGTACAACAACCACTTGCTCAAACCAGTTGCCGATGCCTTTGCCGGGATACCGCCTGCCGAGATGTCCACGCCAGCATCTGTCAATCGAGTGCTGGACCTGCTGGCTGAGCACTGGGATGCGGTGCGTGAGTTGGTGGCGATCAGTTGCGGCCAGCCGGTGGACTGGGTCAGATCGCTACGCCCTGAAGATGGTGAAGAGCTGTTGCTGACCTGGTGGACGGCTAATCAGCATTTTTTTATCCGTCGCCTCTGGCGTCCGGCACTGGTGGCTCAGGTTCGGTTGGCTGGGGGCGGGTCTTCGCCACCCTTGTCCGATACGGCCACAACTACCGAGAACTTGGCCGCTACACCGAGCGGCAGTTGAATCTGTTTTTCCGCGAGGCGGAATTGGCCGACGACCGCGCCCAAGCGCGCAGCTTGATGGCGGTCAACCTGGGCACGGCTGGGCGTAAAGACGCCATGGCTGCATATAACACGTTGATGCGAGACCACGATGGCTGGCAACGGTAACCTGACCCTTGCGTTACGCATTCAGGCCGACCTGAAGCAAGCGCAGGATGCACTCAAGCAACTGGATAGCACGCTGGGTAGTGTTAACCAGAGTGCTCAGAGCACCAGTCGTACCACTGGTTCGGCTGGTAATGCCCTGGATGGGATGCAGGGGGCCGCCGGCCGAGCTGCAGACCAGACCAACCGTTACTCGGTTGCGGCAGATCAGGCTGCCAGACGTTCAGCAGCAGCCAGTCAAGGCATTGACCAGGTCAGCCGTAGCGCCGATCAGAGCAATCCTGCCCTGGATCGACTTACCCGCCGAGTAACAGCCATTGCCGGCTCATTCCTGGGGCTGCAAGCCGCCAGCCGTGCCATCACCATGGTCGATGATTATGGCCAGATGGCCAGTCGTATCGAGCAGGTGACTCGCAGTACCGCTGAATACGAACAGGTTCAGGCGCGGCTGCGTGACAGTGCCAACGATACCTATCGCCCGTTGCAGGAGGCGCAGGAGCTGTATATCCGCACCGCTGAGGCGTTGCGGTCGCTCGGCTATGAAACCACGGCAACCCTCGACATAACCGACAGCTTCTCGCTGCTGCTGGTCACCAATGCCGCCTCGGCCGATCGGGCGGCATCTGCCATTGATGCGTACTCCAAGGCAATCCAGACCGGCCGGGTGAGTTCTGACCAGTGGCAGTCGATGATTGCCGCCATGCCCACTGTGGTTAATGCCATTGCTGAAGCTACCGGTAAGTCGGCCGAGGAAATTCGCCGGCTGGGCATTGAGGGCAAGCTGGCGTTGCAGGATTTGAACGAAGGGCTGCGTCAAAGCCTGGAAGAGAACCGCCAGGCTGCTGAAGACATGCCAACCACTGTAGCTGATGCCTATGTAAAGCTGGGCAATGCGCTGCAAGTCTACCTTGGCGAAGCAAATCGCAGCACAGAGATGACTCAGGCTCTGGCTTGGGCCATTACTCAGTTGGGCGAGAATATCGAGCTGATTGGTAATGTGCTTGGCGTTGTCGCGGCCGGTGCGCTGGCTCGTTATATCACCAGTCTGGGGCTGTCGACCAAAGCGGCCATTGCTGACACTCTCGCCAAACGTGCAGCCGCAGCTGAAGAGCTGCGGCTGGCTCAAGCTCAGGCGGCGTCTACTGCTTCTGCACTGGCCAGCGCTCGTGCTCAGCAGGGGCTGACGGTTTCCCATACTCAAGTCGCGGCAGCCGCTGCCGCTCATGAAGCGGCTACCCGTCGCCTTGTTGCTGCACAAGCAGCCATGCGCGGTGTTACCAGTTTGCTGGGTGGGCCTGCCGGCATTGTCATGCTTGCGGCCTCGGCCGCCGCCAGTTTCTTCCTGTTCCGTGATAGCAGTGATGCGCTGGCTTCCAGTCTTGGCAACCTGGATGAGCCGCTTGATGCGGTGTTGGGCCGGTTGCAGCAGCTGTCGGAGATTGAGCAGAAAGCCCAAATGCAGGGGCTGGCCGATCAGATCGATGGTTTGAGGGGTGAGGCCCACAGCGCGGCTCAAGAAATCAGAGAAACCATTGCCCAGGCCCTATATGGCCCACGCCTTGACCGCGTGCCGTCCCGCGAACTGGAGCAGGCCTTTGCCCCCTTGATGGAGGCTGCCGGTAAAGCCGCTCAGGGCATCGAAGTGGACTGGCAAGCAGCTATGGATGCGTTGCGTAATGCATCGGGCGTACCTGAACGCTTGTCCCGCCAAGTTCTTGATATGGCAGCCAATCAAGCCAGAGCTAGCCGTGAGGCGACGGAGATGAAGGCGCGCCATGATGAGTTGGCTGCGGCGCTGGACAACTCAACTCGGGCGATCAATGACGGTAACAATGCGTTAAAAACCAATTCCAAGGAAGCCGAAGATTACCTGCAGCGTCTGCGCCGTCAAACAGAGGATTTGTTGGACCCCTCTATCAGGGGGCGCGTTGAGCGCGACATTCGCGACCGTGAAGAGCTGCGTAATGCCACTGATGAATTGAAGCAAGCAGCCCTTGAGGAAGCGGCAGCACAGGATGCTGCTAACGAAGCCCGGCGTCGCGCCAGGCCCGGCCGACAGGCCGTGTCAGAAGCTGAGCGTGAAGCCAAGGCCATTGAGGGTTACGTCAAGCAACTTGAACGACAGGCGGCGACCTTTGGCATGACAGCGGCCCAGGTCAGAAACTATGAACTGGCAGAGCGCGGTCTGAGTGGTGCCATGCTTGCGCGTGCACAATCTGCATTGACTGTGCTGGAGTCATCAGAGAAAGAGCGTCAGGTTGCTCAGGATCTCATTGAGCTGGACCAGATCCGTGCCGAGCTGCTGCGCGCCCAGGGCCGCGAAGCCGAGGCCCTGACCATCGAGATCGAGCAGCGTTACGGCGAGCTGATGACGCGCCTGCAGGAGCGCGGCGACACAGCCGGGCTGGAGATCGTCAACGGGCTGATCAACATCGAGCAGGCCAGAGCCAGGCTCAATGAGCTGCAGTCTGTGGTTGACCAGGTGTTTTCATCGACAGCCCGCCAGGAACAGTCAGTTCAGGCGCAACTTGCGGCCGGGCTTATCACCGAGGGCGAGGCCCGTCGGCGGATCATCGAGCTGCACCAGCAGCAGGCGGCTGAAGTTGAACGGCTGTTGCCACAGATGGAAGAACTGGCTCGCACCACCGGCGACCCGGCCGCGCTTGAGAACGTCCAGCGTATCCGCGCCGAGCTGGAGAATATGCAGTACATCACCAATGACCTGATCCGGGCGTTCCGTGATGGCCTGCAGGGTGGTATCGAAGAGGCGCTGATGGGCCTTGTGCGTGGCACGCACGATCTGCGCGATGCGCTCGAAAGCCTTGTGCTGGGTATTGCTGATTCGATGGCTCGGTTAGCGGCTGAGCAGCTTGCCGACATGGCTACCCAGTCGGTGTTGAATTTGTTCGGCAGTGGTGCCGATGCTGCCGCAGACGCTGCCGGTGCTACAGCTACAGCTACAGCCATCACGACCGCAACAACGGCCGGTGCCACTGCGATGGGGACCGGTATTACGACAGGAGGTACAGCAGCCGCATCAGCAATGGGGGCCGCGATCACAACGGCTGGTGCATCTGCCGCAGCGGCCATGGCATCGGCAATTGCCGGTGCCTCTGCTGGTAACGCGCTTGGCGGCGCCTATACCGGTGCGTTTGGCTTCGCCGGGGGTGGCCAGATCCGGGGCCCCGGCACCAATACCAGCGACAGCATCCCGATCTGGGCATCGGACGAAGAGTTCATGACCCGCGCAGCAGTGGTGAAGCAACCAGGCGCCCTGGACTTCCTAGAGGACTTCAATGCGCGGGGTATGAGCGCGCTGGATGAATGGGCTATGTCGCGCTGGTACCGCCACAGCACCGGCGGGCTGGTTGGCGTGCCAGCCCCGTCGCTGCCTTCCCCTGGCCTGAGCGGCACCAGCCTGGCCGAGCCGGCCAAGATGAGCACCAACCTTAAGAACAGCGTGAACCTCTATGCGGTGCAGCGCCCGGAGGACGTGGCGGCGATGGCTTGGGGGAAGGCTGGCCAGGAGCACTTCATGGTTTATCTGCAACAACACGGCGCTGAAGTGCGCCAGCTACTGGGGTTTTGATATGCCACACGATATAGGTTTCGTCGATAACACAAGCATGCTGGCGCATTACGCGATGCTTGAGACCATCAGGGATTTTGCCGCTGATAACGGTTGGCAAGTGTTGCGGTATGACACGTCGATCGATAACCGGGAGCTGATCCTGAAAGGGGTGGGCTACTCGGGTGAAGAGGAAATCTTTGTTGGGTTTCGGACGTATCAGAATCCTGACGCTGACTATTACAACCTACTGGCCGGCGTGTTCACCGGCTATGTGGCGGGCAACTCGTTCGATACTCAACCAGGTGCCCGTCTGAGCGGCGTCCCCGCACACAACCAGAGGATCGACTACTGGCTGACACTCACAGCACAGCGTATCGCGCTAGCGATGAAGGTGGGTACACCGGTATACGAGAGCTGCTACGTCGGCAAGATGCTGCCCTATGGCCGGCCCAGTCAGTACCCGTACCCTGTGGTGTGCGGCGGCATGCTGGCAGGTGCTGCAGCGACCCGATTCAGCGATACAGCGCACTCGGGCTATTTCAGGGGCAATACAGTAGCCATGGCGCTGCGCAGTAACGACGGCTGGGTGCAGCCTCGCTGTTATCCCTGGGGCAATAGCTATATAGCAGGTACTGGCGCGTCGGCGGCTAATACAAACTTACGAGACACGGGCGGTGTCTATAACTTGTTGCCAGTTGAGCTGCACGATAACAGCGCGAACATCTGGGGCGCGCTGGACGGCATCTTCTATATCAGCGGATTCGACAATGCAGTGGAAAACACCCTGACCATCGACGAGGTGGATTACGTTGTGATCCAGGACGTCTGGCGCACCGGGCATACCGATTACTACGCACTGAGGATGGACTGATGGGTTTCTATAGTGGCTCAGCGAATGATATGGCGGCAGTGCGCGCTGCGTTTGTTGACGCATGCGTGACCGAGGGGTGGGCCTGGAATGGCTCTAATGAGATGTTGAGCAAGGGCTCGATGTTTTTACGCCTGCAGATTGTCAGTGGCTATTTAACGCTGCTGGGCCGCACGAGCGCAGGAGCAGGCGATGCACCCAGTATTGTACGCATGGGCCAGATGGGGACTGCTATCACATGGCCCGTTGAGTACATGTTCTTTATTTTCGATGCAGAGGTTTACTGCGTTATTAGGTTCGGCGTGGACTTCTACCTGTGGTGCGCATTTGGACAATCAACTGTGGCTGGCTTACCTGGGACAGGCATGTGGGTGGCGGCATCGGTACATGCGCTTGCTGGCAATGATCCGGCTATGCAACCTACCGGTGGACCGGCCGCGTCTTTCTTCTACGGCTGCCCGGGCATATTCTGGCGCGACAATGTCGGCGGGAATGCTACAGCTAATGACTACTGGGTGCACTCGAACCTTGACGGGCAGGGCTGGTGGTCGGGGCAATCGCTCGGTGCGCCCCCTGTCGGTATAAGACCAGCTGTGCCCCTGCCTGGCCTGCTGCCGAACAACTGGAACAGCGAAGCGGTGCTGCTGCCCATACGCGCATATAAAGTCAGGCCCTCAAACCGGCTGAGCATAACGGTTGATCTCGAGCACGCTCGATATACGCGGGTCGACAACTACGCCCCTGGAGAGGTGATACAGATCGGCGGTGATAGGTGGATGGTCCTGCCGTTTTACAGAAAGAATTCAGCCGCGCGTGACGGCAGCAGTGTACCTGCTCCGCACACAGGTACACTGGGCTGGGCCGTACGCTATGAGGGGCCGTAGTCGTGGTCGCTCTCAACGGTCAAATGATGCGCACGATCCAGGGCGGCATAGACAATCCGAATCTGACAACGGATCACTGGGGGTACGGCTGGGTTAACCAGTTTGATCCATCGCCCTACGTCAGCGATACCCAGCGCGCCGGGCAAGCGACACTGATGGCCCAGTGGCCGGTGGCGGCTAATGGTCGAGTGCTGACCGGGCGTCACCTGCGCGCCCACGTCGACGACTGGTACCACCGTATACACATCAGTCCTCAGCAGCTGGATCTAGGCAATGTCGTTTCAACTCAAACGACGCCGGTTGGGGTTTGGAATGCATACCTGATACCTCAAACGCTGAACTCAATCACGGGGCTGGATGAAGGGATTGAGGTTGGTGGTCAGCCGGCGCCGCCGCTGCTGTTTCAAGCGCTGCAGGAACGGGACTGGCAGGTTACGGTCACGCCTGATGGGCAACCGGTCCTAGATACTGTCGTGTCGTGGGAGTTTGATAACGGCCGATCAGCCGGTTTGCGCATTACAGCTAACAGGATCATCGCCTGGACGTTTGTGCCTGATTGGGGCGACGGGATTCGCGAGCGTCTGACGGCGCTGACGGATATTTTGCAGAGCGAATCGGCGGTCAGTCAGCGGCGGCGCCTACGCTTGGCGCCACGGCGCGAGTTCAGCGGCCCTATGTACGCAGATGGACGTGAGCGGCAGTTGCTCGACGTGAGCCTGTTCGGCTGGAGCGATCGCATTTGGTCGATGCCTGTCTGGCCTGACATTCAACTGCTGGAAGTCGGTATCGCAGCAGATGTCGATTTCATCCCCTGCAGCACTGAGCACCTAGATTTTCGTAATGGCGGTATGGCGATGCTGCGCGGAGAGGATGCATTCACGTCTGAGACGGTGGAGATTCTGGAAGTACTCAGCACCGGCTTGCAGCTCAAGCGCAATACCCAGCTTGCTTGGCCTGCAGGATCGCGGCTGTACCCCGCTCGTGCGGCTCAACTGATGGAAGAGCCGGCGCTGTCAAAGCTCACAGACCGGCTGATTGAGGCAGAGGTACGCTTTCTTATCGTCGAGCCATGTGAGTGGCCCGAGTGGCTCCCCGGCACCCTGTATAGAGGCTTCCCGGTATGGGATCGGCGGCCGGATGATTCTGAGTTTCTCCAGCATTCCGCTGAGCGGATGCGTTCGACAGTTGATAGCGGTTTTGCCCAGCCGCTTATCACTGACACTGCCCGTCGCGCCCTGCAGGTGCTTGGCCAGCGCCACCTGGACCTCGGTCGCGCCGCCAGAGCGTTGGTGCGATCGTTCATCTATGGGATGTGTGGCACGCAAAAAGTTGTGTGGGTGCCGACGCATATGGATGACCTGACAGTAGTTGCGACGATCTCGTCAGTGTCCACAACGATAGACATAGAGAACATTGGCTACACCCGGTTTGGGGCTGGCAAACCAGGGCGGTCTGATATCCGCATTGAGCTGTGGGATGGATCTGTGTTCATGCGTCGTTTGATCGGTTCGACTGAGATCGATGGCCTGGTTGAGCGGGTCGGTCTCGATAGCGCTCTAGGCATTGAGGTGCAGCCACAACAGGTGGCGCGCATCAGCTGGATGAACCTGATGCGTTTCGAGAGTGACACTCAGGAGATCGAGCATATGACTGACAGTGAAGGTGTCGCTGCCTGGGCCACGGCATTCAGGGAGGAGCGGGACGATGAGTTTTGACAGCCGCGAGCGCTCGCTGGCCGCCGGCGCGCCGATCCGCTTCTACGAGTTCCGTCGCGGTGTGATGCGCTGGTTGTATGTCAGCTGTGACCGTGACGTGGCCGTGGGTACCCAGGTGTTCCGCACAGTGCGTGGAGGCATCAGTGACAACGGCATCCGCCAGAGCGGTGTCGCGAGGCAGGACTCGCTGATTATTACGGCGCCGGCAGACATCGATGTTGCACAGCCGTTTCGCAACAGTCTGCCAAGCGCGAAGATTGGCCTGATTATCCACGATGGCCACTACGGTGAGGCTGAGCGAAAGTGGCGCTACAGTGGCGCAATCGCCAGTGTACGCTGGCCGAGCCCGGATCAATGTGCAATTACCTGCCAGGACATTGACGCCGAGCTGGATCGACCGGGGCTGGTAGACACATTCAGCCGTGCGTGCACAACGTATCTGGGTTCGCCCTGGTGCAAGGTCGATATGAACGTGCACCGCGTAGAAACCACTATCCAAACACTGACAGGTGCATCGATCAGTAGCGGCACGTTTGCATCCTACCCCGACGGTTGGTTTAACGGTGGTTGGGTGGAATGGCAGATTGGCCAGGGCGAGTACGACAGTCGCACGATTGAGCATCACACCGGCAGCACTCTAACACTGCTGGGTGGGACTCTGGCTCTGGCGCCAAATATGGCTATCCGTGCGTATCCCGGCTGCGATTTTTTTGCATCGACGTGTCAAGACAAGTTCAACAATTTGCCGAACATGCGGGCTGTGCCCCAAATGGACGGAAAAAGCCCCTTCGACGGCGAGCAGGTGTTCTGATATGTGGGTACAGATAGCAATTCTGGTGGCCTCTTACCTGATCAACCAGGCTACCCAGCCCAAGCCCCCGAAACCTAAACCGGCAGCCTTTCAGGACTTCGATTTCCCGCGCTGTGACGAGGGCACTGAGAAGGAATGGGTCTTTGGCCAGGTGTGGGCTAAGGGCTGGATGGTTCTTGCTGTGCGCAACCAGCGCAGCCAGGCGATTAAGGTGAAGGGGAGTAAGAAGTGAGCGGGCTGGTTGTGACTATCCAGCACCTGCATACCGTGCCTACCTGGACAACCAGGACGGGCTACTGCGCCAGGCAGTCGCGGGCATTCTTCGCAGAACATGGACTCGACTGGCTGGACTTTGTGCGTAATGGCATTGATGCCGAGGTGTTGGTGGCAACGGGTAATGCTCTGGCTCTACACCTGGTCGAGCATGCCCGCAGCATAGAGGAGGCCCAAAATGGGAGCCAAGCCTAAAGCACAGACGGTTGGTTTTCGCTACAGCTTTGATATTCACGGAGGTATCGCCAAGGCCATTGACGGACTGCTGGCGATACGGGCGAGCGGCAAAACAGCCTGGTCAGGTAATGCGACAAGCAGCCAGACAATTCATATCAATGAGCCCAATCTGTTTGGTGGTGACAAGGGTGAAGGCGGTATCCAGGGGCAATTTGACTTAATGATGGGGGATGAGAGTCAGGCTCTCAACACTCGGCTGGCAACAGCCCTGGGTAACAACCTGGTGCCTAATTTTCGTGGTTTTGCCGGTTTTTTCTATTCGGGGTTGGTGACATCCATTAACCCATACCCTAAGCCCTGGGAGCTGTTGAGATACCGGCGTATGAACGGTTGGGATGGCTCTGTGTGGTACCCGGAAACCTGCGCAATTGATCTGCTCGATGGCCAGGTGCGGGCAATGAACCCGGCGCATATCCTTTATGAGGTCTACACAAACCGGGAGAACGGTCTGGGTGTTGACCGTTCAATGCTGGATGACAATGCATTCCGGGCTGCGGCGTTGACACTTTATAACGAGGGATTCGGGCTGTGCATCAGTTGGAAGCGTTCGGCGGGGTCGCTGGCGGATTTTCGTGACCAGATCTGTGACCATATCGGAGCTTACTGTGGCCCTGATCGCAACACGGGCTTGATCACGCTCAAACTAATCAGGGACGACTACAACGTCGAGGATCTGCCTCTGTTCGACGAGGACAGCGGTCTTCTGAGCATTGAAGAGGATGAAACCAGCAGCACACTGATCGCCCCCAGCCAGTTATATGTCGAGTATACGGATGCTGTCAGTGGCGAGACCCGGCGCGCTCGTGCCGTTAACCAGGCGCTGGCTCAGTTGCATGGCGGACCCTCTGCCGAGACTGTGAACTACCCAGGCATTCCGACCGCCGACTTAGCGGCCAGGGTGGTGCAACGTGATATGCGTGTTCGCGCTAGCAACCTGCGCAAGTACAAGGTCCGCCTTGATCGCCGTGGTGCAGGCATCGGGGCTGCCGATCCATTCCGCATCCGGTCGTTAAAGCGTGGCATCAATGAGGTTGTTGTGCGGGCCGGTAGGATTGAGGACGGTACGGTTGGGGCTGGGGCTATTACTATCACTGCCCTGCAGGATGTCTTCGGGCTGCCGGCCACACCGTTCATCAAGGTTCCACCCAGCGGCTACGTGCCGCCTGATCGCACCCCACAGCCCATTGCCTTGCGGCGGTTGATGGAGGTGCCATATCGCGAACTGGCTGGCCTGATAGACCCAGCCAACCTGGCATTGGTTGATGTCTCAGCCGCCTGGCTGTCATCCGTGGCGGCTAAGCCAAGCGGACTCTCTCTGAGCTACAACCTAACTACCCGGCCGGGGAGTAGCGGAGCCTTCGTTGATCGTGATAGCGCCGACTGGTGTCCAACCGCCCAACTGGTGAGTGCGCTCAGCATCAATGCGACTACAGCCACGCTGACTGGAGGTATCGACATTGAGCGCGTCACTCTGGGCCAGGCTGCGCTACTCAATGATGAGATCGTGAGGGTTGATGCGATTGACCTGGTGTCTGGCGCAATCACGCTGGGCCGAGGGTGCGCGGATACAGTGCCGGTGCAGCACGCGGCCGGGGCGCGGATCTGGTTTTATGATGGATTTGAGGGCGCGGACGAAACGGAGTACTCCTCGGGTGTCACTATGCAGGCCCGGCTGCTGACGAACACCAGCATCGGCCAACTGGACCCGAGTCTAGCCGGTACCGATAGCCTGGCACTGATCGGCCGCCAGGGCCGGCCGTATCCTCCAGCGCAACTCACCATTGGCGGTAGTAGTTGGCCGAGCAGCATTGAGGGTGACGTGGTATTGGCATGGGCACACCGTGACAGGTTGGGGCAGGCTGATCAGCTGATTGACACCACTCTGGGTAGCATCGGCCCCGAAGCTGGCACGACTTATAGCTGTCGGCTGCTGCGCGCTGATACCAGTGCGGTATTGGATAGCGAGACAGGTATCAGCGGCACCACAGCAACCCTGACAACCACATACGAGGGGCAGATCATCGCTGAAGTGTGGTCAGTGCGAGGCGGGGTTGAGAGTTGGCAGAGGCAGCGGTGGCAGTTCAACCATACCAACCCGCCGCCACCATGATTTGGCAATTCTTTTGCCGTATGTGAAACAATTCGGCAAGGACAATTATCGCGCACGGGTGCGTCAATTAT
The DNA here is from genome assembly GCF_003586265.1 of Pseudomonas jilinensis. Classification (NCBI taxonomy): domain Bacteria; kingdom Pseudomonadati; phylum Pseudomonadota; class Gammaproteobacteria; order Pseudomonadales; family Pseudomonadaceae; genus Pseudomonas; species Pseudomonas jilinensis. The sequence continues at coordinate 51,579 of NZ_QJSA01000004.1, read as the reverse complement.
CGCGCACGGGTACATTCGCCCAGAGAAATGATGTGTTGTGCAGACTGGAAAACAGGCTATTTCAAGACAAAACAAAAGGGCCCGGCGTAAGCCGAGCCCTTTTGTTTGATTTGGCGGAGAGATAGGGATTTGAACCCTAGGTACGGTTACCCGTACAACGGATTTCGAATCCGTCCCGTTCGGCCACTCCGGCACCTCTCCAAGTGGCGCGCATCATACCAGCTTTGCCAGCATCTGCGAAGCCCGATCAAGCCAGAGGCACGCCCAAGCGCTGAGCCACTTCTTCATAAGCCTCGATGACGCCGCCCAGCCCTTGACGGAAGCGATCCTTGTCCATCTTCTTGCGGGTTTCCTTGTCCCACAGACGGCAACCGTCCGGACTGAATTCGTCACCCAGAACGATCTCGCCGTGGAACAGGCCAAACTCCAGCTTGAAATCAACCAGCAGCAGGCCGGCGTCATCAAACAGTTTGTTCAGCACTTCGTTGACCTTGCGGGTCAACTCTTCCATGCGCGCCAGTTGCTCGGGAGTCGCCCAGCCAAAGGCGAAGACGTGGGAAGCGTTGATGAAAGGGTCACCCTTGGCGTCGTCCTTGAGGAACAGCTCGAAGGTCGGCGGCGTCAGCGCCATGCCTTCCTCAACGCCCAGCCGTTTGACCAGGCTGCCGGCGGCGAAATTGCGCACTACACACTCAACCGGAATCATGTCGAGCTTCTTGACCAGACATTCGGTATCGGAGAGCAGACGGTCAAACTGGGTGGGGACGCCAGCCTCTTCCAGCTTCTGCATAATGAAGGCATTGAAGCGGTTGTTGACCATACCCTTGCGCTCGAGCTGCTCGATCTTCTTGCCGTCGAAAGCTGAGGTGTCATTGCGGAACAGCAGGATCAGACGATCCGGATCATCGGTGGTGAAAACCGATTTGGCCTTGCCGCGATACAGTTCATTGCGTTTTTCCATTACCGGCTCCCGCTGTCCGCAAAATGGTGATGATTAAGTTGACTGAGGTCCTGCCAAGGCAGCCCCTGATCCTGCATGGCTAGTAGCAACTGCCCCTGCCAGCCCGCCAGCACCCGGGACAATTCACCAAGGGCCAGTTCCGGGCGGTTATTTTTCTCGCTGATATGCGCAACGGCCACATGCCGCAGCGCGCTCCGGTCAATACTCTCCAGCAGGCCGGCGGCCTGCTGGTTACTCAAATGCCCAAGCTCACCGCCTACCCGAGCCTTCAAACTCGCCGGGTAAGGCCCGGCGGCAAGCATCTGCGGGTCGTAGTTGGCTTCCAGAAACAGCGCATCGACTCCACTGTAGCACTCGGTAATCCAAGGCGTAATGGTGCCGGTATCACTGAGTACCCCGAGTCGCGCCTGGCCGTTGTCGAAAACAAACTGACAGGGTTCACGCGCATCGTGGGGTACCGCAACCGGGGTGATGCGCAACTCGCCAATCTCAAGGTCACGGTCCAGGGCAATGCGCTCAACTGCCAGACTGCCAACATCCAGTGCCCTTGCCGTACCGGCAGTCATGAACACTGGCAACCCATAACGTCGAGCCAGTCGCTCAACGCCCTGAATATGGTCACTGTGCTCATGGGTTACCAGAATCGCGGTAAGTTGCCGGGGGCTGAGCCCGGCGGCCGCCAATCGCTGTTCGGTGCTGCGCAGACTGAAACCGCAATCTATCAGTAGCCGGGTGTTGCCCTGCTCGACCAGGGTGGCATTGCCACGACTGCCACTACCCAGTGAACAATAACGCACCCCAAGCCTCCTAACCTCACGTCAGGTTGTTGCGAATCCGCTCAAGCAGTTGACGGGCCTCAGCCGCATCTGCAGCGGTGTCGATACTCTTCTCAACGGTCACTTGAACACGGTTGGCCACCGGGGTCAGACGTACCTGAATCCGCTCTTCACTGGCGCTTTCCTGCGGCTTGTCGCGACCGAACATACGGGCGAAAAAGCCGCGCTTGCGTTGCTGTTGGCTGGCGCGCTGTTCGAGGTCGACATAGTAGACGCCAGCGCTGCGGTTGATATCGCTGACCAGTACGTCCGCCCGATTGAGTGCTTCACCCACAGCAGCCCAGGCCCGGTTGAAGTCGGTCTGCATGTTCAGCACCGGATTGCCGGCACCATCCTGCTCCAGGGTCACCCGATCACTCTGGCCCATGCCCTGAGCGGCTACCAGAGAAGCCGAATCGCTGTCGGCCGACTGGCTCAGATAGCTTTCCAACTCGGCCAGCAGAGCCCGCTCAAGGTTGGGGTTATCCGAGCGCTCAGGCCAACTGTTCAAGGTGCTGCCCTGGCTGCGACTGGTGTGCACAACCTGAATTTCACTGGTGCCCGACTGTACGCCCGGCTCAATGCGCAAACGGAAACGCTGTTCTTGACCATCGGTCCGGCGGTTCGGCCCCACTGCCGGCACCAGGCGCCGCACCAGCGGGTTTTCAGCCTGCTGATCGAAAACCAGACCCGATGTTTCCAGCTCACCCAGCCGCGGATTTTCGCCGCTCAGCGGCACCTGATAATCACTGAAGAACTGGCGCACCAATGGCCAGGCCTCGACCGGCGTACGCTGAGCCAGCAACCAGCGATTAGGGCCATTTTGCTGCAGGGAGAAATCCGACGTATCCGCCGTGACCATCAGAGCCTGGGGACGTGGAGTCTGGAACTTGCCTCCCGGACCAGGCTCAACCCGGCCAGGTACTGGCAACAGATCGCCAATGGGTTTGCTCTCAACCCCGGCGGGGACAGTCATGCGCGGTTCGATCACCGCCGCCTGGTAATCGCCACCACGGTCACGGAAATAACCGTCTTCGCCGAAAAAATAACCACAGCCGCTCAGGCTGCCCAGCGTTACCAGCGTCAGTGCACCCAGCACAGGCTTCATAGAGAGTTCCTTGGTCGACATCATTAATCCCGTATTACAACAGGCCGCACTGGCGCATGGCCTCGCGTACCGGTTCATGGCAGCGTGCACTCAACGGCGTCAACGGCAAACGCAGGCCATCGCTGATCAGCCCCATTTCATGCAAAACCCATTTGACCGGGATCGGGTTGGATTCGATAAACAGAGCCTTATGCAAAGGCATCAGGCTGTCATTGATTTGCCGTGCGCTATCGGCGTCGCCAGCCAGAGCAGCCATGCACAGGTCATGCATGGCCTTTGGTGCGACGTTGGCTGTCACGGAAATATTACCCTTGCCGCCCATCAGCATAAGTTCGACGGCGGTGGCATCATCTCCCGAGTAGACCGCAATACGCTGGCCGACCCGGTCAATCAGTTCCCTGGCACGTTGCAGGTCACCCGTGGCTTCCTTGATGCCAACGATATTCGGCACATCGGCCAAACGCTCGACGGTTTCCGGCAACATGTCGCAGGCCGTGCGCCCCGGCACGTTATACAGAATCTGCGGAATCGCCACAGCCTCGGCGATGAAGCGATGATGCTGATACAAACCTTCCTGGGTCGGCTTGTTGTAATAAGGGGTCACCAGCAGGCAGGCATCGGCACCGACGCTGCGCGCCGCTTCGGTCAACTCGACCGCCTCACGAGTGGAGTTAGCTCCAGTGCCGGCAATTACCGGAATTCGCCCGGCAACCTGATCCACCACCCGCCGAATGGCTTCCTTGTGCTCGTCCATGTCCAAGGTGGCCGACTCGCCGGTGGTACCCACCGCTACGATACCGTCGGTCCCTTGGTCGAGGTGAAAATCGATCAGCCGCTCCAAGGCTTGCCAATCCAATTCACCACGCGAATCCATGGGGGTAACCAGCGCCACAAGGCTGCCTGAGATCATGCAACTGCTCCGCTTAAATCGTGAATAGGCAATGGTACTTTCGCCATCCATCCAGCACAAGGTGCCGACAGCGGCAAAGCGCCTCTGGGCGGGCGATTCATCCGATGGTTGAACCCGGCATCCGGGACGAGGACAATAGCGCATTAAACCCAACGCAGCCTCAAGCTGCGATCATCTGTTCGAGGAACCGCATGTCAACACCGCCCAGCCAACGGGAACAGTACCTGGTCATCAACGCCATGGGCCAGCAGACCACGGTCCTGGCCAGCCTCCTGACCCGGCTGTGCCTAGAGCAGCGCTGCCTGATTGTCAGCAGCCGCATGAGCCGCCATGGCACTACCACCGCTCTGCTGCTGCAGGTCAGCGGTAACTGGGACGCCCTAGCCCGACTCGAAAGCCTACTGCCGCCACTGGCCAAGCGCGAACACTTCACGGTATCCATGAGCCGTAGCCAAAGCCTGGTCGAGCGCCCTCAGGCTCTGCCCTACAACGTGTTCGTTACCGCCGCCCAGCGCCCGGAGCTGATCGGCGAGCTCTGCGCCTTCTTCCAGCAGCTTGGCATCGACATCGAAGAATTTTACAGCTTCACCTATCAGGCCCAGCATACTGGCACCGCGATGCTCAATCTGACCCTGACCATCGCCATCCCGGCCAAAACTCAGTTGAGCTGGCTGCGCGAACAGTTCCTCGATTTCTGTGATGAACTCAACCTTGATGCCGTGATAGAACCCTGGCGTCCCCTTCACTGAGAGGCAGCACACCGATGAGCATTACTCTGGACAAGCAGATTCCCGACTTCAGCGCTCAAGCCACCAGCCAACAGGAAGTCAGCCCGGCAAGCCTGGCCGGCAAGAAGGTAGTGATCTACTTCTACCCCAAGGACAACACTCCCGGCTGCACTACCGAGGGTCAGGACTTTCGAGATCTGCATGCCGAGTTCCAAAAGGCCGGAGCGGTAATCTTCGGGGTATCCAAAGACAGCCTGCGTACCCACGAAAACTTCCGCGCCAAGCACAGCTTTCCATTCGAGCTGATCAGCGATCCTGAAGAACAACTGTGCCGCCTGTTCGACGTGATCAAGCTCAAGCAGATGTACGGCAAGCAATACGAAGGCATTGAGCGCAGCACCTTCCTGATCGACGCCCAGGGCGTGCTACGCCGGGAGTGGCGCAAGGTCAAGGTTGCCGGGCATGTGGCTGAGGTTCTGGAGGCAGTTCGCTCACTGTAACCACAAGCCTGCTGGCCTGGATGTCAGGCCAGCACTTCACTCTTCTTCAGGTGGCGCTCCCTCACTGACCGCCTCGACCCCTTTGGGCCAGGCATAAAGCACAGCCTTGAACAGAGTCGCCAGCGGAATGGCGAAGAAGATCCCCCAGAACCCCCATAACCCGCCAAAAATCAACACAGCGGCAATGATCGCCACCGGATGCAGGTTGACCGCCTCGGAAAACAGCACCGGCACCAGCACATTGCCATCCAGCGCCTGAATCACCGCATAGACGATCATCAGCACCATGAACTCGTTGCCCAACCCCCACTGAAACAGCCCGATCAACGCAATCGGAATGGTCGCTACCGCCGCGCCAATATAAGGCACCAGCACCGACAGACCGACCACCACGGCCAAAAGAGCGGCATAGTTGACCTTGAGGATGGCAAAGCAAACATAGGTCACGGCACCAACAATGATGATCTCCACCACCTTGCCGCGAATGTAGTTGGCAATCTGCTGATTCATCTCGGTCCAGACTTCCGACATCAAGCGACGTTCACGCGGCAGGTAGTTGACCATCCAGTCACGAATCTTGCTGCTGTCCATCAGAAAGAAGAACACCAGAATCGGTACCAACACCAGATAGACCAGGATATTCACCAGCATCGGCAGACTGGCCAATGACTGGGACAGCACCCACTGCCCCAACTGCCCAAGCTCACCACTGGCAGTATTGATCATGCGCACGATCTGCTCTTCCGACACCAGCGCCGGATAACGTTCCGGCAGGTGCATCAACTGATCCTGCCATTCGTTGGACATTCGCGGCAGCTCATTGAACAGATTGAGCATCTGCTTCCAGACCAATGGCACCACAACACCGAACAGGGCACCCAGCCCACCGAGGAACAGCAAAAACACCGTCCACACCGCCAGCCAATGCGGCATGTGCCAGCGCTTGAGCAACATGACCATCCCCTGCAGCAAATAAGCCAGCACCAAGCCGGTCAACAGCGGTGCCAGCATTCCACCAAAGAAAATGATGATGCTAAAGCCAAGTCCCAGTACCACAGCCAGGACCACAGCCTCTTCCTGGGAGAAATAACGGTGCACCCAACCTTGGAAAACTTTCAGCATGCCGGTTGATCTCAGGATTTACGCAACCAATAATGGAATTCGCCGTCCAATGTATCGGCGTGTAGCAATGCATGGCCTGACAATTCAGCAAAGCGCTGAAAGTCGCGCCGCGATCCGGCATCTGTCGCCGACACATGCAGCACCTGCCCTGACGCCAGAGAATTCAAGGCCTGCTTGGCCTTGAGCAGAGGCAGCGGGCAGGACAGCCCACGGGCATCCAGCGTTTGGTCGGCGCGGGGCACCGTTGAATCGACAACCATGATCAGGCTCCGTTGTAGCAGAGAGGTCGCCCAGTATAGCCTTGCCCTGCACAGAGCAGACAACCACTACGGGACGGTTAGAATCGTAATCATGTATTTCAGCAAAGTAGTCCCTGTTGGCGCCCTCAAGGTTCTGACCCTGAGTTTACTCGCCAGCCTGAGCACCCCATTGGTAGCACAGGCCGAGTTCAACCTGCCTTCACTGGGTGACACCAGTGCCTCGATCATGTCCCGAGACCAAGAGTTCCAGCTGGGCCGGGCCTGGCTGACGATGTTGCGCGGCGCCGTGCCGACCCTGGACGACCCGCTCCTTAAGGACTATGTCGAAACCCATGTCTACCAACTGGCCGAAACCAGCCAATTGACCGACCGGCGCCTGGCCTTTGTAATCGTCAACAGCCCGCAGCTCAATGCCTTTGCCGCCCCTGGCGGAGTTGTCGGAGTCAATGGCGGACTGTTCCTGCACGCCCACACCGAAGCCGAGTTCGCCTCGGTTATGGCCCACGAACTGGCGCACTTGTCGCAGCGCCATTTCGCCCGCAATCTGGAACAGCAACAGCGCATGCGTATACCGCTGATGACAGCGATGCTTGCTAGCGTGGTACTGGCCGCCAGTGGCGGTGGCGATGCCGGCTTTGCCGCCCTGGCCTCGACCCAAGCGGCAGCAATACAGGAGCAGCGGCGATTCTCTCGCCAAAACGAACAGGAAGCTGACCGCATCGGCATCCAGAACCTGCAGCAGGCCGGCTACGACCCACGCGCCATGCCTGACATGTTTGAGCGCCTGGCCCAACTCAGTCGTTTCGACCGTACCCCGCCAGAATTCTTGCTGACTCACCCGGTCAACCAGTCACGTATTGCCGACTCGCGCAACCGGGCCGAGCAACTCACCAGCAATGGCCGGCGCGACAGCATTTATTACCAGATGATGCGCGCCCGAGTACAACTGCTCTACGAACAAAGCCCCGGACTGGCCGCCCAACGCTTCCGCGCCCTGCTCGACCAGCACGAAGGCGAACACGCCGCCGCCCGTTATGGCCTGGCTCTGGCCCAGGCCCGCAGCGGACAACTGGATCAAGCCGAACAGACACTGGCGCCGCTGCTGCAAAGCCAGGCCGACAATCTCGCCGTACACCTGGCACAGATCGACATGGAGATTCAGCGCAACCGGACTGAAAGCGCGCTGGCCTTGATCGACACTCAGTCACGCAACCACCCCAACAGCTACCCGCTCCAGCAAGCCCGTATCGAAGCGTTGCTCAAGGCCCGACGTTATCAGGATGCGCAACGCAGCATTGACCGCCTCGTCCAGCAACGCAGCGATGACCCGGACGTCTGGTATCTGACCGCCGAAATTCGCGGCCTGGCCGGTGATATTCTCGGTGTGCATATGGCTCGCGCCGAATATTTCATGCTGGCAGGCGATCTCAACCAGGCTGGCGAGCAGTTGGACCTGGCCCTGCGTCGAGCCGGAGACAATTTCGTCATGAGTTCACGGATCAAGGCGCGCCAGGAAGACCTGGCGCGCCAACGTGAAATGATAAAAAGCTTCTGAGCAGAGCGGCACTTTAAACAACGAGGTGCTGCCAGTTTCAGAATCGCGCAGGCTGCCCCTTGAGCTGCAACAGAAACATACGTTTCCCATTGCGACCTGGGGCGCCCTTAAAGCCCGATTGATCAGCGCTTGGCGTTGGTAAAATCAAGCATCCGCTGCAGCGGCTGGACCGCACGCGGGATCAGGGCCGGATCAACCAGAATCTCATCGGTCCCCTGCTCCAGACTTTGCAGAACCCGCGGCAAGGTATTCATGGCCATCCACGGACAATGAGCACAGCTGCGACATGTCGCGCCATTACCTGCGGTTGGCGCTTCGATCAGCTGTCGGTCAGGAGCTGCCTGCTGCATCTTGTAAAAAATGCCCCGATCGGTCGCGACGATAAAAGTCGGGTTAGCCAGTGTCTGGGTAGCCTTGATCAACTGACTGGTCGAACCCACCACATCAGCCAACTCCACCACCGAAGCCGGTGATTCTGGGTGCACCAGCACTGCAGCCTCGGGATACACAGCCTTGAGGTCGAGCAAGGCCTTGGCTTTGAATTCCTCATGAACAATGCAGGAGCCTTCCCACAACAGCATGTCAGCGCCGGTTTCACGCTCAATGTAATTACCCAGGTGCTGATCCGGTGCCCAGAGAATTTTCTCACCCTTATCCATCAGGTGTTCAACAATCTGCAGTGCACAACTGGATGTGACTACCCAGTCAGCACGAGCCTTGACCGCTGCCGAGGTATTGGCATACACCACTACGGTGCGGTCTGGATGCTGATCGCAAAAAGCGGAAAACTCATCGATCGGACAGCCGATATCCAGCGAGCAGGTCGCTTCCAGAGTCGGCATCAGGATGCGTTTCTCCGGACTGAGGATCTTCGCCGTTTCGCCCATGAACCGCACGCCAGCGACCACCAGGGTCTGAGCTGGATGCTCTTTGCCGAAACGAGCCATCTCCAGGGAGTCGGATACACAGCCACCAGTCTCTTCAGCCAGAGCCTGAATCAACGGATCGGTGTAATAGTGCGCAACCAATACCGCGTTGTGCGCCTTCAGCGCAGCTGCGATACGGGATTTGTAGTCGGCCTGCTCTGCCGCACTCAATGGAGCCGGCTCCTTGGCCGCCAGGTGCGCCTGCACCAGCAGACGCTCAGGAATCTGTGACATGAACTTCAATCCCTAACGGAGACAGAACCTTATATTAACACAACCTAATACAAGGGCTGGTTAACTATACAGTGCGAAGCAATGAGGAGAGAAACACAGAACAACGGGGAAAATGGTGGGTCGTGTAGGATTCGAACCTACGACCAATTGGTTAAAAGCCAACTGCTCTACCAACTGAGCTAACGACCCGGAACGCGCGCCATATTACTGATTTATCACAGAAATTCAAGAAGTTTTTTGATTTTTTTCAGGCATAGCGCGTCGGGTCTGGCAGCCCGGCACTGGTAAAGCCTGCAGCACGCAGACGGCAACTATCACAACGCCCGCAAGCCCGCCCCTGCTCATCGGCCTGATAACAGGAAATAGTCAGACTGTAATCCACACCCAACCGGGTACCCTCACGCACAATATCCGCCTTGCTCATATCCTGCAGCGGTGCCCTGATACGGAACCCCTGTCCCTCAACCCCCGCCCGGGTCGCCAGATTGGCCAACTGCTCAAACCCCTGGATAAAGGCCGGCCGGCAATCCGGGTAGCCAGAATAGTCCACAGCATTGACGCCGATAAAAATATCACTCGCCTGCAGCACCTCGGCCCAACCCAAGGCCAATGCCAGGAACACCGTATTGCGCGCCGGAACATAGGTGACCGGGATTCCTTGCTGGGGAGTTTCCGGCACGGCAATATTGGCGTCGGTCAGCGCTGAGCCCCCCATACCATTGAGGTCCAGCCCGATTACCTTGTGCTCGGCCACACCAGCCGCCCGGGCCAACCGCTCAGCGGCTTGCAACTCAGCCCGGTGGCGCTGCCCATAATCGAAACTCATGGTATAGCACTCATAGCCCTTATTCTGAGCCATGGCTAGCACAGTCGCCGAATCCAGCCCCCCGGACAGCAGCACTACTGCTTTTGGCTTGTTCATGATCAGTGTCCCGGCTCGTCATTCCAAAGATATTTATGCAACTGCATCTGAAATCGCACAGGCAGATTATCTTCAACAATCCACTCTGCTAGTTGCCGTGGCTCCAACTGACCATGACTCGGTGAAAACAGGACCTCGCCAACCTGGCCAGCCAGGTCATACTCATCCAGCTTGAAACGCGCCCAGTCGTAGTCCGCCCGACTGCAAATGACGAACTTGACCTGATCGTGACCGGTCAGCACAGCCATATTTTCATAGCGATTGCGTCCGACCTCCAGCGAATCCGGAGTCTTGAGATCCACCACTCGACTGACCCTGGCATCCACCACAGATACGTCCAGCGCCCCACTAGTCTCAAGTGACACCTGATATCCCGCATCACATAACCGGGTCAGCAAAGGCAGGCAGTTCGGTTGCGCCAGCGGCTCACCACCAGTCACACAGACATGGCGCGGCGCATAACCGGCTACTTGTGCAACAATGGCGTCCAGACTCAGCAGCTCGCCACCACTGAAGGCATAGGCCGTATCGCAGTACTGACAGCGCAGCGGACAACCGGTCAGCCGCACAAATACGGTAGGCAGCCCCAGAGTACGGCTTTCGCCCTGAATAGAATAGAAAATCTCCGTTATCCGGAGCGTCGGAAACAGATCGTTGGACATGCTCATGTACCGGGCTGGACTGCTAAACAGGCAGAGGCCCATTGGGCGGCAATACAGCCGCGTTCAGGAAAGCGGGCATTCTAGCGCAAGTGACGGTAAAAATCAGGCCGGACCAATCCCCGGATCAATCTACGCCCGTCAATACAAGAGAGGTAAAGCTCAGAGGGTTGCCATGTCACGCCGAGCCAACTGCGCGGCAGAGCTATTGGGATGCTTGCTGAGTACTTCCTGATACAGTTGGCGTGCCTTGTCACTATTACCCAGACGACGCTCAACATCGGCCAACTTGTACAACGCATCGGCCTCTTTGCGGTGCCCCGAGTAACGGCTTATAACCTGAGCAAAGGCTCGCCCGGACTCTTCCAGATCAGACTGGGCCAAATGCAGCTCACCTAGCCAGTACTGGGCATTACCAGCGTAGTCACTGTTTGGGTAACGACGCAGGAAAGCATTGAAGGCCATGATGGCCTTGTCGAAATCGCGCGCCTTGACCAGGTCAAAGGCCGCATCATACAGCAGTTTTTCCCGCTCAGGGTCAGACTCGGCCGCAGCACCATTGCTCTCGGCTGTTGGTACAGGCGTCAGCGCACCACCAGCTACCGGCTCATTGGCCGCTGGCAGGGGTGCAGAGGCGCCATTGCCAGCAGAGCCCTGGCCGGACAAACGCCGGTCAAGATCCTGATAACGTTCAAGCTGATCCTGCTCCATCTGGCGGATACGATACTCCTGCTCTTCGAGCAGACCGCGCAACATGGAGACTTCTTGCTGCAACTGATACATCTGCTGCATAAGCTGGCCCTCCATGGAGAGGCCAGCTGTGGCCGGCGAGGTCACAGAGGGAGGTGTCTGGCCTGTCCCGGCACGCGTACCAGAACCATCAACCACGGGAACCTGAGCCTGAGCTACCAGCGGCAGCAGCAGAGCCCCCAACACAACACCTCTGTAACCTTTCATGCGACCTCTTACTTACGCAGTTCTACGCGACGGTTCTGAGCCCAGGCTTCTTCGCTGGAACCCATGGCAGCCGGCTTCTCTTCACCGTAGGAAACCAGTTCCAGCTGGGCCGGAGAAACGCCTTGCAGCACCAGGTAACGCTGAACGGAAGCAGCACGACGCTCACCCAGAGCCATGTTGTACTCACGGGTGCCACGCTCGTCAGTGTGGCCTTCCAGCACAACGCGCTGACCAGAAGCTTTCAGATCCTTGGCGTGTACATCCAGGGAACGCATGGCTTCAGGCTTCAGCTCGGAGCTGTCGAACTCGAAGTAGAAAGTGGTGATAGCACGCAGAGCAGCTTCAGCACTGCTTACGCCGCTATCAACAGCAGGACTGGTGTAACCGGCGTTCGGGTCAACGGCGCCGGTGCCAGCAGCGTCACCACCCTTGGAAGAACAACCGACTACCGCGCCGAACGCTACAACCAGAGCTGCAAACTTGCCGAACTTGATTACTTGCATCATAGACTCCTAGATAACCCCATATGGTTTTGTGTTGGTGCACCCTATGGCAGGTATGGGGACCATGATGGTACGCGCAGGTCCGTGTATTGAGTCGGAATTTCCGATCGCACACGGCCATTGGTTGAAACCAGCATGAGTACGCCCCGCCCCTGTTGACGGGTGGCATAAATTAACATAGTGCCATTAGGAGCGACAGTAGGCGACTCGTCTAATGACGTTTCTGTTAAAACCCTCAGATTGCCGCGCTTGAGGTCTTGCGTAGCAATATGAAAATTTCTGTAACCATCCTGACGATGCACCATGACCATGGTGCGCCCATCAGCAGACAGCTTGGCATTGGCATTATAGTTGCCAACAAAGGTCAGGCGCTCGGTCACACCTGAGTTCAAATCCTGCTTGTAGATCTGGGGCCTGCCACCACGATCGGAGGTGAACACAATGGTGTTGTTGTCCATCCAGAACGGCTCGGTGTCAATAGCAAAATGGTTGGTCACCCGACGCATCTGCTTACTATTGAGATCCATGGTGTAAATTTCAGGGTTCCCATCACGCGACAGTACGAATGCCAGGCGCTGACCGTCGGGCGACCAGGCCGGAGCACCATTGAGACCTTCGAAACTGGTGATCCGTTCACGCCGCCCGGTGGCCACATAATGCACAAAGATCTCCGGACGTCCGGACTCGAACGACACATAGGAGATCCGTTGACCATCCGGTGCGTAGGACGGGGTCAAAATGGGTTCGCGTGACTGCAACAGAGTGACGGTGCGAGCGCCATCATAGTCGGCCCGTTGCAGAGTAAAGCGGGTATTGTCTGCGGAGAAACGCTCAGCTGCGACGTACAAAATCTTGGTGCTGAACGCCCCTTTAATGCCGGTAATGTGTTCGAAAATCTCATCGCTCAGGTGATGAGCCATATCACGCAGTTGCGCCTGAGTACCGCTGACCGTCTTGGACAACAGCACCTCTTCGCGAATCACACTATAGAGGCTGTACTGCGCCTCGTAACGCTCAGCAGTACCACTGATGCGGCCGACCACGACATATTCGGCCCCAAGCATCCGCCAGTCGCGGGCAAAGACCTCACTGGCCTGAGTCGGGTAACTCAGCATGTTTTCTCGGGCCAGAGGCGCGAACATACCGGTATTGCGCAGATTGTTGCTGGTGATCTGGGCCAAATCCTCCGGCAACGGCGCACTGCCCTGCCAACCGAAAGGCACCACCGCAATTGGCGTGGCCTTGTCGGTCCCACGGGTAATCTCAATAGCCTGCTGAGCCAGCACTACCTGACTCATCAGCAATACGGTAAAGGCAGCCAACATGTGCATGAAGCGTTTCATCAGAATGCCAAATCCTCTGGTCTGAAGCGCAAGGTGCGCTGTCGGTACATGCGATCAAAGGTCGCTGGATTATCACGTGACAACTGTTGCATTTCCGGAATGCGCCCAACGTTACGGACCGCCTGCACTGCAGACTGGTCAAACCCACCATCGCCGCTGGAGCGTATCACCACCGCATCGGTAATCTGACCGGTTGGTAACATGCTGATACGTACTTCTACCACCATGCCATTGCGGGCGGTTGGCGGACGCCGCCACTGTTCACTGACATAGCGACGAATCAAATCATCGTAGCTGGCCGCCACCTCATCACCGATCTGATCGGCCTGAGCCCGCTGGTACTGAGTTTCACTAGCCAGCAGCTCGGCCAACGCCTTGGCCCTTGCATCCTCCTGAGCCTTGCGCTGCGCCTCAGCCTCAGCCGCTGCACGACGCTGGGCCTCTTCGGCCGCCTTGCGCCGAGCCTCTTCTTCAGCCTTCTTGCGCGCGGCTTCAGCTTCTGCACGTTTGCGCGCCTCTTCCTCGGCCGCTCTCTTGCGTGCAGCTTCGGCACGTGCCGCCTCAGCCTCAGCCTGCTTGCGCGCTTCTTCCTGGGCCTTGCGTTGAGCCTCGGTCTCAGCCTGTTGCCGCTGCTGTTCAGCGCGCGCAGCCTCTTCTCTGGCCTTTTGCTCAGCCGCCCGACGAGCAGCCTCTTGCTCCTGCTGGCGCTGTTGTTGCTGTTGCTGCTGTTTCAGCTCTTCTGCTTCGTGACGCTGCGCTGCTGTGCGGGCTGCCTCGCCGGCAATCCGCTGATCAGTCTGAGTGGTCGCCGGGCTCTTGGAGTTTAGCTGCACCAGTGTCGCCTGCACGATCGGCCGGGCCGGCTCGAACTCCGGCGCCGAACTGAACGACACAAACAACAGCATCGCCACCAATACATGTAGCGCCACAGCCTTGATAAGTGGCGCTCCGTACCCTGCCGAGGGTTCAGGCGCCAACCGGTACTCGCGATCGTTCACGGCGCCTCGGTAATCAATCCGACGTTGGGAACACCCGCTTGCTGCAAGGCAGCCATCGCAGTTACCACCACGCCATAATTAGCGCTCTGGTCTCCACGGATATAGACCAGGGTATCGGGGCGAGCGTTCATGATCTTGGCCACGCCATCGGTCATCGCTTCGAGAGTGACCGCACTGTCGGTGTGATTGTCGGTATCCACCGCTTCACCCAGGTTCCAGTAGTAAGTGCCGTCGGCCAATACCGACAGGGTCAGTACCTGTTGATTGGTATCGGAAGGCAGCACCTCACTGGACACCTGCGGCAGGTCAACCTTGACGCCCTGATTGAGCATCGGCGCGGTCACCATGAAAATCACCAGCAGCACCAGCATGACGTCGATATAAGGCACGACGTTCATCTCTGACACTGGCTTGCGCTTGTGGCGTCTGCCTTGAACCTGCATGGTCAAACCCCTCGATACTCTTCTCGATTACTCTTCACTGGCATGCACACGGCGGTGGAGGATGCTGGAGAATTCATCGGCAAAAGTGTAGTAACGGCCAATCAGCATCTCCGAACGTGCAGAGAACCGGTTATAGGCAACCACGGCCGGAATCGCGGCAAACAGACCAATCGCAGTAGCGATCAGCGCCTCGGCAATACCAGGAGCAACGGTGGCCAAAGTCGCTTGCTGCACAGTGGCCAGACCACGAAACGAGTTCATGATCCCCCAGACGGTGCCGAACAGACCGATATACGGACTGGTAGAACCTACGGTAGCCAGGAACGGCAGGTGCTGCTCAAGCTTTTCCTCTTCCCGGGAAATCGCCACGCGCATGGAGCGTTGCACTGCATCCATAACCGCATCCGGATCCACTCCGGACTGTTGGCGCATCCGCGAAAACTCCTTGAAGCCGGCACGGAAGATCTGCTCCAGACCGGAATTATGGTCGGGATTGCCGGTTACCTGGCGGTACAGTTTGGACAAATCCACTCCGGACCAGAAGCGGTCCTCGAAGTCATCCAGAGCACTTTTGGCAGAACGAATTGCGCTGCTGCGCTGAAAAATCATTACCCATGACACGACCGATGCCAGCACCAGGGTCAGCATCACCAATTGCACCAGCACACTGGCACTGGCAATCAGGTGCCACATCGACATTTGATCAGCTTGCACGCTCTGCCTCTCCTCGCTCGGCTGTAACTGTGGCCTTCTGAGTGGCCTTGAAAGCATCACTCAAACTGGCCGGAATCATTCTGGGCTTGTACTGGTCGGCACTGACACAGGCCACCAACACTTCGCCTTCACATAACAACACGCCATCACTGCGCCTGACCTGCTGGCTGAAGCGAATGCTTGCGCGCTTGATCTCCAAGACCTCAGCACTCACAACAAGTTCATCATCAAGCCGAGCGGGAGCGTGGTAACGCGCTGCCACCGAATGCACGACAAAAATGATGTTTTCGCGTTGCAGGACGCTTTGATCAAACCCCAGGGAACGGACCAACTCGGTTCGCGCACGCTCCATGAATTTGAGGTAATTGACGTAGTAGACGATGCCGCCGGCATCAGTATCTTCAAAATAAACCCGGGCTTTCAGCGCGAACGGCAGCCCCTGCATTTCAGCGCGCATAATGTAGAGCCAAGTTAATGGTTTGCATAGTGGGGCACCCCCTGCCCCGGTGAATAATTTTTTCTATTGATTGCTCTGACCCTGATTAGTGGAAAAAAGGTCCCCAACCGGATCGGCATTTGCCTTGGGCGGATTCAGCCCAAAATGACTATAGGCGTGTCGAGTCACTACCCGCCCACGTGGCGTGCGAATCATGAATCCCTGCTGAATCAGATAAGGTTCGAGCACATCCTCAATGGTATGCCGCTCTTCACTGATGGCCGCCGCCAGACTGTCGACCCCCACCGGCCCGCCATCGAACTTGTCGATCATGGTCAGCAGTAGACGCCGATCCATGTGATCGAAACCCTGCTCATCAACATCCAGCAGATTCAGAGCCTGATCGGCCACGTCGCGACTGATCACGGCCTGGCCACGCACTTCGGCAAAGTCGCGTACCCGACGCAGCAGCCGGTTGGCAATCCGCGGCGTACCACGTGAGCGCCGAGCGACCTCAACTGCACCGGCCGGATCAATAGTCAGGCCAAGGATGGCCGCCGACCGGCTGACGATAGTCGCCAGATCGTCCACACCATAGAACTCCAGACGCTGGACAATGCCGAAACGATCACGCAGCGGATTGGTCAGCATGCCGGCCCGGGTGGTAGCGCCCACCAGGGTAAAGGGGGGCAGGTCGAGCTTGATTGAGCGCGCTGCCGGGCCTTCGCCGATCATGATGTCGAGCTGGTAGTCCTCCATCGCCGGATAGAGAATCTCCTCGACCACTGGCGACAGCCGATGAATCTCGTCAACAAACAGTACATCACCGGCTTCCAGATTGGTCAGCATGGCCGCCAGATCGCCGGCTTTCTCCAATACCGGCCCGGAGGTACTCTTGATTTTCACCCCCATTTCCTGGGCAACGATATTGGCCAGGGTAGTCTTGCCCAGCCCCGGCGGACCAAAGATCAGGACGTGATCAAGTGCCTCACCCCGCCCCTTGGCGGCCTTGATGAACAACTCCATCTGCTCACGCACCACCGGCTGACCGATGTAGTCGGCCAGTTTCAGCGGGCGTATCGCCCGGTCAATCACTTCTTCCTGCTGCCGAGGGGCGGCGGCAATCAGGCGATCCTCTTCAATCATAGCGTTGTCCATGGGCTATCGGCGTTTGCCGGCTATTCACACGCTCACCATGCCCTTGAGTGCGCGGCGAATCAACTCCTCGCTGCTCAGGCCATCCTCTTCCACCGCGGCCACTGCACGACTGGCCTCCTGCGGCTTGTAACCCAGCGCAATCAAGGCACTGACAGCGTCGCTGCTGTGGCTGGCAAGGGACGGCGCAGCGCCGGCAGCCGCCAGCGGCTTGAGCGAGCCGGGCAACATGTCCCAGGCCTTGAACCGATCCTTGAGCTCAATCAGCAAGCGCTCAGCGGTTTTCTTGCCGACCCCTGGTACCCGCACCAGAGCAGAGCTGTCCTGCACCTGAACCGCTCGAATCAACTCATCGGCATCCAGCCCCGACATCAGCGCCAGAGCCAACTTGGGGCCAACACCGTTGAGCCGGATCAACTCACGGAACAGCTCACGCTCTCGCTTGCCCAAAAAGCCATAAAGTAACTGGGCATCTTCACGCACGACCAAATGGGTATGCAGCACCACCATTTCGCCGATTGCCGGCAGGCTATAGAAAGTAGTCATGGGCGCATCCAGCTCATAACCTACCCCCTGCACGTCGAGCAGTATGTGTGGTGGCTGCTTTTCCAGCAAAGTACCCTTGAGACGTCCGATCACATGCTATTCCTTAATTTGATTGGTCAGCGACGGCGCACCCGCCCCCCACGCAAGCCCAGCAAGCCACCACCGAGCTGCTCGTGCAGGGCTCGTGAGTGAGCGTGACACAGAGCAATAGCCAGGGCATCGGCGGCATCAGCCTGCGGCGTGCCGGACAACCCGAGCAACTGGGTCACCATGTGCTGAACCTGACTCTTGTCCGCCGCACCGGTGCCGACTACCGCCTGCTTGACCTGGCGCGCGGTATATTCACGCACCTCCAGACCGGCATGCACCGCAGCAACAATAGCCGCACCACGCGCCTGCCCCAGCTTGAGCGCAGAATCGGCATTGCGGGCCATGAAAACCTGCTCAATGCTCAGGATGGTCGGCTGGTACTCGCCAATCAGACTGCTCAGATGTTCAAAAATAAGTTTCAGGCGTTCAGGGAATGGGCCATCACCCAAGCGGATGCAGCCCGAGGTTACATACTCACACTGCCCTGCCTGCTCGCGAACGATGCCAAAGCCGGTAATGCGCGAACCAGGGTCGATCCCAAGGATCAGGGGCATGCTCTTGTCCTATTTTAGAGGCCTTGGGGAAGCACTTATTAATTGCAGCTCGATTGGCGTTGGCTTTCCTTGCAACGAATCAGTCTGCCCTAAAGCTGATCCATCACTTCGTCGGAAATATCTGCATTGGTGTAGACGTTCTGCACATCATCCAGGTCTTCGAGCATATCGACCAGACGCACAACCTTTTCTGCCGTTTCCAGATCCAGCAGAGTGGTAGTCGACGGGATCATCGCCACTTCAGCGTTCTCGGCCGAGAACCCGGCAGCATCCAGCGCATCTTTGACCGCACCGAAGCTTTCAAAAGTAGTGAAAACCTCAACCGAACCATCATCGTTGCTGACAATATCTTCGGCCCCGGCCTCCAGCGCCGCTTCCATTAGAGCATCTTCGTCAACGCCTGAGGCATAGCCAATCTGGCCGCGTCGACTGAACAGGTAAGCCACTGAACCATCAGTACCCAGATTGCCGCCGCACTTGTTGAAAGCATGGCGCACTTCGCTGACAGTACGGTTGCGGTTGTCAGTCATTACCTCGACCAGCACCGCCACACCACCCGAGCCATAACCTTCGTAGGTCAACTCCTCGACGTTGTCAGTATCATTGCTGCCAACCCCACGGGCAATGGCCCGATCAATGGTGTCACGGGTCATGTTGGCGGTCAGTGCCTTGTCGACTGCCGAGCGCAGGCGCGGATTGTCAGCCGGTACCGGACCACCCAGCTTGGCCGCCACAGTCAGTTCGCGAATCAGTTTGGTGAAGACCTTGCCGCGCTTGGCGTCCTGGGCCGCCTTGCGGTGCTTGATGTTGGCCCATTTGGAATGACCGGCCATCGACATCCTCCGTTCATTAATCAGTATTCAACTACTTGCCCGTCTGGATTACCTCAGGCCTGCGGCCGTTACAATGACAGGCACAAGCACCACGCAACGCCCCCGCCAGACCCTGCCGGAGGAACCTGAATCAACACCCTCTCACAATGACGGTGAACATACCCGTCATTGTGAGAAGAGGGGGCGGCCATCCGCCGACGTGGTATCCCACGCCGAACGGCCTTATTCGGCCTTGGGTTGCTCACGCAGACGGATGTGCAGCTCACGCAGTGCCTTGTTGTCGACCAGACCAGGAGCCTGAGTCATGACACAGGCAGCGCTCTGGGTTTTCGGGAAGGCGATCACTTCGCGAATCGAGCTGGCACCAGTCATCAGCATCACCAGACGATCCAAACCGAAGGCCAGACCACCGTGCGGCGGCGCACCGTACTTGAGCGCATCGAGCAGGAAACCGAACTTCTCCTGCTGCTCCTCTTCACTGATGCCAAGCACCCGGAATACCGCCTGCTGCATACCCCTGTTGTGAATACGAATAGAACCGCCGCCCAGTTCGGTACCGTTGAGTACCATGTCGTAGGCACGTGACAACGCACCGGCCGGATTGGCCTCCAGCTCCTCGGCAGTGCAGCTGGGCGCAGTGAACGGATGGTGCATGGCGGTCAGGCTGCCATCGTCGTTTTCCTCGAACATAGGGAAATCAACAACCCACAGCGGCGCCCACTCGCAGGTCAGGAGGTTCAGATCATGACCGAGTTTGACACGCAGCGCGCCCAAAGCCTCGGAGACGATCTTGGCCTTGTCGGCACCGAAGAACACGATATCGCCATCCACCGCACCGACGCGATCCAGGATCACGTTGATGTTGTCCAACGGGATGTTCTTGACGATCGGTGACTGCAACCCCTCGACACCGGCGGCGCGCTCGTTGACCTT
Source organism: Pseudomonas jilinensis (assembly GCF_003586265.1). Taxonomy (NCBI): domain Bacteria; kingdom Pseudomonadati; phylum Pseudomonadota; class Gammaproteobacteria; order Pseudomonadales; family Pseudomonadaceae; genus Pseudomonas; species Pseudomonas jilinensis. The sequence continues at coordinate 31,374 of NZ_QJSA01000004.1, read as the reverse complement.
GATATAGGCCAGGCCCTTGGCGCCGTAGATGCCAACAAACTTGGTGTAATCGTCGATCTGCTTGCGCGGCATGCTCGCTCCGCCCGGCACCCGCAGCGCGGTAACGCGGCATTTCGGATCGTTGGCCGGGCCAGCGAAGACCTTGAATTCGACCTCCTTGAGCTGATCTTCCACATCCACCAGCTCCAGCGGAATACGCAGGTCCGGCTTGTCCGAACCGAAGCGGCGCATGGCCTCGGCCAGCGGCATATGCGGCAGCTCGCCAAGATCAACGTCCAGCACTTCCTTGAACAGGTTGCGCACCATGGTCTCGGTAATAGCCATGATGTCTTTCTCATCGAGGAAGCTGGTCTCGATGTCGATCTGGGTGAACTCCGGCTGACGGTCAGCGCGCAGATCTTCGTCGCGGAAACACTTGGCAATCTGATAGTAGCGATCGAAGCCGGCGACCATCAGCAACTGTTTGAACAGCTGCGGCGACTGCGGCAGGGCAAAAAAACTGCCGGCGTGGGTACGGCTCGGTACCAAGTAGTCGCGCGCGCCCTCCGGGGTGGCGCGGGTCAGGATCGGGGTTTCAACGTCAAGGAAGCCGTTGTCGTCCAGATAGCGGCGAATGCTGGAGGTAATGCGCGAGCGCAGCTTGAGCTTCTCGGCCATTTCCGGCCGGCGCAGATCGATGAAGCGATAGCGCAGACGAGTCTCTTCACCCACATCGGAATAATCGTCGAGCGGGAACGGCGGTGTTTCGGCCTGGTTCAGTACTTCCAGTTCGTAGCCCAGCACCTCAATGGCACCACTGGCCATGTTCGGGTTACGCGCCCCCTCGGGGCGCAGACGTACCTTGCCAGTCACTTTGACCACGTACTCGCTGCGCACCCTGTCGGCCTTGGCGAAGGTTGCCTCGCGATCCGGATCGAACACCACCTGAGCCAGACCTTCGCGATCCCGAATATCCAGAAAGATGACCCCGCCATGATCGCGGCGGCGATGAACCCAGCCGCAAAGAGTGACTTCCTGATCCGCCAGCGTTTCGTTCAACTGGCCGCAATAGTGGGTACGCATCATGGTTTGGTAATTCCTGTCGTCAACGGGTGAGTCTGGCGGAGCTGCACTGCCCGCCGGAACGGCTCAATAAAAACGCCATAATATACCGGAAAAATGCTGCTCACGGGGAGTCATCCGCCGCCGACCTGCCAATCGGCCCAACATGACCAACAGCCTGTGCGCGACAAATCGCCACGCGACACACCACGCCAACTGCGCGAGGCTTAAAAGCCCGGATCAGAGCCAAAGAAAGTTTTCTCCAAGGCTTGCCGCAGGGGGTTGAGTCAGGCTACTCAATACCTATACTGATCCAATCATTCAGGACAGCGCTCAAGGAGATCGCATGCAAATCGATATCGGCATCAAAGAGGATGATCGGGCAAAAATCGCTGATGGTCTGTCACGCCTGCTGGCCGACACCTACACCCTTTACCTCAAAACCCACAACTTTCACTGGAACGTCAAAGGCCCAATGTTCCAGACCCTGCATCTGATGTTCGAAACCCAGTACACCGAACTGGCCACTGCCGTCGATGAAATTGCCGAACGGATCCGCGCCCTGGGCTTTGCCGCCCCCGGCACTTACAAGCAATTCGCCGAACTCAGCTCGATCAAGGAAACCGAGGGTGTTCCCGAGGCTAAGGAAATGATCAAATTGCTGGTCGAAGCCCAGGAGTCCTGCGTACGTACGGCCCGCAGCATCTTCCCAGCCTGTGAAGCCGCCGCCGACGAACCATCCGCAGACCTGCTGACCCAACGCATGCAGGTTCACGAAAAAACCGCCTGGATGCTGCGCAGCCTGCTGGAAGGCTAACCTGCCGTACCGGCGGGCCGCCGGGCCCGCCAACACTTATCCCTTTTGATGCAGCTGGCTATTCAGGTTAGAGTGCGCATCCGGCCAATGCCGTGTTTTGTGTAATCGCATCATAAGGATAATCAGCTTGACCACCATTCGTTACCTGCATCTGATCCTGGGCGCAATCGCCCTGTTAAGTGGCTTGTTCTACAGCCTGAGCCCGGCACCACATCACGGCATCGCCCATCCAGCAGCCATCGCCGCTCTATTGATCGGCCTGCTCAACCTTCAGCAATTCAGCCGCAACACCCAAAGCACGCACCGCTTGTCCGGCCTGCTGTCGAGCCTGCTGTTGTTGATTGCCGGCCTGATCCCCACCAGCGCATTGCTGATCAATCCAGCCGCCGGGCTACTGCTACTGCCCGCCGCCCTGCTGGCCAGCGTCGCAGTACTGACCGAACTGGTACTGGGGCTACTGCCGAACCGAGCCAGCGCACAACGCCAGCCAACCAGGAACAGGAAAGCACCTGGTGACCGCAATACCCGTGAGCAAGGCACTGTCAAATGGTTTAACGGCAGCAAGGGCTTTGGCTTCATCTCCCGGGACAACGGCGAGGATGTATTCGTCCACTTCCGCGCCATCCGTGGTGACGGCCACCGCACCTTGCAGGAAGGTCAGCGCGTTGAATTCAGTGTCAGCCACCGTGAAAAAGGCCTGCAGGCAGAGGATGTAGCCGTTATTTAATAGTGCGGAGGTGGAGGCTCATCCTCCGCCTCACCCGGCACCGACGCCGCCAGCTCCGCCTGGCGGCGCGCCAGAATTTCCAACGCACGCTGCAACCGGTCTAAGGTCAGCTGCTGCTGGCTCACCACATCGTTCAAAGCCTGAATAGTGTCATCCTGGAATGCCAGCCGCGCCTCCAGATCGATGACCCTTGCCTCAAGATCCTGCATCGTCATCAGCCCAACTCCTCAAACTTGAAATCAGCATTGAGCACGGCTTTGAGTTTGCCAATACGCTCAGCTATCAACTGCTCAGTGCACGGCACCGGTGGCAACTTGCCCCACACCGGAGCCGGCCAGGCCGGATCATCGCGATAACGCACAATATGATGCACATGTAACTGGCTGACCATGTTGCCCAGTGCAGCAATATTGAGTTTGTCCGCCTTGAACGCATCTTTCAGGGCCTCGGCCAACTGGCAGGATTCACGTAGCAGCTGAGCCCGGTCCGCGTCATCCAATTGGAAAATTTCTGTCACATCTTCCCTACGAGGAACAGTGACGAACCAGGGGTACTGCGCGTCATTTATCAGAAGCAAGGCACACAACGGGAAGTGACCAACCAAGATGCCATCATTGACGAGTTGTGGATGAAGCTGGAACATTCGCATACCTCTGTTATGTGATAACCCTGGAAGGTTGGTGCCTCATAACGAGACACTGGAGCTGTAGATTTTGCTTTTTTGCAACGTTGCGTTCACAATAACGCACATCGTGAGTTACGCAATCATGATGCGACAGTTTCTAGGATAAATGCGACAAGATACTGTCTTTCAAGCCTTTATTTGCCAAACAAAGGTTTGATGCTTTAATGTAGCGCGACAACTAAAAAAAAGACGGGTTCCCTGAAACCTAAGTTTTTTTTCAAACTGAAGGAGCACACAATGAAAAGCACCATCAAATGGAGTTCGATCGCTCTGGCAGTAGCCATGGGCAATGGTCTGGTCGCCACCCAAGCCGTCGCCGACGAGAAAGCTGGTTTCATCGAAGGAGCCTCTGCCACTCTGAGCAACCGCACTGTTTATTTCCACCGCGACTTCCGTAATGCGCCGACCGGCGTCAACGCCCAGTCGCGCCGCGAAGAAACCGCCACCGGTTTCCTCCTGAACTTCTCCTCTGGCTTCTCCGAAGGCCCGATTGGCTTGGGTGCAGACGTTGTTGCCATGAGCGGCATTAAGCTGGACAGCGGCAAAGGTCGTGCCGGCACCGGCCTGCTGCCAAGCGAATATGATGTAACCAGTGGCCCCAACGAATATTCGCAAATTCGTGGCGCCGTTAAAGCACGCGTTGGCCTGGACACTGAACTGCGTTACGGCATTCACCACGTCGACAACCCAGTTGTTGCTTATGATGACGCTCGTCTGCTGCCGAACCACTATTCGGGCTACAGCATCACCAATAGCTCAATCGAAGGCCTGTTTGTTGAAGCTGGTCGCATGAACAAGCGCAGCGAGATGAACGACTCGAGCGAGTTCGATGACGTTAACACTTGGGTAGATCGCTCCGACAAGCTGTATTACCTTGGTGGTACTTATGACTTCAATGACAACCTTGGTGTCAGCCTCTATACCTCCAAAATCGACAACGCTTGGAAACGTCATTTCGCTGGGATCACTCACACTGCCGAGCTCGGCCAGGACCTGAGCCTGACCACTGATCTCGCGTACTATCGCACCTCTGACGATAGCGACAACACCAACGACTTTGACAACAATGCTGCTTCGCTGGCCTTCACGTTGGGTATGGGCCACCATGCTGTAACTGCAGCTTACCAGCGCATCAGTGGCGATTCGATTAATGGCTTTGCCTACGACGATGGCGCCATTTACCTTGCCAACTCCGTTCAAGTCTTGGACTTCGAGCTGAAGGATGAGCGCTCCTGGCAGGCGCGTTACGACTACGACTTCGAAGGCCTGGGCATCCCTGGCCTGAGCTTCATGACTCGTTATGTCCGCGGCTCCAACATCGACATGGGCCCGGGCGTATCTGATGGCAAGCGCTGGGAACGTAACTCTGAGCTGAAATACACCGTCCAGAACGGCGCTTTGGAAGGCCTCGGTCTGCGCTGGCGTAACGCTACTGTCCGCCAGGGCAGCGTCGGCAGCGACATCGACGAAAACCGCCTGATCGTTTCCTACACCTGGACTCTGCTCTAAGCACCAGCGTTGGAAACCGAAAAAACCCGGCCTCGGCCGGGTTTTTTCTTGCCCGCCAACTTCTCACCACGCCACGGACCACAGACTGTACGGCAGCCGGCCCAAGCCCGTACAATACTGCCATTCCCCGATCCAGATTACAGGACCGCCTGTTCCATGCGTACCAGCCAATACCTGATTTCGACCCTCAAGGAAACACCCGCTGATGCCAGCGTCATCAGCCACCAGCTCATGCTCCGTGCCGGCATGATCCGCAAGATCGCCTCGGGCCTGTACACCTGGCTGCCAATGGGTCTGCGGGTATTGCGCAAGGTCGAGCAGGTCGTACGCGAGGAAATGAACAACGCTGGCGCTCTTGAAGTATTGATGCCCGCCATCCAGCCGGCTGAGCTATGGCAGGAATCAGGGCGCTGGGAACAGTATGGCCCGGAACTGCTGCGCCTGAAGGACCGCCATGACCGCGACTTCTGCGTTGGTCCGACCCACGAAGAAGTGATCACTGAACTGGCCCGTAACGAAATCACCAGTTACAAGCAGTTGCCGATCAACCTGTACCAGATCCAGACCAAGTTCCGGGACGAAATCCGACCACGCTTCGGCCTGATGCGGGCCCGCGAATTCGTCATGAAGGACGCCTATTCCTTCCACCTGGATCAGGCCTCGATGCAGAGCACCTACGACCGGATGTATCAGGCCTACAGCAATGTGTTCAGCCGACTGGGCCTGGACTTCCGTCCGGTAGAAGCCGACAACGGCTCCATCGGCGGTGTTGGCTCCCACGAATTCCATGTGCTGGCCGACTCCGGTGAAGACGCCATCGTGTTTTCTGATACCGGCAGCTATGCCGCAAACATGGAAAAGGCCACCACCCTGCCCCCGCAAGGCGAGCGCCCTGCCCCTGGCCAGACCAAAACACTGGTCGACACCCCCAACCAGCTCACCATCGAGGCGGTCAGTAACTTCCTCAAACTGCCAGCCAAGCAGAGCGTCAAAACCCTGATCGTGCTCGGCGCAGCCGAGGAAGGCAAACCGCACCCGCTGGTCGCTCTGATTCTGCGTGGAGATCACGAGTTGAATGAGATCAAAGCCGAGAACCATCCGGCTATTCATGCTCCGCTGACCTTCGCCAGCGAGTCGCAGATTCTCGAAGCGGTGGGCTGCAAGCCTGGCTCGATTGGCCCTGTTGGCCTTGCCATCAAAGTCATTGCCGATTACAGCGCCGCCCACCTGAGCGACTTTGTTTGCGGCGCCAACCAGGACGGCAAACACTTTACCGGTGTCAACTGGGAGCGTGATGCCCGCTATGACGAAGTTGCCGATTTGCGCAACGTCGTCGAGGGCGACCCCAGCCCGGACGGCAACGGCACCCTGGTGATCAAGCGCGGCATCGAAGTCGGCCACATTTTCCAGCTCGGGCGCAAATACAGCGAGGCGATGAACTGCACCGTTCTCAACGAGCAAGGCAAGACCGAAACCCTGCTGATGGGCTGTTATGGCATCGGTGTATCGCGCGTGGTGGCTGCCGCCATCGAGCAGAACTACGATCAGCGCGGGATTCTCTGGCCGGATGCACTGGCCCCGTTCCAGGTCGTCATCGTGCCGATGAAAATGGAAAGCTCTGAAGATGTACGCAATGCCGCCGAGCAGCTGTACCAGCAACTTCAGGCGCAGGGCATCGAAGTGCTTTTGGATGATCGTGACAAGAAGGTCAGCCCTGGGGTCAAGTTCGCCGACATGGACCTGATCGGCATCCCCCACCGGGTCGTCATCAGTGACCGCGGTCTGGCCGACGGGCAGTTGGAGTACAAGTATCGGCGCGACAGCGAGGCACAGTTGCTGCCAGCCGCGCAGATGCTCGACTTCCTCACTGGACGCATCAACCAGGCCTGAGGCGAATGCTTCGGCCATTGCTCTGGTCAGCCCGGAAACTGCACCAGTTTTTCGGGCTACTCATCCTACTCGGCAGTTGGGCGCCACTCGGCGCCCAGGCCAACCTTGAACATCAGGTCGACCAGGAGCTCAAAGCGCTGTTGCTGCAGACCGTGGCCCAGGCCGACAGCTTCAATGACCGCTTCGATGCCGAGGTCTGGCTGCTCGACATGTCGACCCGCATGAGCCGCTACCTACCCAACGAGCGCGAGCGCCTCAACTTTCTCCGTCAGGTGCATCGAGAGGCCAGCCAGGCCGGCCTGAAGCCAGATCTGGTGCTGGCAGTCATCCATGCGGAAAGCCTGTTTGATCGCTTTGCTCTGTCGCGCGCGGGAGCCCAGGGCGTCATGCAGGTCATGCCATTCTGGAAACACGAGTTAGGCAGACCAGAGGACAATCTCATCGACCTGGCCACTAACCTGCGCTATGGCTGCACTATTCTCAAATATTATCTGGACAAGGAAAGCGGAAACCTGCGCCGGGCGCTGGCCCGCTATAACGGTAGCCTGGGTAGCCAACGCTACCCCGACCGGGTCCTGGAATACTGGTACCGTTACTGGTACGTCAAGGACTGAGCAAAACAACCTCGACGCCAGCATTCTCGCTTCGCGTCCGCAAGGCGGCTTCTACTATGACCCGGCAGGCTCAGACAACAACGCCAGCAGACCGGCTTCATCCTGCGGCCCCTGCAGGCTGTGAACGATCTGGCCACGGCCATTGAGAATGTAGGTGGTCGGCAGCACCTGCGGCAACGGCAGGCCGTAAGCCTCGGCAAAATCATGCCCCATTACCGGAAACTCGATCCCCATGCGCTCACTCAACTCGCGCAGAGCTTCACCCTCGGCCCGGTCGAAATGAATCCCCAGCACCATCACCCGCGGGTAAGCTTCAGCCAGCGCGTTCAACTCCGGCAACTCTTCCAGGCAAGGCGCACACCATTCAGCCCAGTAGTTGACCACCAGCCAACGCCCATTCATATCGGCCCGACTAACGACATTCCCCCGGTGATCGAGCCAAGACTCGGCACCACACCCCGTCAGCGCCAGCACCACGATCAGTAGCAATCCCCGCATCACGCATCCTCCCGGGCCGGTAGTGCCAAAGGCTGGCCCAACCAGTGTTTGACACTGCCTCGCAAAATGACCGCCCGCTGCTCCTCCAGCGCCAGCAAGGCCTGACGCAACTCCAGATACCAGCCGTTATCGCCCTCCAGCCGTTCAGGCAAATGCGCCACGCTAGGCAACGCATCGGGTAAACGACTCAGCAGATCTGCCATGTCCATATCGGCCATATCACGACACAACACATAGCCACCCTGCTGGGCCTTAGTGATGATTTGCTCGCTTTCCAGCCAGTCGGTCAATTGCAGCCACAGCTCTTCATGCACTACCCAACCGGCGGCATTGACCTTGCCCAGATCAACTACCTGCCCGTTGCGCTGAGCCTGAATAAATACCTGCAGCATGCCCAACAGATTAACCAGACGCGGATACGCCGGGCGTTGCCAAGCCGAGCTATTGCCCAGATTGCATACCAGCTCAGCGCCAAACAATATGATCAGCCAGCTCACATAGATCCACAGCAGAAACAGCGGAAAGGCGGCAAAGGCACCGTAAATCAACTGATAGCCTGGAAACATCGCCACATACAGGGCAAAGCTGGCCTTGGCCGCCTCGAACAGTACCGCCACCAATGCCCCACCGATCAGGCCATGGCGCAGCGGCACCCGGGTATTGGGCACCGCAACATAAATCAGCGTGAAGGCCGCCACACTCAGCAACAGCGGAATCCAGCCCAGCAGCCAGCCCCAGGCCAACGCCAGCGGCGCCTCACCACGCAGAAACGACAAAGACGTCAGGTAGGTACTGACCACGAACCCTGCCCCCAACAGCAGGGGCCCCAGGCTCAGGACCGCCCAGTACAACAGAAAGCTGGAAACTCCCCGGCGCGGCTGACGAATGCGCCAGATGGCATTGAAGGCCTTTTCGATATTGACCAGCATGAGAAAGGCCGTAACGATCAGCAGTGCTACCCCGATCCCGGTCAGCTGCCGGGCCTGCTGGGAAAACTCCCCCAGATACTCGCGCAAAGTTTCACCGGTAGAGGGCACGAAATTGCGAAAAATGAACTCTTCGATTTCACCGCTGACCTGATTGAAGGCAGGAATAGCCGCCAACATCGCATAGGTCACGGTCATCACCGGTACGACGGCAAACAGCGTGGTGTAGGTCAGTGCAGCGGCATTCTTGGCGCAGTTATCTTCACCGAAACGCCGGACCAGATAGCGGCCAAAATGCAGTAACAGATTGAATTGACGCGGCATAACGCTCCCTGACAGCCCGTGCATTAACGCTTAGAATACCCCCCATATTCGGCATTAGCCAGCCGACCGCCACCGAGTACGGAGACCACCATGTCCACAGTACAGATCTATCACAACCCGCGCTGCTCCAAGTCGCGCCAGGCTCTGAGCCTGCTGGAACAACAGGGCGTAGACATCGACGTCATCCTCTATCTGGAAACCCCGCCGGACGCTGCAAGCCTCAGCGAACTGCTGCAACTGCTGGGCATGAGCGCCCGAGACCTGATGCGCAAGGGCGAGGATGTCTACAAGGAACTCAAGCTCGACAACTCCGAACTGAGCGAAGCCGATCTGGTTCAGGCCATGGTCGATTACCCGAAACTGATCGAACGACCGATCATCATCCGTGACGGCAAGGCGTTGGTTGCCCGGCCTCCGGAGAAGCTACTGGAACTGTTTGCATGAGCGTATCCGGCAACTACATCCTGGTCCTGTACTACAGCCGCCATGGCGCTACCGCGGAAATGGCCCGACTGATAGCCGACGGCGTCGAGCAGGCCGGCCTGGAAGCCCGACTGCGGACCGTCCCCAGCGTATCGCCAGACACCCAGGCCAGCAGCCCTGCGGTTCCCGAACAGGGCGCACCTTACTGCAGCGAGGACGATCTGCGCCACTGCGCCGGACTGATTCTCGGCAGCCCTACCCGCTTCGGCAACATGGCTGCCCCGCTCAAATACTTCATCGATGGCACCAGCAGCCTGTGGCTATCCGGCACCCTGAGCGGTCGCCCTGCTGCAGTGTTCACCTCAACCGCCAGCCTGCACGGCGGCCAGGAAAGCACCCTGCTGTCAATGCAACTGCCGCTGTTGCACCATGGCATGCTGCTGGTCGGCTTGCCCTATAGTGAGCCCGCTCTGACCGCCACCCGGGGTGGCGGTACGCCCTACGGCGCCAGCCACCATGCCGGAACCGATGGCTCGCGACCACTGGATGAGCATGAAAGCAGCTTGTGCCGGGCCTTGGGCAAACGGGTCGCCAGCACCGCCCGTCAACTGATCGCCGGAGCCGACCATGCCGCGCGCTGAAAAACCCCTACCAAGTCTTGAGTACCTGCGGCCCCGGATGCGCCTGTGCCGCTTCGTAGCCGCAGTCAGCTATTTCGGTCTGATCACCAGCCTGCTGGTGCACACCTTGCTGTTCGACAACCTTAACGGCGCCAACCCACTGGTGATCCTGGCAGTATTGTTGGTGCCACTGCTGATCTTTCTGCCGGGCATCCTCAGCGGCAACCCACGGGTTCATGCCTGGCTGTGCTTCGCCATCAACCTGTATTTCATTCAGGGAGTGCTGATCTGCTTCCAGCCGGGAAGAGAATTCTACGGCAGCCTGCTGATCAGTTTCAGCATGGTGTATTTCCTGGCTGCGCTGGGCTATGTACGCTGGGCCTTTCAGGCCCGCCGGGTCGAGGCTGCCGTTACCAGCCCATGACCCGTTTGACAAAGGGAATGGTCAACCGATGCTGGGCCTGCAGGGAAGCCTGGTCCAGCAATTCCAAGGCGTCGAACAGCTCACTCATGCCACGAGCGCCGCGGCTGAGAATATAGCGCGCGACCTCATCTGAAAGCTGTAGCCCGCGCTGCTCGGCACGCAGCTTGAGCATCTGCTGCTTGTCCTGATCATCCAGGCTCTGCAACTGATAGACCAGCCCCCAACCTAGCCGCGAGACCAGATCCGGCAAGCCAAAAGATACGGCCCTGGGCGCCGCGTCGGCCGCCAGCAGCAGGCGCCCGCCAGCTTCCCGCAAACGGTTGTAGAGATGAAACAGCCCCTCTTCCCAATCCGCTCGACCAGCCAGGCTGTCAAGCTGGTCCAGACACAGCAGCTCAACCTGCTCCATCCCCTCCAGCAAGCTCGGACCGTGCTCAAGCAAATCTGCCAACGGCAGATACATGGCCAGGGCTCCGGCTTCGGCTGAGCGATGGCAAGCTGCCTGCAAGAGATGTGAGCGCCCGCTACCCTCAGCGCCCCAGAGATAGACACAAGGCTCGGCCAGTTCCTGCTGCGGGTCGGCCAGCATCTGCAAAGCCGCCACCACCCCCGCATTAGGACCGGCATAGTAACTGGCAAAGGTCGCCTCATCGCGCAGCTTGATCCCCAGTGGCAGCTGTACCGGTTGCCCCACCATCACTCCTCCCGCGCCTCACTCGCCGCCTCATCGGTCTCCGCCTGAGCGGACTCAAGCAGGGTCCGATCATAGGCGGCCGAGGCTTTATACTGTTGATACACATGGCGCAGCAGGACCATCACCACTGCAGCCACCGGCAGAGCCAGCAGGATGCCGACAAAACCAAACAACTGACCGCCAGCCAGAATCGCAAAAATCACCGCAACCGGATGCAACCCGATCCGGTCGCCAACCAGCAAGGGGGTCAACAGAGTACTTTCAATGATCTGTCCGATGCCGAACACCGCAACCACCGCAACCAGGTGGAACAAGTCCCCGAACTGGAAAATAGCCGCAATCAGAGCCGCACTGATGCCAACGAAGAACCCCAGGTACGGCACGATACTGGCCAACCCTGCAAGCATTCCAATCAGCAGCGCCAGCTCCAGACCAACCAGCCACAACCCCAGCGAATAAATCACGCCCAGCGCCAGCATCACCAATAACTGACCACGTATAAAGGCGCCCAGCACCTCGTCACACTCACCCACCAGTTTCACCACCAGAGGCTCACGATGACGTGGCAGCAGCTCGCGGCAGCGGACGATAATCTGGTCCCAGTCACGCAGCAGATAAAAACCAACCACAGGAATCATCACCAGATTGGCCACCCAGGTCAGCAGTGCCATGGTCGAGCGCGTAGCCTGGGCCAGAATCGCACTCAGCAAGCCACCGGTCTGGCCGAGATTGTCCTTGAGGGTCTCGCGTACATCAGCAAGCTGAAAATCGCTCAACGAGATTCTCAGCGTGCTTTGCACCCAGGGCAGTGCCGTATTATTGAACCAGTCGATCATCGCCGGCACCTGATCCTTCAGGGTGACGATCTGACTGCCCAGCAGGGGCACCAGAATCAGCAGCATCAGAATAAGCAGGAAGGTTGCCAGAGCAAAGACCAAGCTAACACCCCAGACCCGCGATATCCCTTTGCGCTCCAGCCGGTCCACCAGAGGATCACCCAGATAGGCCAGTAGCATACCGATCAGAAAGGGCGACAGAATTGGCTGCAACAGGTAGACCAGCAGTACCAGCCCCAGCAGCCCTGCCGCCCAGTACCAGCGGTAATCGATGTTCATGTCATGATCCTTTGACAGCGTTTATTGCCAGCGATAGTAGAGTGTTCGCAGGTCATTGCGCGCTGACGGAGTCGTAGTTTCAACAACAGTCTCCCCAACCTCATCAGCGGCTGTTTCGACGACGGGCTCAAGCTCATCCAGCGATGTCGGCTGCGGGACCAGTTGCGGGGTCGGCTCAGGTATGGGCGCCGAAACCCGCAACAAACGCTGGTCAAGGGCAAGCAGCCGAACCAGTTGAGCCTCAGTGCCGGAGAAATCAAACGCCAACACGGCCCGATCGCCCTGCACAGACAGCAGGCGCGGCGCCGCCTGGGCACCCAACTGCTGCAAAGTCCGCTGCAGACTGGCGTAATCGTTGACACCATTGATCCCGTTGACCACCAGAGTCCAGCCCTGCAGTTCACCATCCGGGGTAGCTGATACCGCGTATTGCTTGAACACCGCCGCTGCCAGCGCCCGCATCAGGCTGTCGGCGGCCTGGGCCTGATCGGCATCACTCACCCGGCCACTGTCGCGCTGCTCGTTCAGCCACAGGGTCCAGTTCAACTGCCAGGTTTCACCCTGCTGGGCAATAGCCAGCGCCAACACTGCCTCACTGGGGTAGCGCTCGCTGGCCTGCAGCAGACTCTCCTGACTGGCCTCACGAATCATACTCTCGGTCACTTGGCTGCGATCCTGCAAATCGGCCAACGGCAAATCCAGCGCCACTGCGCGCTGACGGGCGGCCTGATTCAGCAACTCGGCCCAGGGCGCCCCCTGCACCAGCAATTCATCACCCAACACGCCGGCTTCGACCCCCCAAAGCAACACACCAGGCCGGTTGCGACCCAGCATTGGCAGAGCGGCTCGGGTAAGCAGTTCACGCAGAGCAGAGGGCTCAAATTCGATATCAACCACCCCATCAGCACCGGCAGCAGTCCGGCGAACGAGGTTTCTGGGCTCTGCCAGCGCTTCGGCAAAGGGAGCTCTGGACAGGTTCAGATCAGGGCCAGCCAACCGTTCCAGTACGATGGCCGCCGCCAGTCGAATCTGGTCCTCACGGGACTGCCCCTCCTCCCCGGAGACTTCAACCTTGTACAGGTCGTCCAGCACAGCTGCCGACACACCAACCGGCACCAGTAAAGCAAGGATCATCAGGGCGGTACGCATTACAGGCATGGGCATTCCATTCCGGGAGAAAGCTGTTCGTCAGACGCCAGCGCGGCTCAGGCCGGCTCAAGGGCGCACGCGTACGCGACCAAAAGGCCGCGCCAAATGGCATACATTAAACAAGCGCCGGAGCTGCGGCAACCAAAGCCGCATTATCGAAACGCCCTCGGCATGCTGGAATGGTTCTGCGGGCTGCGAATTGGTACACTATCGCGCTATTTATAGTAGCCGGCGGTCCACCGCATTCCTTTCGAGTACAGAGAACTCCCCATGAGCAACCAATCGCCCTCCAAGCCCTCCATCAGCTACAAGGACGCCGGAGTCGACATCGACGCCGGTAACGCTCTGGTTGACCGCATCAAGCACGTCGCCAAACGCACCGCCCGCCCGGAAGTCATGGGCGGCCTGGGCGGCTTTGGTGCGCTGTGCGAGATTCCTGCCGGTTACAAGCATCCGGTACTGGTTTCCGGCACCGACGGCGTGGGCACCAAACTGCGCCTGGCAATGGACCTGGGCAAGCACGATAGCATCGGCATCGATCTGGTGGCCATGTGTGTCAACGACCTGGTGGTCTGTGGTGCCGAGCCGCTGTTCTTCCTCGATTACTATGCCACTGGCAAGCTCAATGTCGACATCGCCGCCCAGGTGGTCACTGGTATCGGTGCAGGCTGCGAGCTGGCTGGCTGCGCGCTGGTCGGTGGCGAAACGGCTGAAATGCCCGGCATGTACGAGGGTGAGGACTACGACCTGGCCGGCTTCTGCGTCGGTGTGGTGGAAAAGGCCGAGATCATCGACGGCAGCAGGGTGCAGACTGGCGATGCACTGATCGCCCTGCCCTCATCCGGCCCACACTCCAACGGTTACTCGCTGATTCGCAAGATCATCGAAGTATCCGGCACCGACATCGCCCAGGTTGAGCTGGACGGTCAGCCTCTGCGCGATCTGCTGCTGGCCCCGACCCGCATCTACGTCAAGGCTCTGCTCCAGTTGATTCGTGAAACCGGCGCGGTCAAGGCCATGGCCCATATCACTGGTGGCGGCCTGCTGGAGAATATTCCCCGCGTTCTGCCTGCCGATGCCCGTGCAGTCATCGATCTGGCCAGCTGGCAGCGTCCAGAGGTATTCAACTGGCTGCAGCAGCAAGGCAACGTCGACGAAACCGAAATGCACCGCGTGCTCAACTGTGGGGTCGGCATGGTCATCTGCGTCGGCCAGGACCAGCTCAGCACTGCCCTCAAGGTTCTGGAGCAGGCTGGCGAACAGCCCTGGCTGATTGGTCACATCGAGGCCGCCGACGGCGGTGAGCCCGTGGTTCTGCGTAACGGCCACTGATCCGTGGGCTGTCGTATCGTCGTCCTGATCTCCGGATCAGGCAGCAACCTGCAGGCGCTGATCGACGACCTGCGCACCAACCCCGCCGACGGAGCCATCGTCGGCGTGGTGTCCAACCGGGCCGAGGCCTACGGCCTGGAACGCGCACGCACGGCCGGTATCGCCGCACTCAGCCTGAGCCATCGGGACTACCCGGATCGTGACAGTTTCGACCAGGCCTTGATCCGGCAGATTGATGCACTGAACCCGGATCTGATACTGCTGGCCGGCTTCATGCGGATTCTGACGCCTGATTTTGTCAATCACTACGCCGGTCGGCTGCTCAACATCCACCCGTCACTGCTGCCCAAGTACAAGGGGCTGCATACCCACCAGCGCGCGCTGGAGGCCGGTGATGATGAGCATGGCGCCACCATTCACTTCGTCACCGAAGAACTCGACGGCGGCCCTTTGGTGGTTCAGGGCCGCATTCCGGTCGAGACGGGCGATACGCCCGAATCCCTGGCCGAGCGAGTACACCGGCTCGAACACCGTCTCTACCCATTGGCCATGCGCTGGTTCATCGAAGGCCGACTGCGCCTGATCGACGGTCGCGCCTGCCTGGATGGGGAACCGATTGCCGCCGCCGGACTCAGACTAGAAGACTTCGAATTCAGTCAAAGGGAATCCGACAATGCATGATGCTCACTGTCGCAACTTACTAAAAAGCTCGCTGGGTCTGGCCTTGCTGCTCACCAGCAGCCTGGCTCTGGCCCAACCGCTGCTGCCGTTCAGTGCCAGCTATGCGGCCGATATGAAGAAGATCCCGGTCAATGGCGAGGCCAGCCACAGCCTCAGCGCCAACGCCGACGGCAGTTGGACCCTGACCTTCAATGCCGGGATGTTCGTTGCTCGCCTGACCGAACAAAGTACCCTGCGCCTGGAAGGCGACCAACTGCTCCCCTTGAGCTATCGCTACGAACGGCGCGGCCTGGGGCGCAGCCGGGTCACCACCCAGGAGTTCGACTGGAGCCAGGGGCAGATCCGGGGCCGACACAAGGACAAGGATTTTACCCTGCAGGCCGAGCCTGGTCTGCTGGACAAAACCACCTACCAACTGGCGCTGCAACGCGACCTGATGGCCGGCAAGCAGGAGATGCACTACCGGGTGGTTGAGGGTGACGATATTGATGACTACCATTTCCGGGTAGTCGGAGAGAAACAGGTTTCAACCCAGGCCGGTCGGTTCAACGCGGTCGAGGTCGAGCGGGTACGTGAACCTGACGCCAAGCGTCAGACCACCCTGTGGTTCGCCAAAGACTACCAGTATCTGCTGGTGCGCCTGAGCCAGACTGAAACCGATGGACAGCATTACCAGATCATGCTGGAAGAAGCCCGGATCAATGGCGAGCCAGTGGTTGGCAGCGCCAATTGATCCATGACCGGTTCGCGGCCACTGGCCGCGAAATATCTCAGGCCTTGCGGAACTTTCCGCCCTGTTCAGCCAGCTTGACCAACCCGGCAGCCGGCTTCCAGAACTCACCCTGGGCAGCTTCCAGCTCACGAATTTCCTTGAGCACCACATCCAGCCCCAGGCTATCGGCATAGGCCATCGGGCCGCCACGCTCAGCCGGGAAGCCGTAACCGAACAAGTAGACCCGATCGATATCCTCGGCGCTCTCGGCAAACCCCTCATCAAGAATACGCGCACCTTCATTGACCAGAGCCAGAATACAGCGGCGCACAATTTCCTCATCGCCCACTTCACGCGGGGTATAACCGGCTTCCTCGGCCACTTCACGGGCCATCAGATCGGTTTCAGGGTCATGGATTGCCTGGCGGCTGCCCGGCTCGTACTGATAGAAACCGTGGCCACTCTTCTGGCCGAAACGGCCCATTTCGCAGAGTTTGTTGTCCAGCCAGACAATCGGCTCACCACGGCCGATACCTGCCAGCTGCCGCGAACGCCAGCCCAGATCAACACCCACCACGTCATACATACGGTACGGCCCCATGGCCATGCCGAAGCCCTGCAGAGCCTGGTCAACCTGCCAGGGCGTAGCGCCCTCAAGGACCACTTCGCGGGACTGGCGCGAATACTTCTCCAGCATCCGGTTGCCGATGAAGCCATGGCAGTTGCCGGCCAGCACCGCTTCTTTCTTGATCTTCTGGCCCACTGCCAGACAGGCCTCCAGCACACTCGGATCGGTCGCCTTGCCGCGCACCACTTCCAGCAGCTTCATGATATGCGCCGGGCTAAAGAAGTGCAGACCCAGGACCTGAGCAGGGCGTTTGGTGGCCGATGCGATCTCGTCGATATCCAGGTAAGAAGTATTGGAGGCCAGAATGGCTTCAGGTTTTACTGCCGCATCCAGCTCAGCAAAGATCTTCTTCTTGAGGTCCATGTTCTCGTATACAGCCTCGATTACCAGATCCATGTCCGCCAGATCGGCGTAGTTCTGGGTAGTGCTCAAACGCGCTACGCGAGCTTCAGCCTCGGCCTCATCGAAACGCTGCTGGGCGACCGAACGCTTGTAGACATTGCGAATTTCCTCAACGCCCTTCTCCAGCATCTCAGCATTCACATCCAGCCAGACCACTGGATAACCCACGTTGATAAAGTTCATGACGATACCGCGACCCATGGTACCAGCGCCGATTACGCCAACTTTCCTGATGCTTTCGAAAGAAGCCATCGCAGTCTACCTCCTGCCAGTGAAAAAAGCGGGACCCGGCATGACTGGCCGGTCCGTTCGTGAGGACCGATACATTACGCAAAAGTCGCGACGTTTTGAAACGATTGGCGCTGATGGGCCGCATTCACATGATGAATTAAGGCCGACAAGCACTGCTCTACAAGCCTCCGTCACTCAGGTACACTCCGCGTCCGTAACACCTCGGGTAGACACGCGAGGGTAATGAATCCACATTGCATCAAGTCGTTCAATGTTCAGATCATGCAGTATTACCCTGGCCGCCTGCCTGGCGTTTGCCGTCACCAGCATCCAGGCCGCACCCAACTCCTTCGAAGCGGCCAAGGTCATGGCCCGCCAGCAGGTCTACCATGATCGCACCACTCAAGGCACTTTCTACTGCGGTTGTCGTTGGCAGTGGACCGGACGCTCCGGCGGCCGGGTCGACCTGGATAGTTGCGGCTATCAGGTTCGCGCCCAGGACCAGCGCGCCCAGCGGATCGAGTGGGAACACATAGTCCCGGCCTCACTGTTCGGTCAGCAGCGCCAGTGCTGGCAGCAGGGCGGACGCAGCAATTGCAGCCGCAACGACCCGCTGTTCAACATTATGGAAGCAGACCTGCACAACCTGACTCCGGCTATTGGCGAGGTCAATGCCGATCGTAGCAACTATCGGTTTGCCATGCTCCCCGATACGCCGTACCGGCATGGAGCCTGCCCGTTCAAGGTTGAGTTCAGCCAACGCGCAGCCGAACCGCGAGACGAGGTCAAGGGCATGATCGCCCGGACCTATTTCTATATGCACGACCGCTACAACCTGCGCCTATCAGACCAGCAGGAGAGGCTATTGATGGCCTGGGATAATCGCCACACCCCCAGCAGCTGGGAGCTGGAGCGCAACCAGCGGATTAGTCGGCTGATGGGGCATGCCAACCCCTTCGTCGACGGCCAACGCCAATGGCTCAAAGGTCACCGCAACCTGGCCGAAGGGCTACAGGCCCACCAAGCCGTTTCCCAGAACAGCTCATTGGCCAACAATGGCCCCGTGATCGGCAACCGCCGCAGTCAGGTCTACCATTTGCCCCAGGGCTGTCCGGGTTATCAGCAGGTCAGCCCGCAGAACCAGGTGCATTTTGCCAGCGAAGCCGAAGCTCTGGCTCAAGGCTACCGACGCGCCGGGAACTGCCGTTAGGATCTGTTGCCGCAGTCAGAGCTGGGCAGGCTGCGGCTGAGCCTGGCGCTGCCCAACGGGCTCGACCTGTGGCCCCAGCAGCGCCTCGATCCGCTGACGGGTCTGCGCCATCAGTTGTTCGATGTCGGCACGACTGTAGTTGGTCGTGTCGATCGGCTCGCCAATATGCACCGATACTGGCAACCCCAGGTTGAAGCGCCAGGTCTTGGCCGGCAACACCTGGTGAATCCCCCGGATCGCCACCGGGATGATAACCGCCTCGGTATCCAGAGCCAGATGGAAGCAGCCCTTCTTGAACGGCAGCAACTCGCCGCTACGCGAGCGAGTGCCCTCCGGTGCAGCCCAGAGCACAATCCCCGACTCCATCATAGCCCGGGCCTTGGCCAGATCGGCCAGAGCCCGGTCATGACGGTGGCGGTTGATCGACGGAAACTCTGCCGCCCGCATGGTCGCCCCCAACAGAGGAATACGGTACAACTCGGATTTGGCCAGCATCCGGATCGAACCGGGCAATGCGGCAAAGCTGGCAGGAATGTCATAGTGACTGGCATGACTGCACAGCACCAGATAACGACGGCCATCATTGAAGTCAGGACTTTGCCCGACCACGCTCAAACGCATGCGTACCAGACGCAACATCCAGCCGGCCCAACTGCGGGTGTAGCGATCAACCCGGGCGCGGTCCAACCGCCCTACCGCCGCCCGAGCCAACACATCGACGCAATAACCCGCAGTGACCAGTACCGAACCCAAGACTACTCCGATACGTCGCAACAAGGTGGCGGATTCACTGACGGGTTGAAGATTAAGCATGGACAGATGTTCCCGGAGACTATGACTGACGCTTCTTGAAATACAAAGATTGCCATAATCCGGTCATAAAAGCCTATGCTGCTGTCATGTAACACCACCCGCTGTACAAGGCTTTTCATGACCGAACTGGTGCGTATCGTCTACATCAGTCGCGCGACCTTCAGCCCCGCGCCCAACATCGACGGAATCGATCCCACGGTAGCCAGAATTCTGATCAGTGCGCGCCTCAACAATGCCCGCCAGGGAATCGTTGGCCTGCTGTATTACGCCGACGGCTGCTTTATCCAGTGCCTGGAAGGCGAACGGGACAAGGTCCACGCGCTGTATCGGACACTGCTCAAGGACCGGCGCCACACCGAGCTCAAACTGCTGGTTAGCGAACCGATCGCACGCTTAGCCTTTCCTGATTGGAGCATGAAGTACGCGCCCGCAGACCAGCATATGCAGCGCCTGCTGCAGGAGCACGGGTTCGAGCGTTTTGACCCTTACCGTTTTGACCACCATCTGACCGAGCGGGCCCTGCAACTGCTCCAGGGCCTGCCCGATCCAACCGATAACGGCCATGAACGCAACGCCTCAGCACCAGCCCGCGGTCTGCAATTGGGCGGAGTGCTTCCCATGCAAGGCTTCAGCGCCAGTGGCCCTACGCGCGGCAACTCCGGCTTGGCGCTGATAATGAGCATGACCGCCCTGCTGGTCAGCTTGCTGGTACTGGCCATGGAGCTGGGCTGGCTTTAGTCGAGTACGCCCTGTTCACGCAAAGGCGCCAGCATGGCCTCGACATCCACTGCATCGATCTGCCCAGGCTGCAGAAAACCTTCGGCATACTCGCGGTACACCCCGGAGCGCAGAAACAACGCATAAAGCTCGGCATCGATATGCCGTTCAGCGGCCATGCGGGTCATGATCGCCAACGACTCCGACAGGGTCTTGGCCGGCTTGTAGGGCCGGTCTGCGGCAGTGAGCGCCTCGAAAATATCGGCAATCGCCATAATCCGCGCCGGAACATCCAGGCGACTGGCATCCAACCGCCGCGGGTAGCCTTGGCCGTCGAGTTTTTCGTGGTGGTTAGCGGCGATGTCAGGCACTTCACGCAGCGCTTTGGGAAATGGCAGGGTGCTGAGCATGATCAGGGTCTGAACGATATGCTCATTGATCTTGAAGCGCTCTTCATCGGTCAGCGTGCCACGTCGAATGCTCAGATTGTGCAGTTCCCCAAGGTTGTAGGCATGTTCGGGCAAACGCATGTCAAACCCCCAGCGATTACGCGGATCATCGCGCTGTACCGGTGGTTTGCGCTCGCCCCAATGAACCAGGTGCTCCGGCCGGTCAGCCAACAGAGGTTCAAGGGCAGGCAGTGACTGCGGCGGCACCCTGGCCAGCCGCTCACGCTCCTCAAAAGACAGGCCAATCCGGTTATCAAAATGCCGCAACCAGGTTTGCCCGGCAATTCGCTGCAGCTCTTCCAGGACCTGATCGGACATGAACTCGCCGCCGATATTGGCCTCGGCCAGCAAGGCAAAGTCCTTCTGCAATTGCCGCTGCCGCGCCGCCAATTGCTCAGCCAACTGCTCTTGCGATTCACCACTGGCCAGCGCTTTCCAGTAATCCAGTTCGGCATCGCGCCACAACACCTCGAACCGGGTACGAACCTCGTGAATGCGGTTATACAGGGTCTCCAGCTTGGTCGCCTTGTCGACCACATATTCCGGACTGGTGATCTTGCCGCAATCATGCAGCCAGGCCGCGATCCGGAAGGCATAGCGCTGCTCATCATCCAGGCTGAAAGCGGCAAACGGCCCCTGCTCCATTGCCACAGCCTTGTCCACCAGCATCTGGGCCAATTGCGGCACCCGCTCGCAATGGCCACCGGTGTAGGGCGACTTGGCATCGATGGCATCGGCCAGCAGCTTGATGATCGCCTCCAGCAGGCGTTGCTGACCTTCGAACAACTGCCTTGTCTCGATCGCCACGGCCAGCACCCCGGACAATTCCTGCATAAACCGGCGCAGGCTATGCTGGGGGGCTGTGGCGCCGGGCATCTGCAGCGCCACCACCCCCAGCAGCTCGCCCTTGCGATCATGCAGTACCAGGGTCAGGTCATACTGCTCACGGTCCAGGCGCCGGGCCAGCTCCAGCGCCGGCTGTTGACGCAGCGCGGCATCCAGCTCGAAGCTGTCCGGGTAGTGCTCACCCTTGAAGGCGGCCGCACGCTGCAACCGGGTTTCATCCTCACTGCCCAGATACACCGCCCCGGCCTCGGCTCCGGCAATGTCGACCAGATTGACCAGCAGGGTATCCAGCATCCGATCCAGCCGGGGCTCGCTGCTCAGATTCAGACTGATGGCCTGGAAGTTGTCGATGGCCTTGGCCATGTTGCCGATCACCTGGCTGAGATTGTCTACCTCACGAATCTGCGAGCGCACTCCAGGCGGGCGACTGAAATCGAAATCCGCCAGTGCCTTGACCTGATCGGCCAGAGTCTTCAGCGGCTGCCCAAGACGGTGGCCCAGCGCCCAACCGGCCAGAATCAATACCCCCATGAGCGCCAGCGCCCAGAGCGCCTGATTGATCAGGATCCGCCGAGCACCGCTGAGCAGCTCCCAGGCCGGAATGGCAATCAGAATCCGGGCATCAGCCTGATTGAAACTGGCCAGCGGCAAGCTTAATCCGTACCAGGCCGCACCATTCACCTCAAACGCCTGAGGGCTGGTCATGGCGCGGTCAAAGGTCGCCAGCCGGTTCAGCGCCGGAATGTTCAATTCACTCAGACTGGCCAAACGCGGCCCCTGCGTATCGCTGCGAATAACCCGCTCCAGCTCAGGATAGGCGATCACCTCCAGATCATGCCCGACCACAGCCATTTCAGTCCCTGGTGTCAGGCGCATATCCTCGACCTCACCAGCCAGATCGCTGACCGAAGCATCCATACCGATCACCGCATCCCCGGTCAGGCTATACATGGCCATGGTCAGGCCAACCTCGCCGGTGGTGAAGAACACATATGGTCGCGTCAGCACCAGACTGCCGGACGCCTCCGCCTGCTTGTACCAGGGCCGGGTACGAGGATCGAACCGGTAATCCGGCATTTCCCGACGATCATGCAAACGAAACGCCAGGTCGTAGAACAGCCAGTTGCCCTGCGTCAGCCCCTGCTCATCGAGACTGATGGTCTGTACCAGATAGTCGCTCATCTCTGGCGCTTCGATGCGGGCCTTGAACTCGGGGTTTTCCAGGCGCCGAACCAGAACAAACTCACCATTGGCATAACCGATATACACCGCACTTAGCGTCGCATTGGCATTCAGGGTTTCAACCAGCACGGGGATGCGCTGCAGCCGTGTTTCAAGATCGGTGGCAGCGGCAATAGGATCATGGGCCAGCAGGCGAATAGCACTTTCAGCCGGATTGATCAGCCGCCCGGCCCGTTCGTTAAGGGTGCTGCCCAACTGCCGAGCCGAGTCATTGGCCGCCGCCAGCATTGCCGCCTCCGCACCGCGATACCCCTGTACCACCACCACCGCCAGCATGACCAACAGGCAGAGCACGATTGAGCTGGCCAGCAACCCTTGCAGCGAAATACGTCGTCCCAATGAGTTCATGCGGGCCTCTGGAAAAGGGCAGATACGGCAGCGGTTTCAAGGTGATTTCAAGGTGACTTCAAGATAGCCCAGTTCTGCCAGTTCTGCCGTCTGGCACGGTCTTTTCAGAGCCGCAAAGCCAATCTCAACAAAATCAAAAGATAAACAAAATATTTCAGATAATGATTATCATTTGATATAAATAACACCCTCAATTCATGCACATGGAGCCTTGCCCGAGATGTTGTCCCCCGCCCTACGCTGGACTCTGTTTGGCGCTACCATCACCAGCCTTTTGCCTCTGCCTTTCGCCCACGCCAGCAGCACCCGACTGGATAGCGAAGTCGTGGTCGGCTCACGGGTTGCCACTCGCATCAGCGATATTCCCGGCAATGCCTGGATCATTGATGCCGAACAGCTCAGGGCCCAGTTCAGTGCTGGCGTACCCCTCAAGGAGGCACTCGCTCATCTGGTCCCCAGCCTCGACATTGCTTCCCAGGGACGCACTAACTACGGTCAGAACATGCGCGGTCGCGGAGTCCTGGTGATGATCGACGGAGTCTCGCTGAACAGCTCACGTAATGTCAGCCGTCAGTTCGACAGCATCGACCCGTTTAACATAGAACGCATTGAAGTGCTGTCCGGCGCCAGTGCAGTTTACGGCGGCGGGGCTACAGGCGGAGTCATCAACATCGTCACCAAGCGTGGTCAGATTGGCGGTCCCCGCTATGAGCTTGAGGCCGGAGTACGCAGCGGCTTTGAAGCCAGCGACGACCGCGATCTACGGGCCGGCGCCGCGATCAGCGGCGGCAACCAGCACTGGGTCGGACGCCTGGCACTGGCCGGCCAGGACAATGGCGGCGCATGGGATGCCAACGGCGATCAGGTGATCTTTGACATCGCCCAGACCGACATGCAGTACAACCGCAGCATCGACTTGCTGGGCAACCTCGATCTGGCGCTGACAGATGGCCAGAGCCTGAGCCTGAACGCACAGGTCTACGACTCCGGTTATGAGGGCAACAAGGGCTTGTATTTCGGCCCCAACCTGGCAGCGCTGTACCCACCTTACCCGGAACAGGTGGAGATTCGCCGCGGCCTGTCTTCGGATCTGGAACCGCGCACCGAGCGCCTGCAACTAAGCGCCGATTACCGGCTCAGCGAACTGCTGGGGCACAACGTCAACCTCCAGGCCTACCATCGCCGGGAAAAGCTCAACTTTCACCCCTTTCCCTACGTAGCCTCCGGTTATTTCGCCGCCTCCGAGCAGGATACCGAGCTGAGCGGACTCAAGGCGGTCTTCAGCCGTCAGCAGGGAGCCTGGCGCTTCAATTACGGACTGGATCTGGAGCACGAAAGTTTCGAAGCCGACCAGACCCTGTTCGACTTCTCCAGGGCACAGGCCAGCGGCGGTCTCGACCTTGCCAAATTCGACAAGGTCGGTCGCTATCCAGGCTATGAGGTGGACAGTCTGGCCGCCTTCGCCCAGGCCGAATGGCAACTCAGCCAGCGCTGGCTGGCCACCGCAGGCATTCGTCAGCAGCGCTACCGGGTCAAGGTCGATGACTTCATTGCCGCCGCAGAACAGGTCCGGGTCGCACTCGGCCTGGCTTCAGGCGCCGACCCGGTACCTGGAGGCAAGAACCGCTACAACACCACCCTGGTCAACCTTGGAGCGGTTTTCAGCATCGATCAGGGCCAGCAGCTCTGGGGCAACCTGTCGCAAGGTTACGAAGTCCCCGACCCAGGCAAGTACTACGGTCAGGGGCAGTATGCCTACAACGGCAGCCACCGCGAGCTGATCGCCGGGGTCAGTGTGGCCGACCAGCCGCTCAAGGCGATCAAGACCAATCAGGCCGAACTGGGCTGGCGTCTGTACCGTGGCGACCTGGACGCCCAGCTGGCAGCCTATTACGCCTGGTCGGATGAAAGCCTGAGCTATGACCGCAATACCCTGGCAGTCCAGGTCAACGACGAGAAGAAACGCAACTACGGGCTGGAAGCCCAGCTCAACTGGCGGCCGACCACCCACTGGCAACTGGGCACCAGCACCCACCTGACGCGTGCGGAACTGCGGGCCGACGGTGACTGGAAAAAACAGAACGTGACCCAGGCCAGTCCGTCCAAGGTCACGGCCTGGGGCGGCTGGGCTGATGACCTGACCAACGTACGCTTGCAGGGCATCCACAGCCTCAATCTGAAAGACGACGATGGTAATCGCATCGACGGCTATACCACCTGGGATCTGCTGGTCGAACGTCAACTGCCGGTAGGCCAGCTCGGCTTTGGCATTCAGAACCTGCTGAACAAGGACTACACCAGCGTCTGGGGGCAGCGGGCGATTCTGTTCTACAGCGCCTATGCGCCAGCCTCAACCTTTGACTATCGCGGCCGAGGGCGAACCTGGAGCCTGAGTTATGCGGTAAGTTTCTGAGGATCGCCGGGCAGCCTGACGCTCTGCCCGGCCCCTTTCTCCCAATCACACCCGGAACTGCCCCAACACCTGATTCAACTCCCGCGCCAGCGCGGTCAACTGCTGGCTGGCACGACTTGACTCGTCCGCCGACTCGGCATTGTCGCGGGCCAAACCGGCCACTTCGGTGACATTGCGGTTGATATCGTCCACCACATGCGACTGCTGCAAGGTAGCACTGGCAATCGACTCGTTCAGGCCATTGACGGTCTGCAGGGCGGTAACAATCTGGGCCAGTTGGCTACCCGCCTCCGTGGTCCGCTGCACCGTTACCTGAGTAGCTTCACTGCCATCATGGATTACCTTGACCGCCGCCTGGGCATTGCTCTGCAGGGTGCTGATCATTTGCTGAATCTCGGCCGTGGACTTTTGCGTGCGCTGAGCCAGCAGCCGCACTTCATCAGCCACCACAGCGAAACCCCGGCCCTGCTCGCCAGCCCGCGCAGCCTCAATCGCAGCATTGAGCGCTAGCAAATTGGTCTGCTCGGCAATGGCCTCGATCACCTCCAGCACCCGACCAATCTGGTTCGAGTCCTGGGCCAGAGACTCCATGGTTACCACCGCCCGGCTCATGGTCACAGCTAATTGGTCCACCTGGGTCAGGCTCTGTTCAATACTGGCTTGCCCGGCACGGGCATAATCGTCAGCCTGACGCACCTCGGCTGCAGCATGCTCAGCATTCTTGGCCACATCCTGCACCGCATAGCTGACTTCGTTGACCGCTGTGGCGATCATTTCCATCTGCTGTGACTGCTTGCCGCTCTTGTCCTGTGTGCTGCCAGCCACATCGCCCAGACGCAGTGCCGACTGATCCAGCGCCCCAGCCGAACTGAGCAGTTGCCGCACCACTCCAGCAAGCTTGCCAGTGAAGGCATTGAAATGCCGGGCCAGGGCCGTCAGCTCGTCAGCACCCTGCTCATCCAGACGCCGGGTCAAATCGCCCTCGCCAGTGGCTATATCGGCCATAGCCGCGACCGAAGCCCGCAACGGACGGCTGATACTCTGGGCGATGAACATGATCAACAGCCCCAGCAACAGCGCAATCACACCCGCCAGCAAGGCCGCCCGCAGCACCTGCTGCCAAAACAGCGCCCGAATGTCGTCGATATACACTCCCGAGCCGAGAATCCAGCCCCACGGCTCGAACAACTGCACATAGGAGACCTTTTCCACCGGCTGGGCCGAACCCGGCTTGGGCCAGCGATAGTCGACCACACCGGCACCAGGGCCACGAGCCACTGCAACCATCTCATTGAACAGCGCCTTGCCATCCGGATCCCGGTAGCCGGACAGGTCTTCGCCCTCCAACGCTGGGTTGGTCGGGTGCATGACCATGCGCGGGTGCAGGTCGTTGATCCAGTAGTATTCCTGGCCGTCGTAACGGAGCTGGCGAATCAGCGCCATGGCCTGTTGCTGGGCTTGTTCACGATCCAGCTCACCACTCTGCTGACGCTGATGAAAGTGCTGCAAAATCCCCAGCGTACTTTCAACCACATGCTGGGTCTTTTCCGCCTTGCCGGCGTACAACTGGTTATTGAGCTGCTGCAGCATCAGGCTGCCCAGGGCGAACAGCATGAGCACGGATGCGCCAAGGATAAGCCACAGACGGGCGCTGATGTTCAGGGATCTAAGCCAACTCATGAGTAGGTGCCTCGCTATACTCGTTATGATTGCCACACATCCCAGTAAAGCCCCGAATCCTCGCATGCGCCCAGGCCGCGATAAATCCGGAGTGTCCATAGCATCAATGCATGATGGTCGCTTCGTCCGCTGAATAGCCCGGCGCAAAGCGGCCGGATTTGCCATAGTGGGTGTTTTCAATGCCCATGGAGAGCATCATGAACGCCATAGAACCGCATCTGCTGGACGTCAACGGCATCCAGCTCAGCCTGCACATCAGCGGCCCGGTCGACGGCCAGCCGGTCTGGCTGCTGCACGGATTCCCCGAATGCTGGTACTCCTGGCGTCACCAGATCCACGCCCTGGCCGAAGCCGGCTACCGGGTACACGCCCCGGAAATGCGTGGCTATGGCCTGAGCAGCGCACCACAAGACCCCGCCGCCTACGACCTGATCACCCTGTGCGACGACATCCGTCAGGCCATGGACCTGCTCGGCCATCGCCGGGTCGCCATGATCGGGCACGACTGGGGCGCTCCGGTCGCCTGGCACCTGGCTCTGCTCGAGCCCGAGCGAGTCCAGGTCGTCGGCGGCCTGTCGGTACCTTTTGGTGGACGCCCCAAGCGCCCGGCCATCGACACCATGCGCAAACACTACCAGGACCGCTTTCACTATATTCTGTACTTCCAGACGCCCGGTCTGGCCGAGGCCGAGCTGGAGGAAAACGTCCCGCGCACCCTGCGCCTGCTGATGCACGGCCTGTCCAATGGCAAGAACAATCTGGCCCAGGACAAGCCCGCCGACGGACGCTGGCTCGACGACCTGGAAGACCCAGGCAAACCGCCAGCCTGGTGTCCCGATGAAGCCTTCCAGGTCTATGTCGATACCTTCAGCAAAAACGGCTTTCGTGGCCCGCTCAACTGGTATCGCAACTTCGAGCGCAGCTGGGAACGCACCGCCGATCTGGCTGGCCACCTGATCCACCAGCCAGCCCTGTTCCTGATCGGTGATCGCGACCCGGTAGGCCAGCTTGAGGCCTACACCATCGAGAAAATGCCCAGCGTGGTACCGGCAGTGGAGCAGCATGTTCTGCCCCACTGCGGGCACTGGATTCAGGCGGAACAACCCAAGACCGTCAACCTGCTACTGCTGAGCTTTCTCGAACGTCACTTCACACCCTGAACTGCAATACCAGCGAACGCAGTTGCTCCGCCAACCGGGCCAGCGATTCGCTGGCCTGGGTCGACTGTTCAACGCTACGCCCGGTCTGTTCGGCCACATCATTGATGCCGTGGATATTCTGGTTGATCTCCCGGGCCGTAGCACTCTGTTCCTCGGCGGCACTGGCGATTTGCTGCATCATCTCGTCGATCATCAGCACCCCTTCGGCGATCCGCTCCAGCGACTCGCCAGTCTCGGCAATTCGGCCAACCGCGTTATGCATACCTTCACGGCTGTTGTGCATCTGGTTCTCGGCCTTCAGCGCGCCACTCTGAAGCTTCTCGATAGTCGCCTGAATTTCGGTGGTTGAATCCTTGGTCCGGCTGGCCAGGGAACGAACCTCATCGGCCACCACCGCAAAACCGCGCCCACTCTCACCGGCCCGCGCCGCTTCAATAGCCGCGTTGAGCGCCAGCAGGTTGGTCTGTTCGGCTATGGTTTCGATCACCTGCAGTACCGAGCCAATCCGGTCACTATCGCTTTTGAGGTCGCTCACAGCCGTCGCCGCGTTATTGATCTCCTGGGCCAGTTGATCGATGGCATGCACTGTACCAGCCACCACCTGCCGACCTTGCCCGGCATCCTGGCTGGCCTTTTTGGCGCCATCGGCAGCATTGAGCGTGTTGCGCGCTACCTCTTCAACAGTAGCGGTCATTTCATTCATGGCGGCCGCCGCGCTGTTGATCTGGGTGTTCTGCTGCTGCATCCCGGCTTCGGTTTCCTCGTTGATCTGAGTCAGCTCAGTCGCCGCCGCAGCCACCTGTTCGGAATACTGGCTGACCTCACCAAGCATGGTCCGCAAGCTGTTCTGCATGGTATGGATTGACGCCAGCAGGCTGCTCTTGTCACCGGATTTGAGCTGGATGGTCGCGGTCAGGTCGCCTTCGGATACCTGATGCACTATGGCAGCGGCATACTCGGGGTCACCGCCCAGGGTCTTGACCACAGAACGCACCAGCGACAGACAGGCCAGCACCGCCACTACCAGAATCCCGGCAGTCACCAGCACCAGCATCCAGAGCACAGCGTTAACCTCGGCCAGCGCCACCGAGCGCTCGGTTTCCTGCACCAGACCCCAGCCCAGCAGCGGAATAAAGGTATAGCTGCCCACTACCGGAACCCCGGCGGCATTGGGGTAGATCCCGACGCCACTGCGGCCAGCCGCCATCGCCCGTCCGGCGTCGCTGTTGACCGGCTGATCCATGTTGCGTAACGAATTGGCCGGAGTAACCGGTGCGCCCTGATTATCGAGCAGGAAAATCTCACTACCCGGACCACGGTTCAGCTCACTGACCCGTTTCAGAATGGTGTCGACTCGTACGGCGCCGCGTACCACCCCGATTATCCGGCCATCACGCCGGACCGGGATCGCCACGGTGCTGACCCGATTACCAGTCGCCCGCGACAGTACCG
This sequence comes from Pseudomonas jilinensis, assembly GCF_003586265.1. Taxonomy (NCBI): domain Bacteria; kingdom Pseudomonadati; phylum Pseudomonadota; class Gammaproteobacteria; order Pseudomonadales; family Pseudomonadaceae; genus Pseudomonas; species Pseudomonas jilinensis. Next base: position 1,602 of record NZ_QJSA01000004.1, on the reverse strand, counting down.
GCTGGGAGAAGGAGTCCTGGCCGCTGATCGCCTGACGGAACCATTCCCGATCGGCCACATCGAAAGCCTGAGCCTCTTCCCGGCTCAATACCCGGGCCCGTCCATCGTAGGCCACCCCGACCACTCCACGGCCATTGGGTGCGACAAAGAAAATCGTGTCGTAGAACCCCTGCGCCGCGGCAATCCGCTCCAGCAAATGCTCAAGTCCTAGCTCATCAATGTCGATAGCGGCATCCAGGCTGGCCAGGTAACGCATTTCATCCTGACGGGCCAGCGCCCAGTCGACAAACGACTCGGCATTGAGCCGACCAGTCGCCTCCAGCTCATCGAGCGTCGCCTGGGTAAAGGATTCGCGGAAGGACACAAACACCAGGGTGCTGACCGCCAGTACCGCCGCCAACACCAGGCCAACCATCATCACCGTCAGCCGTGCGCCAAACCCCATTGACCGCAACACACCACCCATCCAGAAACTCCTTGACGTACCACGCAGGCCGCCACTCACTATGTCAACGTAATACCCGCCGCAGGTATGACCGAGCGTCTACACCTTCCGGGCAATAGAATCTATTCCATAGTTGTGTTATCGACCCAAAAGCGTTCCGACTTTAGCAACACATACAAAAAAACACATTTGCCCATCGGGAGCCATCATGACTCTGTGCAATCTCTCCGGAAAACGTATTCTCTTGACCCAGGCCGACGCATTCATGGGCCCCGCCCTGCACCAGACCCTGGACCAATGTGGAGCCGTTGTCATCCCCGACACACGGGCGCTCGACACTGCCAAAGCCGTGACAGAACTGCTGTCAGCGGCTGGTGACATCGACGTGCTACTACTCAATCTCGGTGTACCCGCCCCCAGTACAGCAGCTACTGACGTCGATGACGCCGAGTGGAGCCACTTGTTCAAGCATTTGGTTGAGCCGTTGCCAAGACTGGCACGCCACTGTCTGCCACGCATGATTGAGCGCGGCGCGGGAAAAATTCTGTTGATGGGAAGCGCCTCAGCGCTACGCGGCATGAAGCGCGCCTCCAGCTACAGTGCCGCTCGCGGCGCCCAACTGGCCTGGGTTCGCGCAGTGGGTGCGGAAATGGCCCAGCACAATATTCAGGTCAATGCGATTGCCCAGAACTTTGTCGACAACCCCACCTACTTCCCAGCGCAAGTGCAGGCCAACCCAGCATTCCAGGCACGCCTGAACCGTGAAGTACCACTGGGGCGACTGGTAACTGCCGAAGAGGATGCCTTGTTCGCCGCCTACCTGTGCAGCGACGCCGCCAACTGCTTTGTAGGCCAGGTTTTTCCTGTTTGCGGTGGCTGGGTGGGAAGTTGATACCACTTTCAGCGCCATGAACGAGAGGTGATTCGCAGGCACTCCAGCGCAGCGCGCTCGTAATGACCCGGATAGATACGCAGCCCAGGCATATACAACAGATGCCCAAAATCCACCTCACCGTCATTGCGAACGGCCGAAGGCCTGAAGCAATCCATGCTGAGCCCTGCTATGCACCACCACCCCATCAGACATAGATCGGAATGTAGGGCTTCCGTGTATGGCGTGGACTCGGGCAGTTGCTGGAACACCAGAACCTTGCAAC
>NZ_QJSA01000039.1:0-1338 GCF_003586265.1 Pseudomonas jilinensis | reverse complement strand
CGGCACCTCAAAGGCCACCCGGTGTTCCTCGGCTACATACTCGCTACGATAAATCCGCCGGTTCGGGCGCTTGCCGTTGATGCGCTCCGGCAATTCGCATTCAGCCTCCGCCACCGGCACGTAATAGGCATCGGCCGTCAGCTTGAAATGCGCCGGCAAGTCGGCCTCCAGGGTAAAACTCGGGGTGCGCTCCAGGCTGCCGCAGCCAGCCAACAGCAGCAGCGTGCCTGACAATGGGGCCAGCAGAACTTTTATCGCTAATCGCATACCTGAACTCTCCGGATTACCTGCCAGCCACGCGCACATAGTGCTGCTGAGCCGTTTCATTCATTTCTGGGTACCAGTGCCTGGGTATTTCGCCGTCATGGGCTGATAGACTTTCACGAACAAGAAAAACCAGTTGCTGCGAGGCATGCCATCCCCACTGGCGGGCCAAGCCTGCCATCTGAACTACCCAGGTGCCTGGATCGCGCTGCGCGGCAAGCCGGCTGTAGGCTTCAGGATGCTCACTCAGCAGGTAATGGCGCAGGTTGCTACACAACACCTCGTCATTCAACGCTGCGTTTTCCAGCCAGGCCGGCTGCTTCGGCAGTGGATATAGTCCCGGCTTGGGATTGTCTTGTGTCCTGCAACCCTGCCCGGTCCAGACACAAAGACTCTCAACAGGCCCCAGAAATGCGGGAAGCTCCTCGTCCGACAATCGGCTCAAGGCACGCAGCATTACCCGGTAATCATGCAGCCGAAACAAAACTGGTGATGCACCACGATCGATAATCAGCCGTTCCTGCCAATGGGTCGCCAATGCATGCAAGCGGCCTGACGGCGCTGCAATCAACCACTCCCATGTGTGCGCGGACTCATTGAGCAAATCGGCCTGCGCGGCGATGGCACTCCCCAGTGCGTACAGGCAAGGTCCCTGATCCGCCAGCTTTTCAGCTACGGTGCCTGCATAGAGCCTTAGAGACTCTTTACCTGCCAGCGCTTCAATCTGCTCCTGATAGCAAGCCGATACATTGCTCGCATCCATGACCAGATAAATTTCACGGGCATGCTCGCCCTGCTCTGCAAGCCAGCTTTGTACGCAAGCCATTACTGTTCTCCTGCGGCACAAACACCGTCCAGGCAGGGGCCGCATACCGGACAGAAATCACTATCCAATTGGCTGGCCGTACGCATGATTGCATGTTGAGCACTACTCAGAGTCATTAGGGGGTTACCCGGCTGTTCTGCAGGCGCAGTATGGACATCCCCCGGCAGTGCCGGTCGGGCTCTGGCCAACCGCCCAGCCGCACCACCGGAGTTGATCCGAATACCCGGCCCGTTCAGGGTCACGCCACT
>NZ_QJSA01000038.1:0-1708 GCF_003586265.1 Pseudomonas jilinensis | reverse complement strand
GGAGCATTTTATGTTGTAACTGCCGTTCTTTTCCTTGGTTTTTTTGTACTGCTACCTATTGACTCATCTCCATGGGAAAAGCAATTAAAAGTCACATTTGATTTGTGGTTATGGGGGGCAGGTGTTCCCGCTTTCTGTTGGCTACTGGGGCATTTGGTCATCAAGTTTGTACCTGAGCGCCACCTTTTGAAGACATCACGCAAAGGCCCGGTTTGGGAGCTGAATCGTCAGACCGGGCTGGTCACTATCTTTGCCCGTAAGCCGGGGCAGTTCCGTAAGCAGGGAATTGAGGGGGATTTCGTCGCACCGTTTTACGAGTTTGATGCGGCAATTCATACCATCCCTGACCGTCAGGGCTTTCCTCAGCACATGCTCAATCTGGTGCACCGTTATCAAGTGGCGGCCATTGATTTCAGCGTACTAATGGGGCGAGTTTACCGGCAAAAGCCCTGTGTAGCGCTGTGGGACTTTTTGCAGCAATACATGGATGTGAGCAAACCTCTACCAGATATTCCAGATCTCGAACCGTTTCGTCACCTTGATCCGACCACCGCCGAGCATGATCAGCGTACCGGTCGACCTGCGCGCTATTGGCGGGATATGGATGAGCAAGCGTTCAAGGCACGTATCAATGAAATCACCGACACCAGTAAGGTCAATATGGACCGCTTGAACATTATGGTGCGGCACGTGAGATATCTGTTTGGTTCGCAGAAGTAGGTTGGCAAGGTGTTGATGATTTAATTAAAGCAAACGTAATGACAGATATGGACTCCAGCACCGTCTACGGCCCCAATGCCTATGACTCGACCCGCATTCCCGATCAGCCACCACAGGTCAGGAGGCATATCGGTGCTTTGTCTGAGCGGCTGCCTTGGGGAGATACGCAGGATATTTTGCCGATTGGTTTCGTAGGGGGGGTAGCACCCGAAGCTCTAAAGCGAGATGAAGAACTTGAGCAAAGCCAGCCCGAGTATACAGAGCTCTTGGACAGGCAGTTGGATTCTCGGTTTAATCACGAGAGTTTCAGGTATGCCCCGCTTCAGGGGGGGACACAGTTCTGGCTGTATATGTTTGGGCTTGGGCGTGGAGCATTTTATGTTGTAACTGCGGCTCTGCTTGCGGAGTTCATAATTTTTGCTCCTTTCGATCAAGAGCCATGGTCTCAAAGACTAGGCGTTACTTTATCCTTATGGGTCTGGTGTGCTGGAGTGCCTGCTTTTTGTTGGCTACTGGGGCACTTGGTCATCAAGTTTGTACCTGAGCGCCACCTTTTGAAGACGTCACGCAAAGGCCCGGTTTGGGAGCTGAATCGTCAGACCGGGTTGGTCACTATCTTTGCCCGTAAGCCGGGGCAGTTTCGCAAGCTGGGTATTGAGGGGAACTTCGTTGCACCGTTCTACGAGTTCGATGCGGCAATTCATACCATCCCTGACCGTCAGGGCTTTCCTCAGCACATGCTCAATCTGGTGCACCGTTATCAAGTGGCGGCCATTGATTTCAGTGTTCTGATGGGGCGAGTTTACCGGCAAGAGCCTTGTGTGGCGCTGTGGGACTTTTTGCAGCAATACATGGACGTGAGCAAGCCGCTGCCGGATATTCCGGCCCTCGAACCGTTTCGCCACCTTGACCCGACCACTGTCGAGCATGATCAACGCACGGGGCGGCAAGCACGCTATTGGCGTGATATGGATGAGCAAGCGTTCAA
>NZ_QJSA01000037.1:0-1763 GCF_003586265.1 Pseudomonas jilinensis | reverse complement strand
GCAGGCCCGTGGCAATCCACAGCGGCGGCAGAGAATCCAGACAAACAAAAACCCCGGCACCAGGCCGGGGTTCTCGTCGTACTTGCAGCCTGAGGCTTACAGCTTGCCTTCCAGCTCCGGTACCGCCTCGAACAGGTCAGCTACCAGACCGTAGTCGGCAACCTGGAAGATCGGGGCTTCTTCGTCCTTGTTGATCGCGACGATCACCTTGGAGTCTTTCATACCGGCCAGGTGCTGGATCGCACCGCTGATGCCGACCGCCACGTACAGCTGCGGAGCAACGATCTTGCCGGTCTGGCCAACCTGCATGTCGTTCGGCACGAAGCCGGCGTCCACTGCGGCACGCGAGGCGCCTACCGCCGCGCCGAGCTTGTCGGCCAGCTTGTAGAGCATTTCGAAGTTGTCGCCATTCTGCATGCCACGGCCGCCAGAAATGACGATCTTGGCACCGGCCAGCTCGGGACGGTCAGACTTGGCCAGCTCTTCACCAACGAAGGCCGAGATGCCGGCGTCAGTGGCGCTGGCAACCGCTTCTACGGCGGCGCTGCCACCTTCGGCGGCCACGGCGTCAAAGCCGGTGGCGCGGACGGTGATGACCTTGACCGCAGCGCTGGACTGCACGGTGGCAATCGCATTACCGGCGTAGATCGGACGCTTGAAGGTGTCGGCGCTTTCGACCGCGATGATCTCGGAGATCTGATCGACGTCCAGCAGCGCGGCTACGCGCGGGGCGTAGTTCTTGCCGTTGGTGCTGGCCGGAGCCAGGATGTGGCTGTAGCCCTTGCCGACTTCGGCAATCAGCAGCGCCAGGTTTTCCGGCAACTGATGGGCGTAGGCGGCGTTGTCAGCAACCAAAACCTTGCTCACACCGGCGACCTTGGCCGCAGCTTCAGCCGCGGCGCCACAGCCTTGACCGGCTACCAGCACATGGATGTCGCCACCGATGGCCTGGGCAGCAGCCACGGTGTTCAGGGTCGCGGCGTTCAGTGCGGCGTTGTTGTGTTCGGCAATAACCAGAATGCTCATGTTCAGATCACCTTGGCTTCGTTCTTGAGTTTGTCGATCAGTTCGTCGACGCTCTTGACCTTGATGCCGGCGCTGCGGGCAGCCGGGGCTTCAACCTTCAGGGTGGTCACGGTCGAGGCGGTGCTGACACCCAGCTCTTCCGGCTTGAGGGTTTCCAGCGGCTTCTTCTTGGCCTTCATGATGTTCGGCAGCGAAGCGTAACGCGGCTCGTTCAGGCGCAGGTCGGTGGTGACGATGGCCGGCAGTTTCAGATCAACGGTCTGCAGACCGCCATCGATCTCGCGGGTGACCTTGACCCGGTCGCCTTCGACATTGACCGCCGAGGCGAAGGTGCCCTGGGCGTAGCCGGACAGGGCTGCGAGCATCTGGCCAGTCTGGTTGTTGTCGGAATCGATGGCCTGCTTGCCAAGGATGACCAGTTGCGGCTGTTCCTTGTCAACCACGGCCTTGAGCAGCTTGGCGATGGCCAGCGAGTTCAACTCATCGGCAGACTCAACCAGCACGGCGCGGTCGGCACCCAGAGCCAGCGCGGTGCGCAGTTGCTCCTGAGCGGCGGTCGGGCCTACGGAAACGGCAACGATTTCAGTTGCCACGCCCTTCTCTTTCAGGCGCACGGCCTCTTCTACGGCGATTTCGCAGAAGGGGTTCATGGACATCTTGACGTTGGCAAGATCGACACCGCTGTTGTCCGCCTTGACGCGAACCTTGACGTTGTAGTCGACCACGCGCTTAACGGC
>NZ_QJSA01000036.1:0-2014 GCF_003586265.1 Pseudomonas jilinensis | reverse complement strand
GAAGGAAGGTTCTGAGCTAACGGGGTGCATGCGGTCAGCGCCCTGGCCGCTGCGCTGGATGGGAGCTTCTGCGATTTTTCTTGTTTTTTCACGACCGCTTTAGTCTTTCCAGTCGGCAGCAGACACCTACAAATGAAAATATTCATTCATTATCTTGACTAGATTGAATCGATAATTCTTCTTTTCTGCCATCTCTCGCCTCCAGGCGAAGCGCATATGCTATTATCACTTCACTTTTTCAACGTTTATGAAGAAATATTTTCCAATGGCAAAGCGAACCGCCCCACTCCTACCTGCATCTGATCGGCTGCTCGAGGCACTGGGCGAGCGTCTGATGCTCGCGCGCAAGCGGCGCAAGATCACTGCTAAACAGATGGCCGAGCGGGCCGGGATGTCTTTGCCGACACTCAGGTCTCTAGAGCAAGGCAGTGCAGGCGTGACCCTAGGTGCCTACATGGCCGTGCTGCAAGTGCTGGGTCTGGAAAAAGACATCGCCCAGATCGCGCTGAACGATGAGCTGGGGCGTCACCTGCAGGACACGGCACTGTCGCCGGCAAGGTCCCGGGTCGCCAGGGGCCCCGCCCCTCAACGACGGACTCCGCCCCCTACCGAACCAAGCTCGATGAAACCGGCAGACACCAAGCCCTCGCGCTCGCCGTCCAAGGCTGAAAAGAGGACGCCTTCTAGGGCAAAACCGGCTGATCAGAAAATCATTACCGGCGCCGACCTGGCGGCCCAGTTGATGGAGGAACTCGATGGCTAGCCAGATATTAGTCTTCGCCGATTGGGCGGGACTTGCTGGCCCACAGAGGCTCGGCACCCTGCATTGCCAGCGCACACGCGGCAGCGAGCGATTCGAGTTCGAATTCGTCGACTCGGCACTAGCCGGCCTGGCACATCAGGCACTGCTTGACCCGAGACTCCAGCCCTTCGCTGGCCGTCAGTTCCCTGCACAGGGCGCCGCGACCTTCGGCCTTTTCGCCGACGCCTCGCCCGATCGCTGGGGGCGCTTACTGATGCGACGCCGACATGAACGGGATGTGCGCGCGGGAGTGGCCGCAGAAGGCTCGAAGCTGTTCGAATCCGACTACCTGCTGGGCGTGCACGACAGCTTCCGTGTGGGCGCCATTCGCTTCAAGACTGATGTCGATGGCCCGTATCTGGACAACCACCACGATATGGCCGCACCGCCGATGACCAGCATGCGCGAGCTTGAGGAGGCGTCCAGGCGCTTCGAGCAGGGCGAGGACATGAGCAACGGCCGAGACTGGTTGAGCATGCTGATAGCCCCCGGCGGCTCACTGGGTGGCGCCCGGCCAAAGGCCAGCGTGGTAGATCCGAACAATGCCCTGTGGATCGCCAAGTTTCCCAGCAACAACGATGAACACGATGTCGGCGCCTGGGAGATGGTGGTCAATATCCTCGCCAACGCCTGCGGTCTACGCGTGGCAGAGGCCACTGCGGGGAAGTACGCCAGCAACCATCACTGTTTCATGGTCAAGCGCTTCGACCGCACCCCAACGGGCGAGCGGCTGCACTTCGCCTCAGCGATGACCATGACGGAGCACGTCGATGGCGAGGACCACTCAACTGGCGTCAGCTACCTGGAAATCGCCGAGGTACTGATGCGCCAGGGCGCCACGCCAGAAGCTGACCTACAGGAGCTGTGGAAGCGCATCGTTTTCAACATGCTGGTCAGCAATACGGATGACCACTTGCGCAACCATGGTTTCATCCTTGTCCCAGGCAAGGGCTGGCAGCTATCCGCCGCCTACGACATGAATCCAGTGTCCTACGCCGATGGGCTGAAGCTCAACGTCTCCGAGTTCGACAACGCGCTCGACCTGGATCTGGCCCTGTCGGTGGCTGGTTACTTCCGACTCAAGCAGCAAGACGCTCTGGAGATCATCGAAGTCTCCATTTAATGCTCTTAAAAAACAATAACTTACCTCATTATTCGTTCCGCAATCGACCGGCATCAGGCTTGCTGCCGCCCCCAGATTTCGGGGGGGGG
>NZ_QJSA01000034.1:0-2283 GCF_003586265.1 Pseudomonas jilinensis | reverse complement strand
GCACTCAGCTCCTGCAACCGCCCAGCATTGATAGCCTTTTTTTGCGCGGTCTGTAAGAATTTTCAAGACGTCCCCCGAGGTAATACATCCGAATTTAACGGACAACAGAGGGTTAAGCATGTTTAATCTGTCGGCATTTCGCAGGGCCAGTGACACACTGCAGGCCATAGAGGCCACCCAAGGAGTGATCGAGTTCGATCTTCGCGGCAATATCGTTCGCGCCAACGACCTTTTCCTGCAGTTGATGGAATACCGACTGGACGAGGTGCGTGGCAAACACCATCAGCTGTTTGTCGAGCCGGAACTAGCTGCCAGTAGCGACTACCGGCATTTCTGGGAAGCCCTGCGAGCGGGCAAAGCGCAAAGCGGTGAATTCCAGCGGGTCAGTAAAAGCGGTCGTCGTGTCTGGATTCAGGCCACCTACACACCGATACGTCGCGCCGGCCGGGTGGTGCGCATCATCAAGTTCGCAAGCGATATCACGGCCCAAGTTAACCAACGGGCCGACATGGAATCGCAGATGGCCGCCATCGATCGCGCCCAAGCAGTAATTGAGTTTACCCCGGACGGCATTATCCGTTATGCCAACCGCAACTTCCTGCAATTAATGGGCTACCGGCTGGAGGAGATTCGCGACCAACACCACCGCATGTTCGTGAGTGACCAAGAAGCACGCTCGCAAGCCTATGCCGACTTCTGGGCGCAGTTACGCCACGGTCACTTCCAAACCGCGGAGTACCCACGTCTGGCCAAAGATGGTAGTACCGTGTGGATACACGCTACCTACAACCCAATCCTCGATGCTGACGGTAAGGTAGTCAAGGTCATCAAGTTTGCCAGTGATATTACCGCTGAAATTATACGCAAGCAGGAGTTCGAACTGCTGTCACTGGTTGCCAACGAAACCAGCAACTCGATCATCATAAGCGACCCGCAGGGAAGGGTGCAGTACGTCAATTCAGGTTTTACAACACTGACAGGCTTCACACTTGAGGAACTCAGGGGGAAAAAACCCGGCGACTTCCTGCAGGGGCCGGGTACCGACATGCAGACAGTCACCGAGATTCGTCAGCACCTGCAAAATCACTCCCCCTTCTACAGCGAAATTCTCAACTACAATAAACAACGCGACCCCTACTGGGTCTCACTGGCGATCAATCCAGTATTCAACGAACAGCGCCAACTAACCCATTTCATCTCGATCCAGGCCAATATTACCAGCAGCAAGCAACACGCTATCGAGGCCGAAAAACGCTTCTCTGCCATCGGCGTCAGCAATGGAGTGGCCGAATGGAGCAGCGACGGGCGTCTCATTAAAGCTAACAGCTACATGCTCCAGCACCTTGCCCATAGCAACGAAGCGGAACTGCTGGCATGCAACCACAACCTGCGCAACTTGATCAGCAGTGAGGCTTTCCGCAGCCTGCTCGCAGGCCAGCAGTTCGTCGGCGAATTTGCTGTACCCGATGTCAACGGCAAGCCAATTCAATTCAAGGGTACGCTCTGCCCAATCACCGACGCCGAAGGACAGGTGCGTCAGATCGTCAGCTACGGCACAGACGAGCACGCTCAGCACGAGGCAGCCAAGGTCACCGAGCATGAAATGGGGCTTGTACAAGAATCCAGTCGCAAAGTGGCGGACATCGTTGGCAGTATCAACAGCATCACCGAAAAAACCAACTNCACCGAAAAAACCAACTTGCTGGCCCTGAATGCGGCGATCGAGGCCGCCCGCGCCGGTGAGCAGGGTCGCGGCTTCGCCGTGGTGGCCGACGAGGTGCGCAAGCTGGCTCAACAGTCATCCGCCTCGGCGGCAGAAATCGGTGTGCTGATCAAAGAATCGAGCGAGCGCATCGAACGGCTCGGCGCAGCTCTGTATAATCTACGCAACAAATGAGGAACAACAGATCAGGCACAGACCAGTGCGCCACCGCCGGCATCCTTGACCTGATACAAGGCATCGTCTGCCAGACGCAACAGCGTCTGGCAGTCAGGACAATCCGCCGCTTTACCCGGCACCCGGGTTACCAGACCGACGCTAGCACCAACCTTCGCGCCATCCGGCGACGCTAGGGCCAGAGCAGCCACGCCGTCAATCACACCCCGGGCCACCCGCAGAGCACCCTCAGCATCGGTATCGCGTAACACCAGCACAAACTCATCGCCCCCGTAACGGACTGCTAAATCCGTGTCACGCCGAGCACAGCGCTGCAGCACCGCCGCCACGCGCACCAATGCACGATCACCATCTAGATGCCCGTGTCGACTCCCCCTGATTAGGTC
>NZ_QJSA01000033.1:0-2878 GCF_003586265.1 Pseudomonas jilinensis | reverse complement strand
GGGTACGTATTGCCCTTGATGATTTTGGCACCGGCTTTTCTTCGCTGGGCTATCTGCACCGTTATCCGTTACATATCATCAAGGTCGACAAGAGCTTCGTGTCCATGGAACCGGATAACGAACGGCTCAAGGCTATCAGTCGGGCAATCATCGGATTGGGGCGGGGTCTGGAGATGGATGTGATTGCCGAGGGGATCGAAACCGCCGAGCAGATGGCGTTTCTCGATCAGGAAGGGTGTCACTTCGTTCAAGGCTACTGGTTCAGCCGACCGCAGTCTGCCCGACAGCTTGAGCCGGTACTGGCCAGTCTGGCCGGGTCCGTGGCAGGCGTCGACCGACTGCGCCCGACCCTGATCAACTGATCAGGGTCGATCAGGTAGCGACGTTAACGCAGGATATGCGGGTTGCCCAGGCCCTGAACTGCCAGCAGCTCCTCTTCATCCAGCCAGTGCTGTACCGGGACCGCGCAGACTTCAGCGCAGGCGGCGACTACGTGGGCCCAGGTTGAGCGGTTGGCGAACAGCATGCCGGCTTCGTCCAGAGTGCCGCCGCGATTGATATAGCCCAGCACCCTGCTACGTTCAAAGTGCGGCAACAGGTTGGCCAGGTGCCCGCGCATCACTTCCGGGCGCATATGGCAGAGCATGACCCGACGGCTGATCTCGGCCGGGAACAGCTTTTCGCGCAGCTCCTGGCTGGCGCAGGCGCTGGCCTCGTGGGTGTCACGCGGGATGCGGAAATAGCCGGGGTCCTGCAGATATATCAGTTGCCAGGATTGGCCATGTTCGCTCAGACGTTGTGCGGCGCGTTGCATCTCCGCCAGTTGATAAGCGCCGTTGGCGATCAGCAGCAGCGGTTCGCCGTTGGCCTGGTGCTCAGCCAGCAGCAAGGCGCCATCACGGGCCAGCTGGCGGGCCTGTGGCGGTGTCAGCAGGCTGGGGCGGTCACGCTTGGCTACCACCAGACAGCTCAGTCGGCCGCGCTGCAGATATAGCTGCGGCAATAGCGCCAGGGTGCTGTTGTAGTCGGCCGGGAACACGACCTGCATCACATCGTGCATTTCACCCAGCAGGGCTTCGCAGAAGGTGGTGTCCTGATGTGACTGCTCGTTCTTGCCGTTTTCCCAGGTATGCGAAGTGGCGATCAGTGGAAAACCAAGCCAGCCGGCCGGCCGGCCGACTTCCTTTTGGTGTCGGGCGAAGATCAGTTCCTGGCGGACCGCACCGAGCATCTTGACGCAGAAGGCTTCGTAGCTGGCCACCAGATTCAGGCCACCCTTGTTGGCCAGGCAGGCCGATACAATGGCTTCCTCATTAAGGGCAGTGATCACCTGACCGTGGATGTCCTCCAGAGCGCTTTCCGGCTCGCTGACTCGATGCTTGAGCGATTCAAGCACGCCGCCCAGACGGTTGCTGGCCAACTCGTCCGGGTTGCCGACCCGGGCTCGCAGCTCGGGGTTGGCCTGCACCAGCGCAACGAAGAAGCGATCGACTGCCTGCATCGCCGAGCGCTCATCGCTGCTCCATTCAATTTCCGGGATCAGCGGTTGGGCCGGGTGGCGTTGCGTCAGCGGGTGGTCGCGCTCCAGCGGGCGCTGTTGCTCGGTATGCCGGCTCAACTGCTGGCAAGCCTGGGCTAACTGTTCGGGCTCGACCCAAAGCTTGGCGGCATGCTGGTTGAACAGCTCGCGCGAAGCCTCGTCATGGCGCGGGTTGCCCGGCAATGGCAGGTTGTGAGCCGCATTCTCGCCCGCGCCATAAAAGCCGAAGCCCTTGGTGGTTTCGGCAATGCCGTAGGGGATCGGCAGCGGGTAATGCAGCAGGCCATGCTGATATTCATGCACCCGTCGGCCCAGGCGTTGCTCCATCTCGAACAGTACGCAGACAAAGGCCGCCGGGTCGCGCCCGTCAAACCGGATCGGATCGAAGCCGCAGCGAGTCAGGTGCTCGGCGAAGCCTTCCAGACCGGACAGCGTACCCAGCTCGGTGCGTTGTTCGATGCGCCGGCCATTGGCGATCATGATCGGCAAGGCCGTGCCGCAATCTTCGAAACGCCACCAGCGGGGTATCCAATCACTGCCACGTTGCTCTTCGGCAGCGCCGTCAGAGAGAAATGCCACCAAGGTTTCTCCGGGTAGTGGCATGTGCGCATACTGCAGTTCGGCAAAGCCCAGGTAGCCACCTTCGCTGATGCCTCCGGCGGTGTAAGGATTGACGTGACTGCCGAGAGGTGCGGCCGGGCGACCGTCGGGTAACTGGGTATAGCCATAGAAGTCGCGCAACAAGAGATGAAGACCCTGATCACCCTGGTAGCGTTCGGCCTGTTCCGGATGCAGGTTGCCGGTCAGTACGTTGAGTGCATCGATGGCCGCCACGCAGTGACCCTGACCCATCAGCCAACTGCGGGTCTGGCCGGTGAGGTTGTTCAGCGCCAGGTAGGCGGCGTAGCCCGGCACCATGTTCAGGGCCCCGCCGGTATGGCCTTCTGGCCGGGATTTGAAATCTTCGGCCGGCAGCGGGCTGCCGTCGGTATGGCAACGTTTGGCGTAGGTCATGTGGACCACCAGCCAAAGGCCGGCACTGGTCAACAGATCAAGGGCCCTGAGTTGCTGGTAGACCGCATCCAGATTGGGCTGACAGTGCAACTGGACCAGTTGATGGGCGAGCCGGAAGGCGGCGGCCTGGGTCGTCAGGCTGTGTTCTATTACCCCGTAACCGGCGCGCCATTGGGCAAAGCTGGGGTGGTCATTGGCATGCTGGTCAAGGGTGGCTTGATCGGGAAGCAGCTGGCTCACGGTATGGCTCCGTTGTTCATGGCAAACAGTGTGTACTAGGGAAACACCGATTAGTTCCACACAAGCTCAGTAGCCCGGTTGTCG
>NZ_QJSA01000032.1:0-3350 GCF_003586265.1 Pseudomonas jilinensis | reverse complement strand
AGGTCAGCGGTTCGATCCCGCTTGGCTCCACCATCTCGCAGTTGGTCAGTAGATGGTCAGCAGCAGGTACTGCTCATATATCGCCGCAGAGTTCAGACAAGAATGATCCGTAGTTGGTGATCATTGCTGTCTGGTCTTTGAACCAGAACGTTCTTTAAAAATTTGGGTAATGTGATAGAAGTACAGCACATGGCATGTTTCACTGCATGCGATGTGGCTAAGGTAAACTTGTAATCTCAAGTGCAAGTTCCGGATTGTCGTGAATCAGTGTCACGGCCAGACTTCTAACGATGTGTTAAACGGGTTCGCCCGATTGACAGATTGTTTGGGGTTATATGGTCAAGTGAATAAGCGCATACGGTGGATGCCTTGGCAGTCAGAGGCGATGAAAGACGTGGTAGCCTGCGAAAAGCTTCGGGGAGGTGGCAAACAACCTTTGATCCGGAGATGTCTGAATGGGGAAACCCACCCGTCATAAGACGGGTATTACACACTGAATCCATAGGTGTGTGAGGCGAACCAGGGGAACTGAAACATCTAAGTACCCTGAGGAAAAGAAATCAACCGAGATTCCCCAAGTAGTGGCGAGCGAACGGGGACCAGCCCTTAAGCGGTTTTGAGTTTAGTGGAACGCTCTGGAAAGTGCGGCCATAGTGGGTGATAGCCCCGTACACGAAAGACTCTTAGCCGTGAAATCGAGTAGGTCGGCGCACGTGAAACGTTGACTGAACATGGGGGGACCATCCTCCAAGGCTAAATACTCCTGACTGACCGATAGTGAACCAGTACCGTGAGGGAAAGGCGAAAAGAACCCCTGTGAGGGGAGTGAAATAGAACCTGAAACCGTATGCGTACAAGCAGTGGGAGCAGACTTGTTCTGTGACTGCGTACCTTTTGTATAATGGGTCAGCGACTTATATTCAGTGGCGAGCTTAACCGTCTAGGGGAGGCGTAGGGAAACCGAGTCTTAATAGGGCGTTTAGTCGCTGGGTATAGACCCGAAACCGGGCGATCTATCCATGGGCAGGTTGAAGGTGCCGTAACAGGCACTGGAGGACCGAACCGACTACCGTTGAAAAGTTAGCGGATGACTTGTGGATAGGAGTGAAAGGCTAATCAAGCTCGGAGATAGCTGGTTCTCCTCGAAAGCTATTTAGGTAGCGCCTCGTGTATCACCGCTGGGGGTAGAGCACTGTTTCGGCTAGGGGGTCATCCCGACTTACCAAACCGATGCAAACTCCGAATACCAGCGAGTGCGAGCACGGGAGACACACGGCGGGTGCTAACGTCCGTCGTGAAAAGGGAAACAACCCAGACCGTCAGCTAAGGTCCCAAAGTTATGGTTAAGTGGGAAACGATGTGGGAAGGCTTAGACAGCTAGGAGGTTGGCTTAGAAGCAGCCATCCTTTAAAGAAAGCGTAATAGCTCACTAGTCGAGTCGGCCTGCGCGGAAGATGTAACGGGGCTCAAACCATACACCGAAGCTACGGGTTCATCTTAGGATGAGCGGTAGAGGAGCGTTCTGTAAGCCTGTGAAGGTCAATTGAGAAGTTGGCTGGAGGTATCAGAAGTGCGAATGCTGACATGAGTAACGACAAAGGGAGTGAAAAACTCCCTCGCCGGAAGACCAAGGGTTCCTGCGCAACGTTAATCGACGCAGGGTGAGTCGACCCCTAAGGCGAGGCCGAAAGGCGTAGTCGATGGGAAACGGGTTAATATTCCCGTACTTCTAGTTACTGCGATGGGGGGACGGAGAAGGCTAGGCCAGCACGGCGTTGGTTGTCCGTGTTTAAGGTGGTAGGCCGAGATCTTAGGCAAATCCGGGATCTCAAGGCCGAGAACTGATGACGAGCGTTCTTTTAGAATGCGAAGTGGTTGATGCCATGCTTCCAGGAAAAGCCTCTAAGCTTCAGGTAACTAGAAATCGTACCCCAAACCGACACAGGTGGTCAGGTAGAGAATACCAAGGCGCTTGAGAGAACTCGGGTGAAGGAACTAGGCAAAATGGCACCGTAACTTCGGGAGAAGGTGCGCTGGTGAGGGTGAAGGACTTGCTCTGTAAGCCCATGCCAGTCGAAGATACCAGGCCGCTGCAACTGTTTATTAAAAACACAGCACTCTGCAAACACGAAAGTGGACGTATAGGGTGTGACGCCTGCCCGGTGCCGGAAGGTTAATTGATGGGGTTAGCTTCGGCGAAGCTCTTGATCGAAGCCCCGGTAAACGGCGGCCGTAACTATAACGGTCCTAAGGTAGCGAAATTCCTTGTCGGGTAAGTTCCGACCTGCACGAATGGCGTAATGATGGCGGCGCTGTCTCCACCCGAGACTCAGTGAAATTGAAATCGCTGTGAAGATGCAGTGTATCCGCGGCTAGACGGAAAGACCCCGTGAACCTTTACTATAGCTTTGCACTGGACTTTGAATTTGTTTGTGTAGGATAGGTGGGAGGCTTTGAAGCGTGGACGCCAGTCTGCGTGGAGCCAACCTTGAAATACCACCCTGGCAACTTTGAGGTTCTAACTCTGGTCCGTTATCCGGATCGAGGACAGTGTATGGTGGGTAGTTTGACTGGGGCGGTCTCCTCCCAAAGAGTAACGGAGGAGTACGAAGGTGCGCTCAGCACGGTCGGAAATCGTGCGTAGAGTATAAAGGCAAAAGCGCGCTTGACTGCGAGACCAACACGTCGAGCAGGTACGAAAGTAGGTCTTAGTGATCCGGTGGTTCTGTATGGAAGGGCCATCGCTCAACGGATAAAAGGTACTCCGGGGATAACAGGCTGATACCGCCCAAGAGTTCATATCGACGGCGGTGTTTGGCACCTCGATGTCGGCTCATCACATCCTGGGGCTGAAGCCGGTCCCAAGGGTATGGCTGTTCGCCATTTAAAGTGGTACGCGAGCTGGGTTTAGAACGTCGTGAGACAGTTCGGTCCCTATCTGCCGTGGACGTTTGAGATTTGAGAGGGGCTGACCTTAGTACGAGAGGACCGGGTTGGACGAACCTCTGGTGTTCCGGTTGTGTCGCCAGACGCATTGCCGGGTAGCTACGTTCGGAAAAGATAACCGCTGAAAGCATCTAAGCGGGAAACTTGCCTCAAGATGAGATCTCACCGGGAGCTTGACTCCCCTAAAGGGCCGTCGAAGACTACGACGTTGATAGGCTGGGTGTGTAAGCGTTGTGAGGCGTTGAGCTAACCAGTACTAATTGCCCGTGTGGCTTGACCATATAACACCCAAGCAATCTGGGGTGTGGCAAGACACCGTACAGACAATGTGGAACTCCACATGAGATTGCAAACCTAGCATGTGCTTCAATCACAACACCCAATTCGCGATGGCGTGAAAGCTA
>NZ_QJSA01000031.1:0-4123 GCF_003586265.1 Pseudomonas jilinensis | reverse complement strand
GGCCGGGCAGAAAATGGTCATCGAAGCCGGTAGCGAACTGACTCTCAGCGCCGGCGGCAGCTTCATCCACATCAGCCCCGCCGGCATCAGCCTCAGCGGCCCCGGCATCAAACTCAATGCCGGCGGCAGCCCCGGCAAGGGCAGTGGCGCGGCGCCGAAGTTGCCGGAAGCTTCCGCCCATGTCGATAAGGCACTGACTGGAGAACAAAATTCTGGCGCCAGCTCCAATCCGCAATTGTCTACAACTGTTCCGAGCGAGCCAGGCTCACGGCAATTGATTGTTGACGCCTGGGGTGATCCCGATTTGGGTGGCCAGGTAACCATTCTCGACCCTGAGGAGCAGGCATGATTGAGCTCAAGGATCAGGCGATTGAGCAAGGTGTACGCAAGCGGGCCGAATATGACAGTGCACAGCGGGCACGTCTGGCCCTGAATATCGAGCGTACCGACGGCGGTGTGCTGCATATCCTCGTTGAAAAGGATATGCGCAGCCACGAAGAAGAGCCCGAGATACAGCAGAATACCTTTCTGGCTGTCTTGCCCATGGTGCGTTTGCCGGGGCACGATGAATACAATAAACCACCGCGAGGTGCTCTACCCAGAGCGGGGCGCATATACATTTTCTGTCAAGGCAAGCTATGGCGGGAACTGGTTTGCGACGGTAAGGGCAATCTTGCTGATGTGGATATAGTCTACTGGCGCAAGCAGGCAGAGCAGGAGCAGCAAGCGGATGAGCGAGAACCCGTAGGCAAACCGCTGGCGGTCACCTTGCTGCCGATCATGTTGCAGGGGCGGTTCGTTGCTGACCAGTACTGCATGGCCTATAGCGAAATGGCCTGGACCTGGGAATATATAACCTGGCTGGAAGCCAGCGAGTCCAGAGTCCAGGCCCGTTGCCAGGGAATTACGCCGGCCTGGTCTGCTGCTGTTCTCGGTGGCGAGCATTGGCAGGCGACTCAGGCTATGCCGGCGGTTTTGATTGATAAACATGTTGAGGGTTTACGTGCTCGGGACTTCAATGTGGAGAGCACACTGGTTGATCCCGCAGCCTTTGTTCCGTCATTCACGGCTTTTTCCGGAAACGAACTGGTTGTTAAACTCCAGCGCATCCAGGAAAAGCTGGCTTCAATCCAGCAGGGCGAACAGCCTGCGGCGTTGCCGGAACTGGCGACCGATGTAGACGTACTGGAAGACAAGAAGCTGCGCGGCTATCCACGGCTGGTTGGCCTGATGCTGGATGATCCGCTGT
This sequence comes from Pseudomonas jilinensis, assembly GCF_003586265.1. Lineage (NCBI taxonomy): Bacteria > Pseudomonadati > Pseudomonadota > Gammaproteobacteria > Pseudomonadales > Pseudomonadaceae > Pseudomonas > Pseudomonas jilinensis. The sequence continues at coordinate 2,874 of NZ_QJSA01000031.1, read as the reverse complement.
TTGTATTGCGCCACGCCACCGCTCAGGCACGCCAATGCGAAGCCTATTTGCTATGTTTGAATGCATTGGTCGCCCAGGGCGATAACGGTAACTATGCCCAGGTCGTTTACAGTACCGTAATGCGCCCAGGCGATAACCCGCTGGCGAAGTTTCGTCATCTGATCGACAGACCACACCTGTTGGAAGCGGTATTCGAGGATGAACGCAAAGCAACTCGCGATTATCTAGAACAAATCCTCCGGCGTATCTTGGTTCTGTTTGAGCAAGACCTGGACATTATTGCCGCCGACTGGCTTTACAGCCGCGATGAACGTCTGTTGGAACCCTACGCCTGGTTGACGGAAGCGTTGGATGCACTGAACAAGCTCCCTTCGCAGTGTGATGCCCTGTGCCACTCTCAGACCGATACCTCTCTGGAGCCCAGAATCAACCGTTTAGCTACGGCATTGCTAGGGGCGAACCATCGATTTACTCGCCATATCCTTGCGGGTGCCGATGGCCAGTTGCCTGAATCCGCTAAGCGACTGTTGACCTTGCTTGCCAGTGAGAGCGAGCCTGATCCTGCACGCATGGGCCTCAGCAGTTTGCTGCAGGCTGCCAACATTGAGCGAGCCCCTGCCGATCAATTATTCATCTACAAGAACAAGGCGGCGCTAGTCAGTGACTTGATGGATGTATTTGCCACAGCGGTAGGTACCCAACTCAACCGCATGGCAGGCAGTTTGGTCAATATCGAACTGCCACGCCTGTTTGCGCCCTCCTTTGGCGTGCTGGAAAAGCTTTCCTCTTCATGGCAAGGCTTGCAACTGATGCCAAGAGGCGAGGCTGCTGCCAGAGGTTGGGTGATATTGGGCGTTGAGGGAGCAGGGCTACGCTATGGCTTGAGCGCGGAAGAGCGACGTACATTGACCCGGCAAAGCTACCGCTACGCGACCCTGCACGACCGTTCAGGAACCTCGATTGGCTCGACCAGCCCAAGACATGCCAATCGCGAACTACCCAATTTGGGCAAAATCACTGTGGTTGCCGCGCCAGCAGATCACCCACAGGTGCAAAAGCTCAGTGCCTGGAAGCTGGAGGCCAATCGCGCCATTCAGGGAATGCTGGAAACGCCGACGCTGCCCTTGGTGGCAGTAGTGTGCGCCCTGTTTAATTTACAGGCGAATATTGTGGGGATGCGCGGGTTGAATCAGGAGGGTTTGGAGGGGGGGATCCGTTTTCAACTGGGAAAGGCGAGCGCTGTGGCGGACCTGGCTGTAGCATTAGGCAATCTGACCAGACCGATACTGGGTATGGACAACCGCTTGGTAACGCTTCTCAACAAGCCCCGTTTTGACGTATCACGTATTTCCTCCAGTTGGGCTGCCAAGCTGTACGAGCAGACAGGCAGCACCAAATTGCCCATATTGAGGACTCTATCCGCTGTAGCTATGGCAGCCACTTCAGTGCTTGCAGTTTGGGACGCCAAGCGGTCCTGGCATCAGGGCGATCATGATGCGGCCTTGGCTTATGGCGTTGCTGCAACCGGCGCTGCGGCATGGACGGCCTATGCTCTTGGCATGGCCATCAACCCCTTTGTACTGGTTGCTGGCGGCGTGCTGTTTATCGGCGGCAGCCTGCTGGCTAACTGGCTGATTGACAGTGATGCCGAGGCCATATTGAAAAACGGGCCTTTTGGTCGGGAACACGGGCAAGTCGGTGCGCTTGATCGCCTGCTCGGTGATGATAAACGCTTCGCCCACTTACAAGACCCGCAGACAGCCTACACCCAGTTGCTTGGCATTCTCGGCAGACCGGTGATTCGGGTTGAGCGCATGGCAACCTGGCTCCATCAGGCTACCTCTGCCCAGCGCATCTTGATACAAGCCATAGATGCTGAGCGCAGCCCGTCCGTCAGCCCGCCGTTGAGCTGTGTCCCACCCACGCCACAACTCCCACGTTTTGACGCTGATGATTGGGTGGTCAGCATCCATTCACCGCTGCTGTCCATGTTTGCCGGTGAGCATGAATTTCAACTGTACGCGGAAGAACAACTGGGCGCATTACCTCGCCAAGGGCTGGCGAGTGCCGAGCAGACTACCCGCAAAGCGGTCAATGACGCCAAATTGAGTGGGTTGGCGTTGGATCAGGGGACAGTACTCTATGTACTGCCCAACCAGTTTCGGCAAGTCCATTTGACGCCGGTGCAACGCCATCACTACACATTTACCCATCGGCTCAAGGTCACTGCGCAGTTTCATCTGCTGCAAGCTGACAACAAAGCCCATGTTCTGGTATTGCCACAGCCATCGCCCAAGCGCTGGCAGGCCTATGACCCCAGCTTCAAGCGTCGGCCGGCAGCCACTACCCGGCCAGATGACGCCCCTTATTGGCAGATCGAAACCAGCGAGTTCAAGGTATGAATGCCCAGCACCAGCCCGACAACCATGACTCACACTATGGCCCTGCCGCTTATCGGCCCGATGCCATTCCGGCCCTTGCTCCGGCATGGAATGACCGGAGTGGCATCACCCGCACGCCCTTGCACTGGGGGCACTATGCGGGGCTGGACTCCGTCACTGAGATAGAGTCACAACTGGAGGCCGGGCAGCACAAGGCCTATGAAAGACAGACCGCAGAGAAACGCCCGCACTTGATCTTTTGTGATGCGCAGCGTTGGCGGTTTGAAAATAGCAGCCGGATTCCGTATCTGCTGTTTATTATTAAGTGGAGTTGCTTTGGGTTTCCTTGGCTCATATGGGGAGTTAAAGTAGCAGCTCTTTTTGACACAGGTGTATTTGTAAGTTTTTTAATCGTTGCATTCTGGTTTGGGAATATGTTTTTTTTCGGCACCAGAAAGCAACACTGGGCCTACTGGTTTCTGGCCGCAGGGGC
>NZ_QJSA01000030.1:0-5664 GCF_003586265.1 Pseudomonas jilinensis | reverse complement strand
CCAGACTCAGTACGTTCATCGGCAGCCCCTGGCGGTCGGGTGTGGTGTTGATGTAGGCATCGAACTCATGGAACGGCGCACGCTGTTCGATCACTTCACCACGGCGATACTTGAACACCGTAATCATGCCGGTACGACGGTTGAGTTCCCACTTGGGGCCTTTGCCGGGTTTGGCCCAGAGACGGGGGAATTTGTGGATGACCAGGGAAGCAAGGCTCCATGCGAAGATACATGGCAAACCGATATAGAGAAAAAGAACTTGAAAACTAAAAATGAAGTTTTCCAAGAACCCTCCTCTGTCTATAAAGCCACTTGTAAGAGCCACCAAGAACCCAATCACTAAAAACATAAAGAAACCAACCTTACCCAACGCATGCAAAAACAACCAGAACTGAGAGCGTTTAGCCCACGGAGCATGCCGATAATGCTCATGATCACAGCGGTCATGAAAATCTATCTTTTCCATCGGCTTGGGTTTGTAAGCTCCCTTAGCTTTCAGCTCATCTCGGCGTTTGTACTCTTGCTCCCAATAGCGCAAGCTTTCCGGCTCTGGACGCATATAGGTATCAGGCACAACCGCCTGAGTATTGCCCCAGGGCAAGCGCTGCCCTGCCAGACGCTTGAGTCCCGAGCGCGACCTGGCCGGCCTTTGGCGCTGCAGATTAGTGGGTGAATAGGCCGTAGCGGCATAACTGGATAGGCTCATCAGCCGGCGACTCCTGTGGCGGCATGGGACTCTTGATCAGCCCACAACAGTTGATTGGTTCTTGTAAAGCAGGGCTCCTCGTATCGTGCCGGATCAACAGGCTTCACTTTGGGCTCAGGTGCCGGGAATACCCAGGACTTATCATGCCGAGGATCCTTCAGCCTGAACTGTGCCCTGACCTCCCAATGGTACTCATCATAATCCTGGAAAGGGTGGCTTTGCCGCGTATTTGCCGGCGTATTGACATAGACAACCAGAGTATCGTCAACATCATGCTGGAATAGCGGATGACTCATGCTGGGTAGTGGCCTGAGCGTGGCCCTGCTACTCAACCCCAGGCTACCATGACCATAACGCACTTCATTACGCATCAGTTGACATCTAAAGATTAGACTTTGACTGCCCAACTGGGCCGCCATGCCCTTGATGTTGGAGCGTACTGAAATGCAGGTGTTGGCACGCAGCTTCAAGGCATCCGGGGAGTCACTGCCATCATTCAGTGCGGCGGGATCATATTCAGGGTTTTCATCAATTTGAATCCTTATGCCGGCGAACAGGCCGACCAGACGATAAAACGACTGATCTGGGTCTCTCAAGTAATGTTGACTGCCCGTGCCAGAACTCTCTCCAGCAAACGCACTACCTGCGAGCCAGTCTTCGAAGGGCGTATTGCTGAACAAGGCAACTACCGCAGCCCCACCAATAATCAATACCAAAGCCGCGAGGCCTACAGGCCCCAACAGAGACGAGCCAGCCAACAGCGCCCCCCCAGCGGCCAGCAGACCACCAGCAGCCATCATGCCATGCCCCCAGACTGCGTTATCAGACCATCGAGCGGCATGAATGGCATCTGACACACTTAAGCCAGCAAAAACCAGACCTGCTGTAACCTGCCCCAACAAACGTACTGAAATTTCCTTGGCCAAATGCGTGGCAAGCCTCATCCCCACAATCCGCCCCAACCTTTGCTCTGACAATGTTACAAATGGGCGGCCAGCAGCACTAAGAATAGACTGGTTGCTTACCAGCTTGCTCGTCAGAGCCTCAAGCGCGATCATTAGGTCAGCATAAGCAGCAAACATTCCTACCTTTAGCCTTCCCTCCCCTCGCTCCAAGCCAATCTTCTCAGCCTCCTCGATAGCCACACGCACATTCCAAATCTCCATCATCAACACCACTGCGGAGAAGGGTTTACTGTTCAGCACTCGGGCCGCCAGCCCCTCTCTTGCCCGTCTGAGATTGTCAGTCGCACGCTGCAAGTCCGCCCCTAACTGTTCAGCACTTGCGCGTGAGGCAAGCAGTGCCGAACTGGCCAATGACTCTTGGTGAATGGCCTGATTTAGTTGACTAAGAATGCCTGCGGTTTCGCTATTACGAGGTATAACAAAATAAGTGCCGGCCTCCGGGGCAATTTGCATCCCTGCCCGGCGAGCAGCTGTACCGTTGGTCATAGCCAGAGGCTTGCCATCGCGGTCCAGATACCTGCCAAACATTTTTCCCTCGGCCTCCTGAATATTCACTTCCGGCAAATCTTCAAGCCCCAAGAGATAGTAATCGGTGATTTTTTTGTTCCCAAGGTTCCCTATACGCACAAAAAGAGCATTATCAAAGGCTCTGGGCATTGTCTGTCGCAGATGCTCGGCATTCATGCCGTGCAACTGGATACTCATCGCACGGCCTCTAGCACCCAGCTCAGATCGCTGACGGCTCTGGTCTTGACGCGCACGGTCAATATCAGCCTGGTGCCCAGCCATGGTGCGGTTGTTGTCAATCGTCTGGTTGGCCAGATTGGCAATGCCGTTCTCAGCAGCCAGAACAGCGCCGCTCAATATTTCATTGATTTTGGACAGCACCGACATCCCGGCCTTGAAAATTTTATGTGCCGTAAAACTGTCCTGTAAGGTGCCGCTGCTCATCAAAGAAGCCAGGGTGATGCCATCCAGTGTTTCAGTATTTTCATCAGGGGAGTCCTGCTCTTCCAGGCTGGCCAGCGCTGTTGCCCGGAAACGTCCATCGCCAGCGTTAGGCTCTTCTTGAGCAGGCCGTTGATAGGCAGCAAAGAGCTCCTCCTCCTTGAGTTCCGGCCAGAGCATGACGTGCAGGGGGTGAGTCGCCCTATTGGCAACTTCCCGCATTAACTGCTGCCCCGGACTGCGGCCCGTGCGATGCAGGCGCGCACCCGTAACAGCATTGTGGATGTCGCCATTGATAGCCAACGGATCAAGTTGCGCCGGCGATGTAACGATGCTGGCCATCAAACGAACCGCAGAAAACATGGCTGCCTGATAATCAAATTGATCCAGACTCAGGTGATCAGCCAGGCACTGCTGGTACTGCTCAGACTTCAATCCATCAGTCAAAATCTGCTGGGCGTTGTCCAATTGTTGCCAGACATAGGCTCGCTCGGCCGCAGCGGAGGCAACGTTGATTTCACGTTTGCCGCGTTCACCCAATTTGCTTTGCAGGCTTTGATGCAGTGGGTTACGCCCACCGCCAATAGAGGGTGGTACCGCCAGATTGTGCAACAGTAAAGCACTGGCATGATGCGGGTGTTCAATGGCAAGGCGTACACAGATTTTCAGCAGCTCTTGCAGACAATCAATGCGCGCGTGCAGGTGGCGCATACGATGCATGGAGTCCGGCAACAGCACGGCATAAAGCTGCCGATCACGCACCGATTGCAGCACATCTGACTGCGCTTCCTGGGCCTGCCAAAGCTTTTCTGCATCGTCGTCAATACTGCCTGCATCACTTCTCACATAAAAGCCACGCCATGCCTCTGGCTCAAACTCCGCAGGCGGATCAACAGATTCCCCTGCTCGCCAAACATCTGCCGTCTGGCGGGTAGATGCCATAGCTTGTTCCGGGTAGCCACCGCTCAAATCGCAGAGCATGAGTGCCGGCTGATCAAGCAACCATTCATGCGCAGGCTGACGCTGGCGCTGGGGAGGACAAAGGTTAACCGGGAAAGTAAACAACTCCATACGGTAACGTGTGGTACCAGCATTGGAAGCAATACCGGAACCACTGCCCACAAAAGTTTCCAGCATTGTCTTGCCATCTGGGCTGTCTGCCCAACGCCGCTGCCAGACCGGCTCGGACACCAAAAGGTTGGGGCTACGGGTTCGCGACGACAAGCGCATTTCATGACTTTCCAAATACGCCAGGCGGGCCGAGTTGAGCTGCACCTCGGAGAACATCAACTGAACAGGCCCCGCCCTGCGCCCATTCCACTGCGCCGGTAGCCAGATATCTTCAAGTGCGACACCGGTAGCTTCGCGCTTTCCAGAAGCAAAGCCCCGCTCCCCTCGGCGATAACTTTCCACATCAATGTCATGAAAGTATGTGCCAGTATCGGTAAAGCGCACTTCCAGTTCGCGCCAGAGCTTCTGCCTATAGAACACATATATGTAACCGCTACGCACCAATACTGGTATTCCCAAGTCATTGGGCCGGCGAATTCCGGGTAGAGCAGTACAGGGCACTACAGGGACAATTTGATTCAGCTGGGCTTCATCCTGGCGCGCAGTTACGCGCAAATCGCTCAGCAGGGGCAAGCGGATAGGCTCCCCTGACTCACTGGCGATTTCAAGATATAGCGTTTCACCTGGCTGCTCATCCCAATCCCAGACTTTCAGCAGGCTGGATACACCTTCGCCAGAAATGCTTTCCTCAACCGCTGCTGCGGTCACAGCCTCCAGCGGCTGCCCTTGCGCATCGCAAATCAACAGCTTCTGGCTATCAGGGTGTTCCTTGCCTACAATTTCGACGATCAGTTTGTCTGGCTCACAGGCCGGACCCTGGTCGAGAATACAGACCTTGTTACTCATCCTTGCTGCTCTCCTTGCGCAACTACCCGGCTATCCAACCAGGCGTTCAGCGAATTCTGCTCGTTATGTCCAAGCGCAACCCCAGCCCTTACCCAATCCAATACCTGTGAAACCGGATAGCCTGAGCGTTGTTGTAGCCAGCGCCAGGCGAAGTGCTCGTAACCTTGGTCAACCAGTCGCTGCAATTGTTCATCGTCAAGTGCCAACAACTGATCCGACACCGACTTGCCCACGGCATCATCATGTGTCAGCAGATGCCACTCCTTTCTCCCTTCAGCTTCATCAGCCCAGGTTCCGCCAAACCAGGCTATGGCACTGACAGGGCCCAACCAGCGCGCTTGCAGCGCTCCCGTGCAGGTAGGCAGCAGGTAGCTCGCCACCCGAGGGTCGTAATAACGCAACAGGGCCTTGCGCTTCTGGAGGAACGACGCCTCTAGCAGGCTCCTCAAGTGGTACAACAGCTCAGCGCGCGCAGCACAACTGGCTACAAGCAGGCCGTCATATTTCCGGGGGTCGTCTGCAAGCACACTTAGCATCCCCCCGCTGCTCGAAGAAAGTTTGAACAAAATAGGGGACTGGCTGGCCTGAGCCGCAAAAGCAGTACCTTCGAACAGTTGAACCGGATCAGGCTCTGACTCGCATTGATACAAGGTCTGCAGCAATCCAGTCTGCGGCTCCGCCAACCAGTAGATATCACCTTGTAACAGCGGCATCTGCCCCATTCGCTGATAACCCATACTCCTAAACCCCACTGGCTTTGCGGCAAGGGCAGTCGGCCAACGGGCACTGAGCCGGCGTGCCGCCCTTGGGCTTTTGGCAGAGTTCAACAAAGGGACTGCTTCCCTTGCGTGCTTCTTTGAGCCTGAAGGACAACAGACCGCCCGCCTCATCCGACTCTGCCACCGCTGTATCACCCGGCAACTTTGGCGCAGCCCCACTACCCGATCCCGCGCTACCGCCGGAGTTGATCTTGACGCTGGGGCCGACCAGGGTGACGCCGCTGGGGTCGAGCTTGACGAAGCTGCCGCCGACCTTGAAGGTGATCTCGCTGCCGGCCTCCAGTACTACTTTCATGCCGCTGGACAGGTGGATTTCCTGGCCGGCTTCGATGAACTGCCCCTGACCCAG